>JAUWEC010000202.1 GCA_030608465.1 Chloroflexota bacterium
AATCTTCACCGGTGGAGAACCAACGCTAAGAAAGGACCTTCCTGAATTAATAGCGTATGCGGAAGGCAAGGGACAAATCACCGGCTTGAACACAAATGGCAGGAAACTATCTGATTCATCTTATGTGGATAAGCTTGTGGAAGCAGGATTAGATCACATCCAGATCACTGTTGAATCTCACGATCCGGCTGTTCACGATAAAATGGTGAACCTCAAAGGCGCCTGGCAGCAGACCATCAACGGTTTAAAGAATGCTTTGCACAGCTCTTTGTATATAATGACCAACACAACCATGTTGAAACATAATCAAGCCAGTATGGAAGAAACCCTGGATTTTCTGGCAGAATTGGGAGTGCCGACCATTGGATTAAATGCATTAATCTATTCTGGCAGGGGCAAAGATGTGGGAACCGGCTTATCAGAAGAAGAACTCAAGCCACTTTTATCCCTCGCCCAAGAAAAAATCAAGTTAACCGGTCAGAAATTAATCTGGTACACACCTACTCTCTACTGCCATCTAAACCCGCTGGAGATGAACCTGGGCATTAAAGGCTGTACTGCGGCACTTTATAATATGTGCGTCGAGCCGGATGGTGGAGTTATACCTTGCCAATCATATTACAATCAATTAGGCAACATCCTAAACGATTCCTGGAAATCGATCTGGGAACATGATCTCGCCTTGGAATTGCGGGAGCGGCATTATGTACCTGAGGACTGTAAAACTTGCAGTCTACTGGAAGAATGCGGGGCTGGGTGCCCACTGGCTTACGCCGAGCACCCCCGGAAAGTTTATCCCTTGATACCTTCACCCTCATAATTATCCTGAAACCAACGGAACAAATATCACTATGGCAAATATAATTACTTTATCCCGTTTTCCTCTTTTATTTTTGTACCTTGCCTTGATGTATTCTGATAGCGAGACTGCGCACCTATGGAGCGTCCCGTTAATCATCCTAATCTTTTCCCTTGATACCTTGGACGGCTGGGTCGCCCGCAAACGCAATGAGGCCTCTCTGCTAGGAAGTGTGTTCGACATTGCTACTGACCGTACTCTGGAATATGTACTCTGGGTTGTGTATGCCCACCTGGGTTTAATATCTGTTCTCGTTCCCATTATTGTTCTAATCAGGGGAACTTCAGTGGATGCAGTCCGTTCAATTGGCATGAAAGAAGGTGTCAGTGCATTTGAACAGCTCCAATCACCGCTCAATCGTTTCCTGGTCCGCTCCCGCTTCATGCGTGCTATGTATGGCACAGTGAAAGCTGCCGCTGCCGGCTTTCTTACCTTATCTTACGCGCTGCCCTCCACAGGTTCTGGTTGTACTTACTGGATTTATCTAGCAGGGATGGCCTTTACCTGGATCAGTGTCATTGTTTGTGTTGTCCGGGGAGTACCGGTGTTAAGTGAAGGAATTAAATCAATACGTTCAGAACAATCCAAATCAATATAGATAAAATATTTTCCTGATCTAGTTAACCACTATGACACTTCAAGCAATTCTTAACAGTAAATTTTCAGTACGGGTATCTGTAATGATCGGCCGCTATCTCTCCCCGAAAGTTGGGTACAGGGTCAGCCAATCAATTGCCTCTCTGGTATCCAGATTTGAGAACGCGGATATAACCAAATCAATCCGTGCCAACCAATTCATAGTCAATGGCGAGACCAATTCCCACCGGGATCTTGTTGAAAAAACAAAAAATGTCCTCGATCATGCGGGCAGGTGTTACTATGATCTGAACCATTTCTTTAATAAACCTGAAAAGCTGGAATCCATGGTTCCGTTTTCTGAGCCAATGAGGGATTTAATCAAGATTTGCTAACAGGATCAGGGATACTTGGTAGTCGCACCTCATCTTAGTAATTTTGACCTGGTGGTATGCGGGTTGGTCCAGCATGGATTTAAAGCAAAAGTTCTGTCCTATCCCGATCCCGGAACCGGTTATCAGCTCCAGAATGAGATCAGGTCATCCTTCGGAATGGATGTCGAACCTTTGGGTGATTCCAGGTTTGAAGCTGAAATCGTCAACTACCTAAAGAATGGCGGCGTTGCTGCAACAGGCGTGGACCGTCCCGTCCCGGGAAGAAAAAAGAGGCATTATGTAAACTTCTTCGGCAAGCCGAGCCCTCTCCCAGTTGGATATATCACAACCGCGCTCGCGGCGGATGTACCAGTGATTGCTGTCGCTGCCTATATGCTTCCCTCTGGTCAGTATGGCTTAATGAATTCAGGACCAATCACTCTCAAAAGGTACAAAAACAAACTGGATGAAATTATTTTAAATACAGAAATGGTCTTGGAAAAAATTGAAGGATTCATCAAGAAAGTTCCTGAGCAGTGGTTAATGTTTTATCCCGTTTGGCCAGATTTTCAGGATGAGAGAATATGATCTATCAACTTCTGGGTTTTGGATTGCTTCTGGTTGGCTGCGCCCATTTATTCACTGGCGTAAATAGATGGGAAACTCAAATCGTCCTCAAGGTGCAGGGTTTATTCAAGAACAAACCCTGGCTTACAGTATTCCAGGAAATCTGGTTTTTTGGAAGGACATCATTCGCAGTCGTTTCTCTGCTTTTATTAATCAGCCTTAAATGGAAAATAGGGGCAATTGCCTTACTGGTTTTCCTGATTACAGTCGGTATAGAAAATATTCTAAAAAATGCCCTTAATCGCCCCAGACCTTATACAGTTCATCCGGATATTAACATGCTCCAACCCATCAGCCCTGTTGACCCCTCGTTCCCCAGCGGGGATACTTTGCGGATTTGGTACCTTGCTCTGATCCTTCCTGTAGCTGCCGGCGACAGCGGTCTTTTCCTGGCTGCTTTCTTGCTGCTGGCGATTCTTGTGACATTGGGAAGGATGATCCTGGGAGTTCATTACTTAACAGATACGATTGCAGGGATAGGACTGGGCATATTGGGGGCGGGAACAACGCTTTGGCTGTGGCATTTTTTACAACTTTTATGACCTGGAAACTTGTCTTTTCTTGAATCTAAAAGGAGCTCGGGATGGATTTTGAACAATTGATTCAACAGCGATATAGCTGCCGCCACTACTCACCTGCACCGGTGGACGACCAGCTTTTAGATAAGGTGCTGAATGCAGCCCGGTTGGCGCCAACTGCAGCCAATAAACAGCCCTTTCAAATCATCATTATCAAGACCGAAAATAAAAAAGAAGATTTGCTGAAAATATACACCCGGGATTGGTTTGTCCAGGCGCCGATAATCTTCGCCGTTTGCAGCATTCCCGATGAAGGATGGGTTCGCCACAAATATGACAATGCAAATTATTCGACGGTGGATGCAGCCATAGTGGTTGATCATATTACCCTGCAGGCTGCAGATCTGGGTTTAGGGACCTGCTGGATTGGTGCATTCAATCCCCAACCAACCAGAGAATTTCTCAAGCTGCCGGACCATGTAGAGCCAATTGCATTTACACCGCTTGGATATCCATTGGACAAAGCCAAGGATAAAACCAGAAAACCACTGTCCGATCTTATCCGCTATGATACATGGTGATATAACTATTAAAATATAGAGCACGACCCAGGGATTATTATTCCCTGAATGGAGCAGGATATGAATAAATTTTTCAGCAGCATTACTCAGCTGTTTAAACCGGCTAAACCAATCCCGGCCGGTGTTTACCATTTTCAATCTCCAACAACTGCAGATAATCAATACCGGCTTCACCTGAGAGTAGCCGCTAATGGAGATGGCCTGCTGATTATTAACGCCTCTACTATTCTGCACCTGAATCAAACTGCAACTGAATATGCTTACCACCTTATCAAAGAAACTGTTCCCGATAAAGTAGCACAGTTGATGACCAATCGTTACGAAATAAACCGGCATGATGCCCGTTTGGATTTTTTTGAACTGAAACAAAAAATACACACCTTACTGGAAATCCCTGACCTCGATCCGGTTAGTTTTCTGGATTTTTCCCGTGAGGATCCATATGCTGGCGCTGCAGCCGCACCCTATCGGTTGGACTGCGCGATAACTTATCAGCTTCCAGAAAAAAGCCATCCGGATTTAGCCCCGGTTAAAAGAGTTGATCGGGAATTATCCACTGAAGAGTGGGAAAAGATCATTAACCGCTCCTGGAAAGCCGGTATCCCTCACTTGATATTCACTGGAGGTGAACCAACTATCCGTGAAGACCTGATTGATTTGATCATCTGTGCGGAAAAAAATGGCCAGGTCACTGGCTTGCTGACAGATGGATATAAACTTATTAACTACAGCTTTAGAAACGAGCTGCTGCAAAGCGGACTCGATCATCTCCTGTTTGTGCTCTCACCCACCGACAAGACATCGTGGGATGCCCTGAGATCTGTTCTTGACGAGGATATTCACACGACAGTTCACATTACAATCAAACCAGAAATCACTGCCAAACTCCCTCAAATGGTGGCGAATTTGAAGGAATTTGG
>JAUWEC010000067.1 GCA_030608465.1 Chloroflexota bacterium
GTGCACTTCCCGCAGGATTCGTGTGCAAAAAATTTACTTATCCGGCGAGCAACTTCGACCATGCAGGTCGTTTCATCCATAACGATAATCGCTCCTGTGCCAAATTCGCTTCCAATCGAACGCAGGGTTTCAAAAGCCATCGGGACCTCAACCTGATCAGCGGGCAACATCGGGGTGGATACCCCGCCGGGAATAACAGCCTTCAGTTTATGCCCATTAGGGATTCCGCCGGCATGTTCATAGATTATTTCACTCAGGGAAATCCCCATAGGTAATTCGTAGTTTCCTGGCCGGTTGACATGACCGCTGACGGAATAAATTTTCGGTCCCTTGCTTTCTTCCGTACCAATGCTCGCAAACCATTCCGGACCCCGTTCGATAATATGCGGAATACAAACCAGAGTCTCAATATTCTGGACCAGGGTTGGCAAACCAAACAGCCCCGTGCTGGTAGGATAAGGTGGCTTCTGGCGTGGCAACCCGCGCTTTCCCTCCAGCGATTCCAGCATGGCCGTTTCTTCTCCACAGATATAGGCACCCGCTCCGCGGTGGACAGACATATCCAGATTAAACCCACTGCCTAGAATGTCCTCCCCTAAAAACCCATATTCATAGGCATCTGCGATGGCTTTGATCCAGCGTTTCACGCCCAGGAAAAATTCTCCACGGATGTAGACATAAGCCCGGGTGGCGCCCACCGCATAAGCCGCGATAAGTACCCCTTCGATAACCTGGTGAGGATCCTGCTCGACAATTTCCCGGTCTTTAAACGTTCCCGGTTCTCCCTCGTCGGTGTTGACCGCGATAATTTTAGGAAACTCGCTGTCCTGGGGCATAAACTCCCATTTGGTCCCGGCAGGAAAACCCGCGCCGCCGCGGCCGCGCAGCCCGGATTGTTTTACCTGCTCGATGATCTCCTCAGGTTTCATTGCCAGCGCTTTCCGGACCGCCTGATAGCCGCCGTGATCCAGGTAGGTAGATATCCGTTCGGAACCAGGGCGGTGGATGTTCCGGGTCAAAACCGGTTGAAAAGTGACACTGGATGATGTGTGACTGGCATTCATCACTACTCCCCCTCCTGAAAGTTCTTTATCAGCTGCTCAATACTCTCCAGAGTCATATGCTCATAGAGCAAATCATTGACCCTCAGAGCAGGGGCAGAACCACAAGCAGTGATGCACTGCACTACCTCAAGAGTAAATTTCCCATCTGGTGTTGTTTCCCCTGGCTGAATTCCCAGCAGATTGGAGATATGATCAATAATCGGTTCAGCACCCCCTACAAGATAACAGGATAACCCCTCACAGACCTGAATTCGAAATTCCCCCTGCGGTTCCAATTTAAACATAGAGTAAAAACTGGCAGTTGACCGGACCTGACCGGATTGTAATGCCAACCTTTCGGAAACCCGTTCAATGGCTTCCGTACTGAGCCAACCGAACTGTTCCTGGGCAAGATAAAGCGCTGCCAGTAGCCTCGCCCGCTGCCGTGGATCAACGTTCATTGGAGAAAGCTGGTTCCATTCATTCCCAACCATCCGGTTCTGGTAATATCCCTACCACTGCTTTCTGAATCCACCCATATCCGCCTTGATGCTCGAGACCTGCAGCCAAGCAGTAATAGAAACAGGCTGCTTATCTGTAGCAATACTTTATCAAAAAGGTGTGACAATTCTTGTGAGATAACTGTGACAAAGTTGTGACAAAAAACGGGATAGCTGATTTGATACCAGCTTACTATCCCATCATTGATCTCGTCCCAGTTTACAAAATACACGAAATCCTTGGTGGAAACCGTTTCCTGCCAGCCGTGAGATCCGGGAAGCTCTCATCACGATTCCAACCCGGCTGACTCCCCTGGACACGATTGGTCTCACCCTGACCATGGTCAGCGCTTTTCTGACCCAGATACGCAGAGATGAATATGCTTCCAGGGAATTGTAAATATCAAGTTATTTTCTTTAGCGGGGATTACAGCTATCGGGCGATATTGATTAACAACAAAGGATGCAAAATCCTTAACAGATCAGGCATCCTTTGTGTTAATTAAGATAACGATACCTTCGGAGGATACCATTACCAGTACTTATCTGTATTTACACAGCTTCCACTTTAACAGCACAAACTTTATATTCCGGGATCTTTGCCACCGGATCAAGGGCGGCGATAGTCAGTTCATTTGCAGAGGTTTCCGGGAAATGGAAATTGGCAAAAACCATGCCTGGTGGTACCCGGTCAGTGATCATCGCTTGCGCTTCAATTGTTCCCCGACGGGAAGATACACGAACTCTTTTGTTACCGTTTAATCCCAATTTTTCCGCATCAACATCATTTACTTCAATCAAGGCTTCGGGATAGATCTCCAGAAGCCCTTTAGATCTGCGAGTCATTTGCCCACCGTGCCAGTGGTATAACACACGCCCTGTGCTGAGAATCGTTGGATAGTTCTTGTCAGGCATTTCTACAGGGGGGATGTGTTCAACAGGAGTAAACTGACCCAATCCGCGGGTAAACTGACCGACATGCAAAATCGGAGTCCCGGGATGATCCTGGTCTTTGACCGGCCATTGCAGGGTTTCTCCGTTCAATAGACGCTGCAAGCTTACACCGGCATATATGGGTGTCAGGGCTGCAACCTCATCCATGATCTCTGCCGTATTCTGATAATCCCAACCGCTGTAGGCAGCTTCACCAACCTGGCGTTTTCCCTCTTTAAGGATTTTTTTCGCCAGCTCTGAGACAATCCACCAATCCGGGCGGGCAATTCCTGGTGATTCTACCGCTTTGTGAACCAGCTGAACCCGCCGTTCGGTATTTGTAAAGGTGCCGTCTTTTTCAGCGAAACTCGCTCCGGGCAGCAGGACATCCGCATATGGAGCTGTTTCTGATGGGAATATTTCCTGCAGGATAACCAGATCACAGGTCTCCAAAGCCTGGCGAATATGGTTTGTATCAGGCTCACTCATAATTGGATCCTCGCCCAGTACAAAAATCGCCTTCAGTTTTCCTTCCAATGCTAAGGGCATCATTTCTGTTGCGGTTAATCCTACTTCAAGGGATAGCTGCTCTTCAGTCAGGCCCCAGGCTTTGGCATATTCACTGCGAATCTCTGGACTGGTAACCTTTTGATAACCCGGGTAAACATTGGGCAGTCCGCCCAGATCACAGGCGCCCTGAACGTTATTTTGTCCGCGGAGGGGATTTGTCCCACCGCCGGGAACACCCATATTACCCAGCAGCATTTGCAGATTGGCCAGACTCATTACATTGCCAACACCGGTAGTGTGCTGGGTGATCCCCATTGCCCATAAGACTGCCGTTGGTTTGTTTTGTGCCAAAATCTCAGCAGCTTGCTGGAGCTCCTCCAGCGGAACACCGGTGATTTCCGAAACTCTCTCTGGGGTATATTCGTCAACAACAGCTTTGAAATCATCAAAGCCTTCCGTCCGGTTCTTAATGAACTCTTTATCTTCCCAGCCGTTGGCGAGGATAATATGCATCAACCCGTTCACAAGAGCGATATCCGTGCCGGGTTTATGACGGAGATGGAGGAGGGCAAAATCAACCAAATCGATCTTTCGTGGATCAGCAACGATCAGCTTTGCTCCCCGCTGGCGGACGGCCTGCCGAATGCGCATGCCGATCACAGGGTGATTCTCGGTGGTATTTGTACCTATCACGAAGAACGCCTGAGCATCATCAGCGATATCATCAATTGAATTTGTCATTGCTCCCGAACCAAATGCGGTGGCCAGACCGACCACAGTAGAAGAGTGTCAAAGCCTGGCGCAGTGATCTATGCTGTTGGTTCCGATCACCTGCCTTGCCAATTTATTCATCAAGTAATTCTCTTCGTTGAGACACTTCGCAGAAGTTAAGAAACCCATGCTTTCAGGACCATAGTCATTCCTTATCTGGCGCATTTTATCAGCGGTGATCCCCAGGGCGGTTTCCCAATCCACTTCCACCCACTGCCAGGGATCTCCTTCCACCTCAGGTTTGCGTTTTTTCGCCCCGGGTTTCCTTTTACCATCCAGTAAATACTTTCTGACTCGGGGTGTATCCAGTCGATCCGGATGGTGGACAAAATCGTAACCAAAGCGGCCTTTAACGCAAGTCCATCCGTGATTGGAAGGACCCTCCCAGGCTGAATCCACCTTGACAATCTGGTTATCTTTAACCTGTAGATTGATTTGGCATCCAACGCCACAGTAAGGACAGGTCGTTTGGATAGTCTCTGTCTGCCAGAGCCGTCCTTTGCCAAGGGAGTTCTTTGGCCACAAAGCCCCTGTCGGGCATACTTCCACGCAGCTGCCGCAGAATTCACAGGGACTGTCGTCCATTGAGCTGTCTGCCCCAAAACCGATATAGGCACTGAAACCGCGGTAAAAAACGCTGATGGCCTCTACACCGTTGATCTCGCTGCAGGCCCTGACACAGCGGCGGCAGAGAATACATTTATTGCGGTCAACCTGAATAAACGGGTTGGGATCATTAACTGAATAATGATGTTTGGTCCCTTCGTAACGGTCTTCCGTGACATCATATTCATAGGCCAGATCTTGAAGCAAACAATCACCGGCTGCTTCACAGGTCATACAATCCAGCGGGTGATCAGATATCAACAATTCCAGATTAAACTTCCGAGCTGCTCGAATCCTGGGTGTGTTGGTGGAGACTTCCATGCCCTCAGAGATCGGATAGGTGCAGGCAGGTTGCAACGCCTGTTGACCCTCAATTTCCACCAGGCAGATCCGGCAAGCTCCCTCCGGAGGCAAAGATGGATGATCACACAGGATCGGAATAAATATTTTTTCCTGGCGAGCTGCTTGCAGGATTGTAACTCCTGTTTCAGCCTGGATTTCTTTTCCATCAATGGTAAATTTTACTTTTCCCATGATTTGGATTTCTCCTTCCGTTATGCCGGCTCTACCATATCTAATTCATGCTTTCGTTTTACAAGAACAGCACCTAGGTTGCAAACATCGTAGCAAGCCCCGCATTGAATGCATTGCGCCTGGTTAATTACATGGGGTATTTTCTTCTCTCCTGTAATAGCATCCTCAGGGCAGGGTTTCACGCACAAACCGCACCCGACGCACAGCACAGGATCAATTTCATAGGTGAACATGCCCGCGCAAACACCAGCCGCGCAGAAGTTTTCATTCACATGTGCTTCATATTCTTCCTTGAAAAACCGCAGGGAAGATATCACTGGACCCGGCGTGAGCTGTCCCAGAGCGCAGAGAGATCCTTCCCTCATGCCCTCGGATATCAGTTCAATTTCATCTAAATCCTCTGATTTTCCTTCCCCATTTGTAATACGGGTTAATACTTCCAATAGGCGCTGGCCGCCAATCCGGCAGGGAACACATTTCCCACAGGATTCCGCGGAGGCGAAGGTTAGGAAATAACGCGCAAACTCAACCATACAGGTTTCCTGATCGACAACAATCATTCCCCCAGATCCCATCGTAGCGCCAGCTTCGGTCAGGGAATCAAAATCGACCGGGGTATCCAGCGCTTCTTCGGGTAGACATCCGCCTAGAGGTCCTCCTGTTTGAACTGCCTTAAATTTCATTTTGTCAGGGATTCCGCCGCCAATATCGTAAACAATCTCCCTCAGGGTAATGCCCATGGGCACTTCAACCAGCCCGGTATGTTCTATTTTGCCGGTTAATGCAAAAACAGCTGTACCGGTGGATTTTTTTGTACCTATACTGTTAAACCACTCTGCACCGTGTACCATAATCTGGCTTGTTATGGCAAACGACTTTACATTGTTCACGTTGGTTGGTTTTCCCCACAACCCAGAAACAGCAGGATAAGGGGGTCGGGGTCGGGGTTCTCCCCTTTTTCCCTCAATGGATGCAATCAATGCAGTCTCTTCCCCACATACAAATGCGCCCGCACCTTCTTTGATCTTGAGATTGAATGAATAACCAGAGCCGAGGATATTATCGCCAAGCAAGCCCAACTCGCAGGCTTGCTCAATTGCAATTTTCAGGCGTTCAATCGCCAGGGGGTATTCCGCCCGACAGTAAATATAACCTTCCAGAGCTCCGATGGCATAGCCGGCAATGATCATGCCTTCCAGAAGGGCGTGCGGATCCCCTTCCAGCACAGAGCGGTCCATGAACGCACCAGGATCTCCTTCGTCCGCGTTGCAAATTATATATTTTGGATACCCTTTTGCTCTCATACAGAATTCCCATTTCATGCCGGTCAGGAATCCTGCCCCACCCCTGCCGCGCAGACCGGAGTCTTTGAGTTCCTCGATCACATCTATCTGGTCCATCTCAAAGAGCACTTTAGAAAGACCGCCATAACCGCCGGATGCCAAATAATCCTCTATACTCTCCGGGTCAATAATCCCGCAATTCTTCAAGGCGATACGAACCTGCTTGTTGTAAAAAGGAAGTTCATCATAAGCAGGTATCCCCTCAATAACTTTTCCATTCCCGGTAGGGAGTTGACCGTAGATCCATCGTTTATTGTATTCTCCCTGCACCAGGTGCTTTTCAATAATTTTCCCCACCATTTTGGGCTTTACTTTTGTATAAGTAACCCGCGGGAGACCAGGCTGCTGGATATCAATCAACGGTTCGTTATGGCACATACCGATACAGCCAACACTGACCACTTCCGCATCAATCTTGTGTTTTTTCAGTTCTGAATGGATTTCAGCAGCAACATCGTTTGCGCCTGCTGCAATTCCACACGTTCCCATGCCAAGGATGATTGTGGTTTTATTTTCTTCCCGGTCGGCCTTTTCTGCCCGGGCTTTATCCTGTAATTTTTTCAGTTCTTCAATGTTCGTTAACACCGGCATAAGGATTCTCCTATCCTGACATTCAATCCAGATCCATGACCTTTTCAACCAGGGAATCCGGGGTTGTGTTTCCATATACCTGGCCATTTACCAGGGCGATTGGCGCTAGTCCACAGGATCCCAGGCAATAGACAATTTCCAGTGTGTAGTTATAATCCGGGTCACTTCCTCCAGCCACAAGATTAAGCTTATCTTCCACCGCAGTGACCAATTTTGGCGCACCACGCACATGGCAGGCGGTACCATCACAAATACTGATAATATGACGTCCGCGGGGTTCAAGGTTAAATTGAGCATAAAAAGTAGCGATACCATACAGCTGACTGATCGATATCCTGCTTTTTTCAGCGATTTCGATCATCGCTTCTTCCGGCAAATAACCATAAAGATCCTGAGCGCGCTGCAAAATCGGTATCACTGCACCTTTTTGATCCCGGAATTCTAAGAGGATCGGTTCCAGCAATCCGACATCAATGTTTACTTTATCCATGAATTACTCCCTCTTAAGGTGGTTCAGATACTCAATTGAAAGTATGGTGCTCAGGTATAAGAGGTTCTTTTTTATCCCTGAATTGTTCAAATCTTATTGTTCCGAATTTGCGTTAAAACCCAACCGTTCTGGATAACAGTATACTCTCAGTTTTCCATGACGGGCATATCCAACCAGGGTAATTTTCCAGGAATGGGCCATTTCGACTGCTAAAGAAGTGGGTGACGTGCGGGAAGCTATCACCGGACAGCCCATGAGTGCCCCTTTCCGGAGCATTTCCGATGAAATTCTACCCGTGGTGAGCAGCGCTCTCCCCCGGGTTGGAATTCCTTCCAGCAAACAGGCTCCCCGGAGTTTATCAAATGAATTATGCCGACCGACATCTTCTGCGACCTTGACCAGCTGGTTTCCTTCCAGATCCAGCAAGCCAGCTGCGTGAACCCCCCGGGCCCTGGCATATAAACTATCTTTAGTTTGCAGCTTTTTAAACGCATCCAGGATGTTGTCCGGCGTAGTGCCGGATTCAATTTGAAAAGGTTCAATGCTTATCTGGGAGTCATTATAGGTGATCCCACCTCCGCAACCAGAGGTAATGATCTTTTTGGATGGTAACTCAACATCCCGGTTGAGAAAAACATCCACGCAGCAACCCTCGGATGTTATCCTCAGGTCTTCTATCTCCTCCACGTCGTTGAGAATCCCCTCATTCTTTAAGAAACCAACCGCCAACCAGTCCTGGTTTAGCGGCGTTGCCATAATCGTTACTAACTCAACCCCATTAACATAAATTGTCAGGTGCGTTTCTTCAATGACTTCGCCTTCTTCTTCCTGCCAGTCATGATGAAAACTCCACCAGTTATTGTTCTCTACTCCGCGATTTTTCATCGCATCCTCAAGGTCAAATCAAAACTAATAAATCAATAAAAAATTCCTCATCTTTTGAGGATACCTGGACCAGGAGCAGCTCCTATCTAAAGCAGGAGCTGCCCCCGATCCGATACTATTTATTGTTATCCAATCCATGGTGCGATTGAATTATGATAAACCAAGCACTTCACCCGTCTCGAGATCAATATCAATCTCATAGTAAGCGGGTCTGGTGGGTAAGCCGGGCATCGTACTCATATCTCCCAGGAGCGGATACAGGAACCCTGCCCCTACGGAGGCGCGGATATCCCGGATGGGTACCGTAAATCCTGTTGGCCGGCCCTTTAATGTCGGATCATGGCTCATGCTCAAGTGCGTTTTAGCCATGCACATGGGAAGTTCATCAAAGCCCAGCTTGGTGTAGAGTTCCACTTTCTTCTGAGCCAGCGGCTCATAGGTAACGCCATCTGCGCCATAGATTTCTTTGCAGATGATCTCAATCTTCTCTTTAATGGAAGTTCCCTTCAGGGGATAAAGGAATTTAAAATCATTGGGCAGTTCACAGGCTTCCACAACGGCTTTGGCAAGTTCTATTGACCCTTTACCTCCTTCCATCCAGTGACGGGTGACCACAGCATTGGCAGCCCCAGCCTTCATGGCTGCTTTTCTGACCAATTCAACCTCAGCTTCTGTGTCATCTTTGAAGCTGTTAACTGCAACCACGATTGGAATACCAAATTTGAGTGCATTTTCAATGTGCACTTCGAGGTTGGGTATTCCTTTTTCCAGTAACTCCAGGTTTTCAGTGGTATATGCCGCATCCAGCGGAGCGCCGGCGGTAACTTTAGGACCGCCGCCATGCATCTTTAAGGCGCGGACTGTGGCAACCAGGACTACTACGTTAGGGATTAATCCTGAGTAGCGGCATTTGATGTCAAAGAATTTTTCCATCCCGATATCGGCGCCAAATCCGGATTCCGTAAGCACATAGTCCGCTAATTTCAGGGCAATTTTATCGGCAATAATGGAACTGTTGCCGTGGGCGATGTTAGCAAAAGGACCGGCATGAACAAACACAGGTGTACCTTCCACCGTCTGCATCAGGGTTGGTTTGATAGCATCCTTCATCAACACGGTCACTGCACCGGCCACACCAAGATCATCCATGGTGACAGTATCTCCTGCTTTACTGGTTGCAACAACTGCCCGTCCAAAACGCTCCCTCATATCCGCCAAGTCGGTGGTCAGTGCCAGGATGGCCATGATCTCACTTGCAACCGCGATATCAAACCCGGTTCTCCGGGAGTGTCCTCCCTCTTTTGGACCGAGCCCGATTTCGATTTCGCGCAGATGGCGGTCATTGGTATCCACAATCCGGCGCCAGGTGATGGTCTCTGGATCCACATCCAGCCGGACAAATTTACTGTATTCATCTTCGGTCAGGTCATCTGGATTGGTTTTATCGATGCCCAGTTTCTTAAGCCTCCTGATCATGATAGGCGCAAATTCCCGTTTGCCATTATTATCGGGCGGGCAGAGACGGCGGAAAAGTGCCTCATCTGACTGACGGCTTTCATGGTACATGCGGGAATCAAGTGCCGCTGCCACCAGGTTATTGGCTGCCGTGATGGCGTGAATATCCCCTGTCAGATGGAGGTTAAAATCCTCCATTGGAATAACCTGGCTGTATCCACCACCGGCCGCGCCGCCTTTGATTCCGAAGGTCGGTCCCTGGCTAGGCTGACGGATGCAAGTAAACAAACTCTTCCCCAAGTGCGCACCCAAGGCCTGGCTTACTCCAACTGTCGTTGTGGTCTTTCCCTCCCCAAGCGGGGTCGGAGTAATGGCGGTAACGTCAATGTATTTTCCGTCCGGAACATCCTTTAACCTATCCAGAACATCAAGGGTTACCTTAGCTTTAAAATTACCATGCAGCTCAAGCTCATCGTCCAGAAGACCAATCTCATCGGCAAGCTGCTTGATAGGCTTAATGACCGCGGCATGAGCGATATCGATATCCGAAGGAACCGGATCTAACAGCTCCAGCGGAGACGGGGTTACGGGTTTCTTCTTAAAAGTCATCAGTTCTCTCCTTTTTAAAGGTTTTCAACAAAGTCAATAATTGGGGAATTCCTAATTTTCGTTAGCAAGCTTTGCGGCGCGGACAGAATTCCGCAGCAGCATGGCAATTGTCATCGGACCAACGCCGCCGGGAACAGGGGTGATGTATCCGGCAACTTCCAGAGCTTCCTCGAAATCCACATCGCCTACCAGGCGATATCCGCGCTCAGTGCTGTCATCATCCACGCGGTTTGTTCCCACATCAATAACTGCGGCACCGGGTTTAATCCAATCTCCCTTTACCATTTCTGCCCGCCCAACAGCTGCTATCAGCACATCCGCTTCGGCACATTTTTCTTTCAGATTGCGGGTGCGGGAGTGGCAGATGGTAACAGTAGCGTTTTCCTTTATCAGCAGCAAAGCGGCTGGCATGCCGACAATGAATGAACGTCCAAGGACTACAGCATTTGCTCCTTCCAACTCCACCCCGGCGTTTTTTAACAAATACAAGATACCATCCGGAGTTGCCGGCACAAACTGCGGCTCACGACCTTTCTGCGCTAAACGGCCGATATTAAGGGGGTGAAATCCATCCACATCTTTATCGATGCTGATCGTGCGGAGAACACTTTCGTCATCAAGCCCGTCCGGCAGCGGAAGCTGGACCAATATCCCATGTACTTCGGGATCGTCATTCAGTTCCTTTACCAAATCTTCCACCTCTTCCTGAGTGGCAGTTGCGGGAAGGACATGTCCGATGGATCGAATCCCGGCTTTTTCACAAGCTTTATGTTTCATCCGCACATATACTTCAGAGGCAGGGTTCTCTCCCACCAGGACTGTTGCCAATCCGGGAGGATTTTTTCCTTCCGCCACCATAGCGGCAACGTCAGCGGCTACCGCGTCACGGACTTCCTGGGCGACAGCGCGGCCATCAATTATTTTTGCAGTCATAACCGACTCCCTTTGTTAATGAGATATCAAACACGACAGATTGTGAAAATCAATGGAGATTTTCTACTAGCACAATACAATATACTAGAAAACATTATTACGAAAAAGGCAAAGCTTAGCAAGTTATTTTTATCACCATCTTTAGAATGATGATGACTAAGAACAATCATCCCTTAAAATTCAAATATGATCCAATGCCGTTGTTAGAGGGTTATAATTGACGTAAAATAGGAGTTGTTTCTTCAAAATTTTGTTTACCCAGGACGACTCATGAATCTGGACCGAACAAAAACCTCAATTGTATCTTTTCCTTCTGGATTAATACCTGAATTAAGGAACAAAGGTTGCCCGGCTCAGACTGGATACAAGTCCACACGAAATCTACACAGAAGATTATTATGTTTTTGTAGCTGACTATTTAGCTGATGCTCAGAAACAAAGCCTATGTCATACTGAATCTACTGGAGGAACTCTCATGTCTGACCGAAAAAAAATTACCATAAGGACCCTGTTTGACAAAGCCGCCAAAGGCGAACCGATTTCCTGGTTGACCTGCTATGATTACCCAACCGCATATTTCCAGGAAGAGGCAGGGATGGATATGCTGCTGGTTGGCGACAGCCTGGGAATGACCATGCTTGGTTATGACGGAACCCTTCCTGTAACCATGAATGATATGATCCGCCATACCCAGGCAGTTCGGCGCGGCGCCCCAACAGCGTTTCTGGTAGGGGATATGCCGTACATGTCTTACCAGGCCAGCACTGAGTCAGCAGTATTAAACGCAGGTCGCTTCATGGCAGAAGCCAGCTGTGACGCGATCAAGTTAGAAGGGGGACACGTAATGGCAGACCGCATGAGAGCAATCGTCGCTGCCGGGATACCGGCGGTAGGACACCTGGGGTTAACTCCACAAAGTGTTGCTGCCTTAGGAGGATTCCGGGTCCAGGGACGAGGGGCAGGACAGGCGAAGGAAATCATCGATGATGCCAAAGCTCTTGAAGAAGCGGGCGCATTTTGCATCCTGTTGGAAATGGTTCCTGATCGGGTGACAAAGATCATCACTGAACGTGCTCAAAATTGCCTGATTATGAGCCTGGGATCCGGCCCGGATGCCCATGGACAGCTGCTGATTTTCCACGACATGTTTGGTCTCTATCCAAAGTTCACTCCCAAAATGGCCAAAGTATACGGCAACGCCGGGGAAGTCCTTCAGAATGGTCTGATCCAATATAATAAGGAAGTCAAAGACAAAACATTCCCTAAGAAAGAGAACTGGTTCACGATTAGTGATGAGGAGTTTGAGCAGCTGCAAGATTTACTGTAAGTAGTAAGTAGTAAATTGTAGTTAGTAATCAGTGTTTAGTATTCAGCGATCAGTTTTCACTGTTTTGGCTAAGAAAGGGGGTTAGTTGTAACAATGATGAGTAAGCTTCCCTATGTGGACAGCTAAAAGGATCTGTTGATTTACAAAAAAGCACGGGAGCGGTCCCGAGAAATTTACCAAATATCAAAAGATTTCCCGTCAGATGAGTCTTATTCATTGACGAGTCAGATCCGGAGATCATCCCGTTCCATTGGAGCGCAAATTGCAGAATCTTGGGGAAAGCGGCTTTATGTAAAACACTTTGTCAGCAAACTTACAGATGCTATTGCTGAACTATATGAAACTGAACATTGATTGGACATTGCATATGATTGCGGCTATCTCTCCCAGGAAAACAAGCAACGATTGACTGAGGAATGCCGCGAAATCGGTCGCCTGATTGGCGGCATGATTTCCAAAGCCGATGCATTTTGTGGACAAAATGAACCCTCAACTTAAGGAAGATGACTCTTCACTTACCTATCTCGAACATTAATAATGGGGGCTTAAGACAACTGATTACTGTATACTGATAACTGAATACTTTTTACTAATTACTACTTATTACCAGCGGATCATACAAACCAAAATGGGAGCAAACAATGACCGACATGCAGAATAGATTAAAAATATCCCCTGATAAGCTGGATGCGATTAACGAAATCTTATTAAATCCGAAGATGGAGGTAATTAATGACTTCCTGGAGGTTGTGGCTAAATACGGCACTCCAGAGGAAATCAACGCCAAAGCCAACAAAGCCCGAAAACTGGAAAACCTGCTGGCCCTTGTTAAAAAAACCAACCCCAGCCACCTTGAAGATCTTGAATGGCTGCAGAAACAACGTGACCAGGGTGCTTTTATCAGCGTCAAGGACTATAGAAAAAAAATCCTTGGTGAGAAAGCAGATGAAATGGTTTTTGCTGACGATTTCGCAGTTACCTTAGAAATCAGCGCCTGCCAATATTTTCCCTATGTGCGGATGATTGCCGAATCTGCCATCAAAAATCAAATGCTGATGCCGGGGCGATTTATCCGGGTCCGAAAAATGAAGGAACAGGAAGAGGATGGCGACCTGGCATCATTTGCGGCAGCGATGCAGATTTTCGGTACAAGTTATGTTGAAACACTGGACACAAAGGGAACAGACGGCTCTAACATCCACCTCGGCGGCCCAGCAACCATCAC
>JAUWEC010000101.1 GCA_030608465.1 Chloroflexota bacterium
GGGTGGCGCATCCCAACCCGGATCCGGATTATTATAAAGTGCTGTTGGAGGGGATTTCGTCAATGTGGTGGTCCCCGTTGAATTATCAGGAGGAAGATTTTCTTAAGATTTCTGTGCCAACTTTGATATTGATGGGGGAAAAGGATGAAATGATCCCCCTGGAAGAAGCCTATGAGATGGCCAATTTGATTCCCCGGGCTGAGCTGGTAGTGATTCCGGGGGCATCGCATAATGGAACTCTCAAAAATGGGGGTTTATTTATCAACATCGTACTCAAATTTCTGGCTCGTCACTCTGATTTACAGATTAGATAAAACGTTTAAAATGCCATCTAGCTTGCGGGATATAAGCGGTATACTTATCTTCGTTGAATAGCCAAAACAATCCAGTGGATGAACTCCTATTGGTAAGTTTTTCAGCAAGGGAGTTCCCTAAAAATCTTATCAATAATAAAGGATAAATATTTATGAAAAATCTAAAATTTCTGTTAGACCCAATGCGGGTTCCCTTTCTGATTTTGACCCCCGCTTGTGTGGTGCTGGGGTTAGCCACAGCTATCTGGACCTCCGACAAGGTCAATTGGTTTCATTTTTTTCTGGTATTGATTGGTGCCCTCTCTGCGCATATCAGTGTCAATATTTTTAATGAGTACTTTGATTATAAAAGTGGGTTGGATGCCAATACAAAAAGGACACCTTTTAGCGGAGGCAGCGGCAGACTACCAGAAAGCCCTGAGATGATCCGACCAGCTTTGATTATGGCCTGGATATTTTTTTCAGTGACAGCCCTAATTGGTCTGTATTTTGTTTTTACAATTGGATCAGGGCTAATCCCCCTGGGTTTACTGGGCCTGCTTATCATCTATTTTTACACTGAATATATTACCCGTTATCCGCTGTTATGTCTGATTGCGCCCGGTTTGGGTTTCGGAACATTGATGGTGATGGGGACGGATTTTGTCCTGACCGGTCAATATTCCTGGACAGCATTAATCGCCTCGCTGGTGCCGTTTTTCCTGGTAAACAATCTGCTGCTTCTTAACCAATTTCCCGATGCGGAAGCTGATCAAACTGTGGGAAGAAAACACTACCCCATCCAGATCGGCAAAGAAAAGAGCAGCCTGATCTATATTGTTTTCCTATTGCTGCCCTTTGTTGTCATCGGTTTTGGTGTTATCACAGGATATTTTCCACTTTCCAGCCTGATCGGATTTCTCTCTTTGTTGCTAGTAATACCCAACAGCCGGGGTGTTTTAAAACATGCGGAGAGTACGGAAGAACTAATTCCCTTCCTGGGTCAAAATGTGCTAATAAACCTGGTTACTCCAGTACTGGTTGCGATAGGGTTATTTATTGGATGGCCCGGCTAAATCGTCCTTAAATATTTAGAACAATCAAGCCCAGCCTAAAACTAAGCTGGGCTTTTTGTTTAGATACCCTTTTTACGATAAACTATAGATACCCAATTACAGTTTCGGTTGGAAGTCTGTCATGGAAAAAAACATCAGGATATTGAGCTTAGCTTTCAGATAATGGAAGAAATAGATATCACGGCTTTGATCCCGGTGATGAAACGCGCCTTCGACAATGATGCCCAAAAACATCTTGGGAAGAAGAGCGGCGGCCCCCCCGGATATGATAATGGGGATTTTTTTCGGACCTGGCTTTTACCTTACCAGGAAAGCGTGGGATACAAGGTCATCTCTAGGGAGAAAGTAATCGGCGGGATCATCGTCTGGATTCTACCTAAAGGGAATAATATTCTAGGCACAATCTTTGTTGATCCGGAATACCAGGATCTTGGTGTGGGTTGGAATACCTGGCAGTTTATCGAGGAAACCTATCCGGATACAAAAAGTTGGCGGTTGGGTACACCGGTTTGGGCAACTAAGAATCACCACTTTTATCAGAAATGCGGTTTTGAACGGGTCGAATCGGATTCCCTAATCCCCCCTGAAGAGGATAGTGTCATCTTCAGGAAAGAGATCAATTAAGTAGCTGTATCAATCCGTTTTATGCGGATAACATTTCCGAAATTGAGGATAAGATGCAGGTTGAAATCATCTACAGAATACTGTTTATCATGGCATTTATTGCCATGTTCACAATCCGTATCTATTTCCAGTCCAAAGTACTGAAAGATAAAAGAGAAATCGATATCAAGGAAGGCAGTTTAAGCCTGATTGCCGGGAGCATCGCAGCCTTAACGACCATAGTATTTGGCGCTGAATATATCTTTTTTCCGGGCACATTTGGTTTTACCTATGCTGTGCCCTACCCGGACTGGCTGCGCTGGTTGGGAGCTCTTTTACTGACTGTGGGAATTATCCTGCTTGGCTTGGCACACTATCATCTTGGGAAAAGTTTTCACTCCCTGGTGGTTTCCAAAGAAGAACATACCCTGGTGACCACCGGTCCCTACAGCTATATCCGGCATCCGATCTACACTGCCTATTTTATGAACTATCTTGGCGGCGGGCTGCTGACTGGCAGCCTGGTTCTGACCTTTATCCCTGTGATATTTTTTTCCATTCTGGTTACAATCCGGATGCCCATAGAGGAAGAAGTAATGCGGGAAGAATTTGGACAGGAGTATCTGGAGTTGGAAAAACGAACCGGGAGATTGTTCCCCCAAATCAGGAAGTAATCTCAAGGATTCACAATATTGATTGCTTGTTCTTTTTTTTATGTATCGTAGGTGACATCGAAAAAACGTTTCCGGCAAGGAGAGTTGACAATGGAACAAGACCCTTATCAATGGACCACGAAAGATAAATGGCTGTATTTTTTGTCTTTGGTACCTTTCCTGGTGGTGTTTATTGGAACCGTGGTTCTGTTGTCTACCTACTCAATCTGGTTGACGATCATGCTGCTGGTTTTTTACCTGCTCATGAACGTTTTGCAGGCTGGATGCTGTATGGGCTGTCCCTATCGGGGAAAATACTGCCCAGCCTTGTTTGGAGTTTATCTGGGCAACCTTCTATCGGGGATTCTATATCCCAACTGGGAGTTTGATCAAAAATTCTTTGACCGTAATGCCGCTGGTGGAGAAATCATGGTTTTAGTGGTGGCCCTTTTTCCCCTCTACTGGGTTTACATGACTGGTTGGTACCTGGTGCTGATTTATCTGCTACTGATTGCTGCTCATTTGGTGACCTTCATGCCCACCCAGTGTGAAAAATGCAGTTATAACGAGACCTGCCCGGGCGGACTGGCCTGGCGAGCGTGTCGGGCGTGGTTGAAGGAGAAGGGTGGTTCTTGAGACCGGGAGAATTTGAGGCTGGGAGCAGGTGGATCTTTAATCTGTCATTGCGAGGAAGGAATCGCATATTCCTGACGCGGCAATCTCCTGTTTCACCATCGCCCGGCGAATTCCCTTTGATACGCCGCCGCTGTGGGTCAGCTGCTCAGGATGCTTGTCCTGAGTTTATCGAAGGGCTTCGCAGATTCGCGGGCTTGGAAAATCAAGTCTCTCAAATGAGGGATTTCTTGAACAAGATCGGATCCAGACAATACGCATTTTTATCGAAGATACCACCCTTTGGGGTGGTTTGATTTTAAGCAGCCTGCGGTTTTAACCGCCGGGCGAGGATGTATGATAGCTGGTTTTATTATCTCTAAATGGATTCCTCGTTCCTCCCTTCGACACTTCCTTTGGTCGCAGGACAGGCGGAATGACAAAGGGAAAGTATGTCATCCTGAGCTTGCGAAGGATCCATACTGAGGTCAGAATCAAATGTGACCTTAATCTGCTAAACATGGTGGCTTGGTTTTTGAACTCTTGATGGATTCCTTGCGATACTCGGAATGACAAGTGATAAGAATCCCTAGGAGAAGTAAAAAGATTCAATTAATTGAATCTTTTTACTTCTCCTCCAACCTTTAATTTCCTTTTCTCGTGCCAGGGCGAGATGGATATATGAAGTTGCCTCGTAATAAACAAGACGTGTAATAGCGTACTTTTTTGTAAACCCGGGTTGTTTTTTCCTTTTGTGGGTGAGAATCCGAAGCCAAATGTCATTGGTAGCGCCGGTGTATAGTGTGCCTCCCGGACTGGACAATATGTAAACATAATAAGTTCTCATAAATTACCCCCTTGGTGCTATTAATTATACAATCGCTCTCCCGGATTAGCCATCCTTCCCTCCCTTCTGTCATCCTGAGCTTGCGAAGGATCCATACTGAGGTCAGGCTTCAATTCAATCTAGTTTTACAAAAACCGGTGATTTGGTTTTCTCAGCATCTGATGGATTCCTCGCGATGCTCGGAATGACAAAGGGAAAGTCTGTCATCCTGAGCTTGCGAAGGATCCATACTGAGGTCAGAATCAAATGTGACCTCAACCTGCAAGACATGGCGGATTGTAATTCAACTCACCGTGGATTTGAGGTGCTCGTCCTATTTACAAGTTCACCCAAAGACCTTCTGTTTCTTCTTGAAAAACCTGATAAACTTAGATTGTTTGATTACAGAATCATCCCGATGAACGATATTAAAGAGAGGAAAAAATGCAATGAATGACATAGTCATTGAAGTGCAGGACTTCACCAAAACCTACGATGATTTTATTGCTGTAGACAGAATTAGCTTTGACGTCAAAAGTGGGGAGATATTTGGTTTGTTGGGACCGAACGGAGCAGGAAAAACCAGTACACTGGAATGCCTGGAAGGACTGCGGGAACCGAATGGTGGAATGGTTAAGGTCGCAGGTTTAATCCCAACCCGGGAATTTCATAAACTGAAAAATCTGATAGGCGTCCAATTACAATCGGCTTCATTGCCGGAAAGCATCACTCCCGAGGAAGCAATCAAACTTTTCAGTTTTTACCACAACGTAGAACCTCGCCTGGACCTACTGGATAGATTGGGGCTTGCTGAGAAGCGTAATTCCCAGTTCTTTGAATTGTCTACCGGGCAGCAGCGCCGGATGGCTCTGGCGCTGGCAGTAATGCACAATCCCCGGGTTCTTTTTTTGGATGAACCGACAGCTGGTTTGGATGTAGGTACACGATCTGAACTGCACAGCATGATGCAGGAATTCCAAAAAGCTGGCACCACGATTATTCTGGCTACCCACGACATGGCTGAAGCGGAACAATTATCAGACCGGGTGGCGATTCTTCTTAAGGGGAAAATAGCCAAAATTGGAACCCCACTGGAAATTACAGCCGCTGGCGCGGGTCTGACAAAAATATCAATCCGCACGCAGGAATCCAATTTACTTACCTCTGAAGTAACTTTCCCGGCTGTTACCTATTCCACAACTTTAGATGAATACAAAATTTACTTCAGTAAGGATATCGGTCCCACGGTATCAGCGATTATCTCCCACATTGAAACTCAAAATGACGCCCTGATTGACCTTCGCGTGGAGCGGCCTTCTTTGGAAGATCGTTTCCTGGAAATCACCAGCACCGGAGAAATGTTATGAAAGCTTTTATTCATCACTTTAAGTTTGAATTTCTGGCGGGAATTCGCAATAAACAGCTGTTGTTGTTGAATTACCTTTTTCCGCTGGGTTTTTACTTGATGCTGGGTTTTATTATGGTGGAAATCAACCCTCCATTTCGGGAAAACGTTATCCCGGCGATGGTGATCTTTGGCATTTTATCGGCAACGCTGCTGGGGATCCCGGATCCCCTGGTGAATGCCAGGGAAAACGGGATATTTAGAAGCTACAAGATTAATGGCATACCCGCAGTATCGATTCTTATTATTCCAGCCTTAACTACTATTCTGCACTTGATAGTTGTTACCGTGATTATTACCTCAACAGCAACATGGTTATTTAACGCCCCATTACCAAGCCATTGGCTGAATTACATCCTTGTATTTTTTGCCGCGGCTATTGCCTGCACAGGTTTAAGCGTCCTGATTGGTGTTGTTTCTCCGACCTCGCGTATGACGATCCTCTGGTCGCAGCTCGTTTTTACCCCTTCAATGTTGTTAGGCGGTTTGATGGTTCCGTACAGCATGCTGCCTGAAGCTGCGAAAAAAATTGCCCAACTTTTGCCTTCTACTCAGGCGATGAACGCTTTTAGTGGTTTAGCGATGGGCAGAGCGGCTGATTTTTCCCCCTGGAGTTCTGTGACCGTATTATTTGTTAGTGGAGTTCTCGCATTCGGATTAGCCATCTACCTCTTTAGCTGGGACACCCGCAATTCCTCCCGACGGGGGCACCCCCTCCTAGGATTATTAGCCTTATTACCGAATATTATTCAAATTGTATTGTTGAAATAAACTGGGCAAGTTTTCCCTCAATTGGTTTTATCCCATATTAACCAATAAAAAAACCCTGAGAACCTCCCGATAGAGGTCTCAGGGCTTTTTGGTAAACTCGGAAGGTTACACTCGATCGTGTTTCAATTTTAAGAAATGGGTTGAGCAGGATATGCAGGGATCATAGGAGCGCAGTAAATGCTCCAGCGCCACGCTTGCTTCTTTGTGGGAACGGTCAAATAAAACTTTTGGAGCAAGTTTTGCCAGATCTGCTTCCATCTGGGCGTAGTTTTGGGCAGTTGGCGGTGTGATTTTGGCCTCTTTGATCAGTCCATCTTTGCCTACTTTATAACGGTGGTAAAGCAATCCCCGAGGTGCTTCTGAGACACCATAACCTTCCCCGTCTTTTAAGTCGAACTTGGCATAGGGAGGTCCTTGGGGATCGTAAGCTTCCATCAGTTCAATTGCCACGTCATAAACTTCAATTGTTTCAATTGCTCGGGCAAGTAACCCTTTATAAGGATTAAACTCCGGCGGTACAAAACCAATTTCCTTGGCGATTTCCATAGCTGTGGGTCTGAGCTGTTCAAAGTTCAAGTTGTAGCGAGCCAAGGGACCTACAAAGTAGGAATTACCTTGAGTGGTATGGCTGTGCAGGGCAGTGGATTGAGGAACATGCGATTCCAAATAGCGGGTTTCATATTCCTCTACAGGAACTTTATTACCAGTTGAGGAAAGCACATCCCCGTCATATATTGCATAGTGGTCAGGGTGACTGACAGCAACATACTCATACTCCATCTCAAAATCCGGAAAATCCAGACCAACTGCCCAACGGGCAGTTTCCTTGGCAAATTCCAGACCCCACTTAAAATCTTCAATTAATCCTTTAATTTTGTCCTTATCAGGCCAGCGATAAAACCCGCCCACCTTGGTACTCACCGGGTGCACACTGCGGCCGCCGATGGCTTTTAATAAGTCATTGCCAAGTTTTTTAGATCGGAGAGCTTTCTTTACTACATCTGGAGCGATAGCTGCAATTTCGATCACACTATCTACACCTAGAAGATCTGGTGCCTGAAGCATGTACATATGGAGGACATGGCTTTCGATAAATTCCGCACAGTACAGCAGGCGCCGCAGATTGTAGACATCAGGTGAGATTTCTACTCCAAAGGCATCTTCCAGGGCTTTGGCGCTGCTCATCTGGTAGGCTACTGGACAGATTCCGCAAATTCGGGCAGTGATGTCCGGTACTTCCTGAAAGTAACGGCCCTGCAGGAAACCTTCAAAAAAGCGGGGCGGTTCGTAAATATTTAACTCAATATGTTCGATCTTATTGTCTTTGGTTCGGATATAAAGTGCCCCTTCACCTTCAACGCGAGCGAGGGCAGGGATTGAGATATTTTTTGTCATTTCTTTGGGCTCTCCTCTAGCATGGCATCAACCGCGTTCCTGAAAGCAGGGGCATAACCGGCAAAATTCCGCAGTAAGTGGACGGTTTGGTTGGGATATTCTTCCGCTGCTTGTAACAAGGGGATCATTGCATCAAATTCTGCCTGGGGCGCAGGACCAAAACAACCATAGCAGCCCCGCCCATTTGCTGGGCATATTGCCCCGCATCCGGCCCGGGTGACAGGTCCAACACAGGGAATTCCCTGTGTTACCATCACACAAACGGTGCCGTTGCGTTTGCAGTCAAGGCAGACGCTGTGGGTTGGAAAATTTGGGGTTCTCTGCTGGAGCAAGGCGATAATCGCTTCCAGAATTTGATATTTATTGACCGGACAGCCGTGAATTTCCAGGTCAACTTTGACATGGTCAGATATTGGTGTTGCTTTTTCCAGATAGTCCAGGTATTCGGGGTGATCGTAAACGGCTTCTGCCAGCTTGGTGTGATCCACAAAATTCCGTAGCGATTGAATGCCGCCAGAAGTTGCGCAGGCCCCGAATGCAATTAAAACCCCAGATTCCTCTCGTATCTCTTGAATTCTCTTCTTCTCATGCGGGGTTGAGACAGAGCCTTCCACCAAGGCGATATCATACGGTCCAGGCTGAATTTTGCTGGTGGCTTCCAGGAAATAGGCGATCTCTATTATACCGACCAGATCCAGAAGCTCATCTTCCAGGTTTAAAATTCCCAGCTGGCAGCCATCGCAGGATGAAAATTTATGTACTGCTACCCTTGGTTTACTCATTAGAAATCCTCCACTTCGAGATAAGGACCGATTTTTTCATAACTGAAAACCGGACCATCCTTGCAAACAAAATAAGGTCCGAGCTGACAATGGCCGCAGGAACCAAACCCGCATTTCATGTTCTTTTCCAGGGAAACAAATATTCGGTCCCTGGGAACACGGCGGGCGATAGCTTCATATGCGGCGAAATGAATCATGATCTCCGGTCCGCACGTCAGCAGAGCGCCTTTTTTGGGATCAATCCGCAGGCTGTAAAACAACATGGGGACGACGCCTACTAACCCGGTCCAGGTATCATCGCAGGAATCAACACAGACCATGATTTCAATATCGGCTTTCTCCCAGTCATCAAATTCTTTGGTGAATTGCAGATCTTCCGGAGTCCTGGCACCATAGATTAAGACCACTTTTCCGTAGTCAGATCGATTTTCCATTATTTGATAAATAGCCGGACGCAGTGGGGGAAGACCGATTCCGCCGGCGGCGATGTAGATATCTCTTCCCTTCAAATCATCCAGGGGCCAGCAGGATCCAAATGGTCCCCGCAGACCCAGGGTTCCACCAACGCCCAAACGGTCAATGGCGTTGGTAACGTTGCCTGTCAACCTGATGGTGTGCCCAATGGTTTCTTTATTCTTGGGATGAGAACTGATGGATATTGCTGCTTCTCCATATCCAGGGATGGTTAGCAGGTTAAACTGTCCCGGTTGAAATGAAAAGGTTTCCTGAACCTTGGGATCAATAAACTGCAGCCAGTAGGTGTTAACTCCCGGCGCTTCTTTCTCAATTTTCACGATTTTTGCCCAAGTGGGCAGCATGGGATCTGAAGTGCAGTCAGTGATGGTTTTTGTAGCGGTTAAGACGGTCATGAGGGCTCTCCTTCACGGATTGCTGCTATTTCTTCGAGATGGTTAATTTCTGCCGGGCACCAGCTGATGCAGCGGCCGCAACCCACACAGCCAGAGCTGCCGTATTGTTCGTACCAGCTGGCAAATTTGTGGGTTAACCACTGCCGGTAGCGTGCCCTGGTATTGGGACGGGTATTACCGTGGGCCACATAGGTATAATCCGGATTGAAGCAGGAATCCCAGCTGCGCTCGCGGATGATGGTATCTCCTGGCAGTTTAGTGACATCTGTAGCATTCCAGCAGAAACAGGTGGGACATACCTGGGTGCAGCTGCCGCAGCTTAGGCATCGTCCGGCAACGTCATCCCAGTGGGGGTGTTCCAGGTTGCCGAGTAGTTCTGCTTCCAATTTTTCCGGTTGAGGAAGATTGAGGCTAATTTTCTCCCGGGCAGTCTGGAGTGCATCAGCAGCTTCTTTGAGGTTTTTTTTGTCAGCTGTTTTCCAGTCCAGACCGGTTAAAACCTTGCTGCCAGTTTCTGAGCCAACTTCAATCAGGAAGTGATCT
>JAUWEC010000105.1 GCA_030608465.1 Chloroflexota bacterium
GGAGAAGCGGTACGATGTAACGTTGCCAAGGTAAAGGAAGAAGAAATAGAATAAAGAAAAATTGAAGGATAGTGGCCAGTAGAAAAATAAACGTAGTGGGAGCCGATGTTTTGTTGTGTGTAATTAATCTTTTCACCCCAATTATAAAACCGCTTAGTGTTAAAACAAGAAAAACACTGGCAGGTATCAAGCTGCGCCCTAGAGAATGAAATGGAAAATTGAAATAGACTTTTTCTTGAGCTTCAATTTCATCGAGGTAATTGGCCACCTCGGAAGTACTGGGAGGAGTCAGGAAAAGATTGCTGAAAAGGGCAAGGGTCCGGTATGGAAGGGTTTGTTTTTTCCCATCATCGGGATTTGGGTAATAATCTTTAAGTTGGTTTTCCTGAAGTTCAGACGTGATTTTAATGCTATATTGAGCAGCCTGGATGGGATGTTTCCAGAAAAAAGGATTCATTAAATAAGTTATCACGAGGAAAAACAAACTGAATACTGCAAGACGGTTTGCAATAATGTTTGGTTTAGACCCAATCTTAAAAGGTCTGCATACTGCTATAATTCCTAGTGGAAGCAATGCAATAGCGGATTGTTTAGCATTAAAAGCTACAGCCAGTGCTAAGCCGACCAGCCAGGGGCGGATTGTTTCATGTGTTAACGCCCAAAGAAGAAAACAGATCCCCATTAAGGCAGCTGCTTCATTCATTGCTCGTCTGCCATGCAGCAAGAAGAGAGGGTTAAAACCTAAGAAGATTACAGCTAGCAGGGCAGTTATTTTAGTGTAGTTTTTTTTGATTGTATCGTAAAGAAACACAAGAGTAATTAGATGTAGTGTAGTGGTTATTGCTCGAGAAGTTATCAACAAACGGTCAGATGGGTAAGCTCCGGCAGCTACATTTTCGTTCCACGACAAACTCCAATTCCAGTCAGCTATCAGACTGGGAGTGTTGGTTAATAATCTACTGAAACCGATGAGGTATTTTGATAACGGCGCGCCCAGAGATCGCAGCATTATTTCGTTGCTGAATGGAAGGTCAGGTTCCCAGGCGAGAGATAAGGGTCGAGAAAGGAGAATTTCAAGATCCTGACTCATATAAATATGCGTGCTCTCATCTGGGTGAAATGGTACAAGGAAAATACCGTAATAATAAAAAACGGTCAATGTTGCGAGAAGTAATATGAAAATCCAGTTACCCTTAATCTTCATAGGCATATAAGTGATAAGAAACCTCATTCTATTATTGATATATCTTTTGTTTATATCATATGCTAATGGCTCCGAGGGGCTGCTGCGATTTTAAAATGACATCGCAAGCATCAGATGGAGCGGAAATCTTCCTCTAGTTAAATGATACGACATATGAATAATAATGAGAAATTTCTATGTTCAATAAGATACATATGGCTGCCAGTATTTATTGCGGCAGGACTGAAGATTCTGCTGATTTTATCAGGACGTATACCATTTAACGCCGATGAGGCTATTGTGGCGTTAATGGCAAGGCATATAAATCAAGGAGACCTGCCGATATTTTTTTATGGACAGGCTTATATGGGCAGTATGGATGCAATCCTGGTTGCTCTCGGGTTTAGAATTTTTGGCGAACATGTTTTTATAATCAGAATTATTCAAAGCCTCCTGTACCTGGGAACGGTTTTCACAACAACACTTCTGGGATACAGATTGTTTCATTCACGGAGGACCGCGCTTATTGCAGGTCTATTGACCGCTGTACCGCCTGTTAATATAACCTTGTATTCAACTGTTAGTTTAGGCGGTTATGGAGAAATGCTCTTGGTAGGAAACTTGCTTCTGCTGGGTGGTCTCTGGATAATCCGAAGGGTTCAAGCAGAGGGATTTGAACCAGGCAAGTGGTTTTTTATTAGTTTGATTGCCTGGGGAGCAGGCGCCGGATTTGGTTTTTGGGTGATTGGTTTATCTCTGGTTTATGCAATTCCGGTCGCATTAGTACTATTTTACTTAATCAGCAAATCGGCAAAATCGAAACTTATTGGGCATACTGCCATATTGATGTTAACAGGAGCGATTATTGGATCAATGCCGTGGTGGGTATTTGCGATTGGGGAAAGCAGCGGAGTTCTAATTTCGGAACTTTCAGGCAGCGCTATTGCCGATATTAATAATGGGTCAGGATTACTTTTGACCTTGGAGCGATTTAGAAATCTAATTTTATTCGGAGGAACGGTGATTTTGGGACTCCGTCCCCCCTGGAACGTAAGTTGGCTAATGATGCCTCTTTTGCCATTTGTTCTTATCTTCTGGTTCGCAGTTTTGTTTTACAGTATGACTAAAATGGCCAGAAACAAAATCCCAGCAGAGATGTGGATAATTAATTTGATAGGTGCGGTCTTGCTGGTTGGTTTCATTTTCACCCCATACGGCAGTGATCCGTCGGGTCGGTATTTTACGCCATTGATTGTTCCGATGGCTTTATTTGGCGCTGATTTGATTGTTAATCAGTTTTCACAAAAACCTCTTCTGCAGCTGGGATTACTATTTCTGGTTCTTTCTTATAATCTAGGAGGGACTATACAGTCAGCATTAAATTATCCTCCGGGATTAACAACTCAATTTGACGAGGTCACTCAGATCGATCAGGGGAAAATGAGCGAGCTGATCGAATTTTTAAAAGAGGAAAAAATTTACCGCGGTTATTCAAATTATTGGGTTTCATACCCGGTAAATTTTTTATCTAAAGAGGAAATTATCCTTGTCCCCCGGCTACCATACCATGAAGACTTCCGGTATACTGCCAGAGACGACCGCTATTCACCTTATGGAGATATGGTAGGCACAGCCGGAGAAGTTTGTTATATAACAACGAATCATCGTGCGTTGGACAATTATCTCAGATTGCAATTCAGCGATAGAGATTTAACCTGGAAGGAAAAAAGAATTGGAGATTATCTGGTTTATTACGATCTTTCAAATTTGATTCACCCACATGATATTGGCTTGGGAATTACAACTACACCATGAAAAACCACATAATGCCTTCCGGAATAGCAGCTGTGTTAATACCTCGCCTGGGTGAGATTTTCTTTATCGCGATTTTTATCGCTCTAATTGGATTAGGTCCTAAGCTGATGAATGTTGACGGGGATTTGGGAAGGCATATAACCCTCGGAAACTACATCATTTCAAGCCGCTCTATTCCTATCAGGGATGTTTTTTCACATAACAAACTTGGCGACCCGCTTACTCCTCATGAATGGCTCGCTGATGTAGTGTTTGCTATCGCTCACCGGGCAGCAGGCCTGGATGGAATTGTGTGGATAACAGCGCTGGTGATTGGGGTAACTTTCTGGCTTGTCTATAAAAATAGTAAAAATCTCAGCAGCATGTCCCTTCTTGCGCTTGCTGGGACGATACTTGCTGCGGCAGCCTCAAGTCTGCACTGGCTTTCAAGACCGCATATATTTACGATATTATTTACTGTAATCTGGACAGCTGAACTTGAAAAAATGCGTATAGGAATCAGGAAGAATTGGGTGATTTTTCCTGTAATCATGCTGATTTGGGTGAATACACATGGAGCTTTTATTGCCGGGATACTAATCTGGACCTGTTATTTTGTGGGATCAATACTTGACCAGAAGTTCTCCTGGCAGGGAATAAAACACTCTCTCGGGATCGGGTTAAGCTCCTTACTGGTTTCACTTGTAAATCCTGACGGATTTGGTATTTGGAAAACAGGATTTGGTTTTATTGGGAATCAATATTTAGTAAGTCATACTGCTGAGTATTTACCTCCTGATTTTCATCAGATAAGCACATGGCCATTTTTGCTTTTGATTGTGATATCAATTGGGGTGCTCGCGATTTCAAATAAGAAGATGAATGCTTCTCATATTCTGCTGATTTCTGGATGGACCGCGCTGGCTCTTTATTCTGCCCGGAATATACCGCTCTATGCAGTTATAGTTGTCCCGATTCTGGTAACTGTGGGTGCTGATTATTTACAAGGGAATAAATTAAAAGTAACTTCTGAAAAATTTATAGCTCTTCAATCCAGGTTGATGGATATTGAAAAATCATTAAAGGGTGGTTTATGGTCAGGGATTGTGGTTATGGTTGTAGGGCTGTTGTTAATGAGGGGTTTTACCTTAGATTTTCAGAATAACGGCAATAAATTTCTGGATGATGTATTTCCAGTTAAGGCAGTAGATTGGGTAGAGAAAAACCAATTACCGGGAGAGGGATTTAACTATTTTCCCTGGGGAGGGTATTTACTCTATCGGATTTGGCCCGATAAGCTGGTTTTCATCGATGGGCAAACGGATTTTTACGGCGAAGAGCTTACCAGGCAGTACGAACAAGTTATCACATTATCAAAAGGATGGGAAGATGTATTTAAAGAATATCAAATCAATTGGGTCCTCATGCCAGCCCAATCTGAGCTTATCCAACATCTTCAAAAACGAGGTGACTGGCACACCGTCTATAGGGATCAGATCTCAACGATAATGCTCCTAGGATCGGGGGAATGAGCATTCTATAAGTTTTACTCATTTATTCAACCTCTCATTGACAGAGGATCAGTTATGACTTGGCTCAAAGAAGAAAAATTTTATCTGACAGTGCTACTCTTGCTCATCTTAATCATGGCAGTAAGGACTCCATTGGATACTGATATGTGGTGGCACTTACGCGCAGGTGAAGAGACCTGGAATTCCAGGGAAGTATACAAGGTAGATACTTTATCTTACACCCGGGCTGGAGAAACATGGATTAACCACAGCTGGCTGACGCAAGTTTTGATGATAGGGTTATTTAAAGTTGGTGGTTTCAGATCCCTGTCTCTTTGGGTTGGATTAACAGCAGCGGTAAGTATGTTTTTCATTTACCTGCAGATGGAGGGACATGCACTTCTACGAGGGAGTGTTGTATTGCTGGCATCTTTTGTGATCAGCGTGGTTTGGTCCCCTCGTCCACAGATTATTTCATTGTTGTTTTTTGCCATAACCGTATATGTACTATTTCGGTTTAAAACGACAGGAAAGAATCAACTGTATTGTCTTGCCCCGATATTTATCGTCTGGTCAAATTTACATGGGGGATATATTTTAGGAACCCTCTTGATCTTTTCTGTAATTTGTGGAGATATATTTGATCAGCTTTTAGGAGAAATATCTGAGTTTTCTTTAGATTGGAAGGATATTGGGCAATTGGCTGTTTGGGGATTCGTCGGATTTATTTTGGCGGCTGTTAATCCGAACGGGATTAATATGTGGATAATTCCATTTCAAACTGTTGGAGTTGTCTCTCTTCAAAATTTAATCAATGAGTGGGCTTCTCCTGATTTTCATCAGCCAATCCAACAGCTGATGCTGGTCCTTTTATTTGGAACATTTGCATCTGTTGGATTATCAAAGAGAAGATTTGCTGGAAGTGATTTATTTGGCGTTGTTATTTTTGGATTTATGGCATTAACTGCAAGAAGAAACTTTGGTCCCTTTGCTTTAATTACTGCACCTGTTTTAGCAAAGCATCTTACCGATCTTTTTTCTTCCTGGAAGAATAAGTTAACAAAACGCTGGAGAATATTTCGTAAGGTTACCGAGTTTCAGAACCAATCAGAGAAAAATATCAATTCAAAATTTCAGTCATTATTAAATGGTGGTATTGTCCTGTTTCTAATTGTAGTGGCATTTTGGAAATTGATATATGTTACCGATACTGACCTAATTATAAAAACTGAAAAGCAGATGTTTCCGCAGGATGCAGTTAATTGGTTGAAGGAAGAAAAACCATCAGGCCATTTGTTTAATTCATACAATTGGGGCGGCTACCTTACCTGGAATTTACAGGAATACCCAGTATTTGTAGATGGAAGAACTGATCTTTTTGGGGATGAAATTATCGGAGATTGGATGATGGTTGTGAATGCAGAACAAAATTGGCAAACAGTACTTGATAATTGGGATGTAAAGATTATCTTGCTTGAAAAGGATAAACCAATAATAAAAGTACTCAATGATTTCGGATGGATTTTTGGATACCAAGACGAAAAAGTTGCGATTTATCTAAAAGAATAACAAAAAATCTTTAAATCACATATTGATTATTAACATTTGGTAGGCGATATTGCGGACCAATGGATAAAAGAGAGCAAATCCCAACTAGAAATCCCAATTGGAGGTTTATTTTTCAGAACGGATTTAGTCTGTGTCTGTTTTCTTACCTCATATTTGTTGGGGGAAAAGGTGACAAAATTGCGGATAGTTTTGAGGTGGTGCAGATAAATATAATCTTATTTTCTTGCTTGATCATTGGTTTACTATTGTACTCATTAGTGGTTGGAAAGAAATTTATTAGTCCAGAATGCATTGAATATACTCAACTTTTTTTAGGAGTAACTCTATTTTCTGTAATATTCTCCGATAATTTCTGGCAATCTTTAAACGAATTCTATCTGTGGACGTTGTATTATTTATTATTTCTCGGCGTTAGTAATTTGATCTATCTAGGGTGGAATAAAGCACATATTTTTTATAACTTATTATTTATTGGAGGTTTAATAAATTTATTCAAAATCGTTCAAGCAGGATTATGGATATCAAAATGGAATACGTTTGGCAATGGCTTGTTGGAATCTCTGCTGGTTTACAGGGGCAATTCGCCAAATCTTTCGGCGGCCTTCGCGAATATGATACTGATGATATCCTTGGCACTTATTTTAGATAAAAAAAGGAAACTAAATATATTATTATTGTTCTTGATCGTTAGTTCAATCATCGTGGTAATTTTGTCTTCATCTCGAGGAGGCCTGATTGCGATGGTTGTTGGTATGGGAGTTTTGTTATTCACTGCAGTATTCAAAAATAGGAGAATTAATTTCGGAATATTGAAAAATAATAGCCGAACAATTATTGTAATAATCTCTGGATTTGCATTAATCGCTGCAGGTGTTTTGTATTTGATTTTTATGACAAGTAGGCCGGGCCTATCAGCGAGATTTGATTTCTGGAAAATTGGGTTCCAATCATTTAAAGATAACCCCTTATTCGGTTCAGGCCTTTATACTATGGGGAACAATCTTTATGATATACGGGTAACTTCTTCTGGTAGCTTGCACACACACGCGCATAGCATATATTTCAATTTACTAGGAGAGCTTGGGATCCTTGGTTTTTCCGCTTTCTTGTTATTGATAGGGAGTGTTGTGAAAAAATTGTCTATTTCGTTTTTTGAGGGAAGTTATCTGGCACTTGGGGCATTAGGGGCTTTAGGTTCATTTTTGGCTCATGGATTATTCGACACCTTGTACGTTGAGCCGCATATTTCTATGGGCTTGATAATAATTTGTAGTGGTGGATTACCAATTAGAAATCAAAATTTTATAAAGCACAATAGAATATCTAAATCAGCCCCGATATGGACATCGTTAATAGCATTATCCCTTGGATGGATATTATTATTCCAACGGGTACCTTTTCAATATGCAATAATAAATTCAAATAACTACGCTAGAGATAAAGCATATGAAGATTTTGGAACCGCCATTATTAGAAAGCCTGAGTTTTCACTCACGTATCAGCAACGCGCAATAACTGCAAGTTTTCTGGAAATGGAGAATAGCCAACAGGCACAGGAATATAGAAAATCAGCAATACGTGATTTTGAGAAGGCAATTGAGCTTGATTCTACTTGGGCAACAAATTATGCAAACCTGGGTGTTCTATACGCGGCAGATGGAAACTACAAGTTGGCGTTAAAAACCATGGAACGTGCCCAATATTTGGCGCCAAATTCTTCCCTTATTACCCTTAATTTAGCAATAATTGCAGAGAATGCTAATGCTTTGGAATTGGCAAGAAATGCCTATTGGGAATATCTACGCAAAGAGGATGTGTTGGACGCGGGACCATTTTGGAAAGAAACAAATTTACGACAGGCTATTTATTCTGGATGGAAATTTCACAAATCATTAGAATATGAAACAGAAATGACTGAAAAAGATTATCTTGATTTAATGGAACAAGGCAAGCAGAATATAGGACTGCATCTCCGATTGGCAGAATATTATTGGGATCTCGGTAGATACCAATTAGCATTAGACGAATTGGATATAGTTGAAATGGGAAGTAAAGGATCAGGGGTATCGTTCGATTTATTATGGTTAAAAGCGAATATTGAAATTAAAAAAGGGAATTACGAAATTGGGTTGGAATTTGCACAAACCGCTATGGATGGTTGGAGATATCAATCGATCGATGGACCGGGTTCATATGGAAACTCATTATATGGGGAAAGACTGTTTAGATATCCTAGCATAAATGATGACCTGGTACCGCAATTTGAAATTGCACCAATTCCCCAAACCTGGATCAACAGAATGGTGATTGTTGGGCGATGGTATAGCGAAATCAACGCGACAGAAGAAGCTATAAATATACTCCTGGAAGTAATTTCGATAGACAGTAATAACGAGGAAGCTAACGTTCTTCTAGAAGAGCTAGGCGCTAATAACAACCATGATGAATAATTTCAACATTAAAAAGAGCCGAATAAATAAACACTTAGTTTCCAAAGAACAAATTGTATATGTATTGATTTGGACGGGAATTCTCTTTATCGCTGCCTACTTAAGATTTGTTAATATCGCTGATAATCCTGGATGGTACAGTGATGAAGGAACTGTAGTGGAAATCGCTAAAAATATTCTAGATGGCCGAATCCTATATCTGGCGATAAATCAATCCACGTTAATTGTTGCGCGTCCTCCCTTATTTCCAGTGTTTCTAGCCGGGATATTTTCTTTTTTGAGACCTGGAATTGAAACCCTGCGGTACATAACTGCTTCCCTGGGTGTAATAACCACGGGATTGCTGTATTGGACAATACGAGATATTGCGGGAAAAGAAAGGGCTTATTTAGCGTTTACTGCTGCTTTTCTTTATGCAATTTATCCACCTGCTGTACTTTATAGCAGGTTGGGATTCAGCTACAACCTGTTGTCTCCGCTCGTAGTTGGAATTCTTTGGTTCCTTTGGAAATATCTGAATAGTGGGGAGAAGAAATGGATATTACTAGCCGCTTTTTTGGTGGGAATTGGCTCTATATCAGATTTGATGATGTTTACACTGGCTCCGGTAGTACTACTTGTAGCATTTGTTAAGAACTGGAGAGATACAATTTTTGCGACAGGTATTCTTATTCTGCCGTTCAGTTTATATTCATTGGGAATGCTTGGCATAAACAAGGACGCATTTATATTTGATTTCCAATTTACTTTTTTTCGACTCGGTGAAATTCCACTAATCGCTCAATACCCATATATTATTTTTAATTATGCAGCGCTTATCTTTAAAGACTATTGGTGGAGCCTGGCAGTGATAGGCTTATTTCTTCTTCCAAAGGCGAGATTCAAGAAATTATCATTAGTATTATTATTTATGCCTTTATGTTTACTAGCACGAACAACGTCCCTACCCGGGCTGGGTTTTTATTACTTAAGTCCATTGTTTCCCATGATTGCTCTTGGGGTAGCATCCTTGATTTCTGTGGGAACTCCGTATGCATTAGTTGTTATTCGACAAGGCCTAAATAAGATTACAGATACACTCAA
>JAUWEC010000155.1 GCA_030608465.1 Chloroflexota bacterium
CGGGTAATAATTGCATAATGCGTACCAGGAAGAAACAGGGATTCCAGACGGGCGACCTCAGGCATGGCGACAATTGGGAAAAAGATACCGGTCAGAAAAAAACCAGGGAACATTACAACTAGAAACGACATTGCTAAAGCGGCAGATTGTGATTTCATGAATACCCCAATAACCATGCCCATGCTCAGTTCGGCAAATAGAAAAATTACTGAGAGAGCAATAAAAATCAGGAAGTTGCCATGAAACGGTACCCGGAACCAGAGTATGGCAAAGATGGGTATTAACATCACATTCAATAAACCTACCAGGATATAAGGGACAATTTTTCCAAGTAGGAGGTCGGTTCTTTTTATAGGCGAAACCAGCAACTGTTCCATGGTGCTGTGCTCATGTTCCCGGGCCAGGGTGAGGGCAACTGTCAGGGCTGGGAAACCAAGCACGATCGATATTAATCCTGGAACAAGGTCGATAATTGGCTTTAATCCGGGGTTAAACCAGGCTTGAACCCGGAGATCAATTGGCTGCAAGGATTCCAGGGGGATGCCCTGCATTTGGAATTGATCAGCCAGAATTTCGTTTGCAAAAGCCTCAGCCCGCCAGCCGATATGCTCGACCGCAAATCCACCACTTTCCGGTTCTGTTCCGTCAATGATCACCTGAAGGTCGATTCCCCGCAAGGAAAGCAGATCCCGGCTGAATTCCGGGGAGATGATCACAGCAGCTTTAACTTGGCCCTGGATCAGTAAATCCTCAATTTCAGCGATTGAATCTACCTGGGTGTGGAGATCTAAATCTTCCCCGGCAGTGATGCGCTGGATGAATGCCCGGGATGTGGGGCTTTGATCATAATCGAGGACAGCAAGGGGTACATGTTCTATGTTAACAGCCAGGGTATAGGTCATTAACAACAGGACAACCGTGGGGGTGATCAAGACTAAGATGAATGTGGCCCGATCACGAAAGATATGCTGAATTTCTTTTCTGGTTACAGCCCAGAGGTGTCGGAAGGACATTGTTATTTCCTGGATTCCATTTTATTAATCAAAGAGATAAACGCTTCTTCCATACGGGGGGAAGCCGTTCGTGCTTCAATTACTGTCAGATTGTGTTTCTTAAGAGCCCTTGTGAGCTGAGGGAGACGTTTTTTTCCAGAATCAACCAGAATGTGCAGAGCTTCACCATATGTTTGTATTTCTTTGACACCCGCCAGCGGAGACAGGACAATGTAAGCTTCCTGCCAGTCGCTGGTGGTGATTTTTATCAGGTCGCCATCTAGCAGGCGGCGGATGTTTCCCGGAGTATCACAGATGACCAGTTCACCCTGGTACATCAGACCCACACGCGAGCAGCGGTCAGCTTCGTCCATGTAAGGGGTGCTGACAACAATCGTGGTTCCGTTGAGATGCAGATCGGTGAGAATATTCCAGAATTCACGCCGGGAGATGGGATCTACACCGGTGGTGGGTTCGTCCAATAGCAGTAGAGGCGGGTCATGAAGCAAGGTTGAGGCAAGGGCTAATTTTTTTTGCATACCGCCGGAAAGGTGGGCAGCCCGTCTGTTCTTAAATTCTGTTAATCCTGCGAAAGACAGCAGCCGCTGGATCCGGTCTTTCTGATTCTTAACATTAACATCATATAAGTCAGCAAAAAACATCATGTTTTCCATCACCGATAATTTTTCATAAAGGCTGAATTCCTGGGCCATATAGCCGATGTGCGGTTTGATCTCTTCTGGTTCCTTGTTAAGGTCGTATCCGGCGGCAACAACCTGCCCATCAGTAATGTGTAATAGCCCTGCCAGGATGCGGAGCAGGGTTGTTTTTCCCGCTCCGTCAGGTCCGACCAGACCGAACAGTTCTCCTTCCTGAATCGACAAAGTAATTTGATTTAAGGCAGTTTTATCCTTAAATTTCCTTGTCAGTTCAGTAATTTTAATATAATCTAAATCAGTCATTGGTCAGCCTTGATTTCTTATCCCTAGTACAGAAACCCTTCGTCGAGCTGGCAGAAAAACTTTATACAAAACACCTTGTTTTATTGTTTTGCTTTGCGGATTATCCACAAGACAAGCAATGCGCCTAAGGCAGGTTCGAAGATGACCCCAAGATTTCGAATAAAGTCGCTGAAACCCAGGGCTGGGATGACAAACCAATCCATCAGGCCAACCACGACGGTGGTAATCACTGCTGCGATATAGTCACCCTGGACACCAATAGGGCGGTTATCTTTCCAGATCAACCCTGCCAGGGCTCCGATGATTAAACCGACGATAATCATGGCGATAATGATAATTATGAGTATCATTTGAAAACTCCTTTGTTAGATTTACAAGTTAGTCTATAACGAGTATAGGGTTGATTATTAGAATAATCAAACAATTTAACTGGGGAAAAGGTCATTAGCGCCTACCCTTTTTGGTGAAATGCGGATCAGCGGGATTTCCCGTCCTAGAGCCCGATAACCCTCTGGGGAATGGTCAACTTCGTAACCAAGCAGTTTAGCCAGCCAGCGGATACCCTGGGGGTTGGCCTGCGTATAGGCTAGGAAAATGTCTTCAGCTTCGTCGGGTTCTAATCGCTGAGCATCAGCTGCTATACGGTTGGAACCAACCTGAATAGTTACCCTGGGATCCTGTTTTATGTTCTGGTACCAGTGAGAACGGGTTCCGAAACCGGATACTACATAATAGGCATGGTTCTCAGGGGAATGATGGATGATTTCAAGGACGTTTTGCCGTATTTTCCCTGATTTGCGTCCCGTGTGAGATAAAAGCAAAAACCTTCCGCCGAGAAGCCATCCCAGTTTTAGGCGATAAAAACAAATAGGCAACCGCCAGGGGATTGCTTTTATACCACGCGGTGGATCAGGAAATTTCATATTTTCAGCTCCGGTTAGAGCAGTTATAGAAACTGATTAATCGACTCAGTGTGTATTGTTCTATAAATCGAATGGATGTTGTCATTTATCTTAGTCAGCAGTTTGATCAGCAGTGATAGGTTTGGTTCTTAGTCCTTGAAGTAATAAATTTATATTGGTTTTGAGATGGTATTTGATATCAATTTGAGCTGGATCGTATATCCAGAGGAGCACCGTCCCTTCCATTATGGATCCGATGGCAATGCTTGCCTCCATTGCGTTTTCTGCTTGAAATTCCCCAGCATCCATCCCTTGCTGAATCAGGGAGAGCAGTATTTCCAAATGCCTTTGATAGTAGCGGGAAATGGCTTTTCTGACCTGCTCTTTTCTGAAAGCAAGGGCGATAAAATCATGAATTAACGGCATCCATTTGACCATCGTCACCATATCAATTGACACACGATCAACATAGATTTCGAGCCGGTTTTCTGCAGAACGATTATCTGTGAGCAAGGCTCGTAAATCCTTTAATTCCGGCTCAAAAAATTTCTCTAGCAGGTTTAGAATAATGGAGTCCTTACTATCAAAATACCAATATAAGGATCCTTTGCTTAAGCCTGAGGTTTCAGCTATATCAGACATGCGAGCTTTATGGAAACCTAATTCAGAGAAAGTTTCCATTGCCGCATTAAGTATTTGAGATTTTCTTTCTTCTGAAACGTCATTTTTTGGAGGCACGGGCATACTCTCCAGAGGAATAATAAACTGACCAGTCAGTCAGTATGATTATAAAGAGAATTAATTTCAATGTCAAGTTGGGTTCGCAATGAAAATAAGACCAGATTTTGAAGGGCACGAGAACATAATCCGGTCTCTGGGGGTTGTAATGAGATAACTATAAGCTGGAGAGGGCAGATGCCGTGGTATTGCGTCCGGCTTGTTTTGCCTGATACATCAAGTGATCAGCAGCGTTGATCAGTGGATTTAGATCGTTGATTTCCTCAGAGAGTTCACTAACTCCCAAACTGAGGGTCATTTTTATCTGGTGGGAATTCGCCATGATGATACAGTTGGCAACGGTTTTCCGAATCCGTTCTGCGACATCGACTGCAATCGGCAGTGCTGTTTCAGGGAGGATAATGATAAATTCCTCTCCACCAATCCGGGCGAAAATATCGATTTTCCGGATCACTTCCTGGCAGCAAGAAACTATTTGTTGGAGCACTTGATCTCCAACCTCGTGACCGTAGGTATCATTTATTTCCTTAAAATGATCCAGATCAAAAAATATCGCAGAAAGAGCGCTGTTAAACCGTTTCGCCCGGTCAATCTCATATTGACCCCATTGCTCAAGGCCTCTCCGATTGAATACTTCTGTTAATGGATCTGTTATAGCCATTTCCTTAATTTCTTGATGCAGCTGGGCATTACGGATTGCGCTGGCAGTTGTCGCCGCAATAGCAGTCAGAATCGTAAGGTCATTTTCAGTAAACTTGTCCGGGCCAAGTCCAGCCAGGATGATTACACCGAGTACTCCTTCCTGAGTCGGGAATGGAGCTGCGATAACCGATTGCAGTACATCAGCTTGGTCATCATATTTTACCGGTTGATTCTGTAGAAAAACCGTGACTGGCAGACAGTCCTCTGAATCAAGGGGATATTGTTCGTTTAAGGAAGGTCCTTTCCCGAATTCAGCTTTTTTAGTTAATGCCTTTTTTTCTTCATCGATTAGAAACAAGGCTCCGAGTTCAGTTGTGGAAATTGCTTTGGCCGCTCCTTTTAAAATCCTGGAAAGAAGATCTTCAAGCTTTAATGTGGTGACCTGTGTTGAGGTTGCTTCATGAAGTGCTCCTAATTCCCGGGCATGCTGTTGAACTTGTTGGAACAACCTGGCATGTTTTAATGCGATGGAAGCCTGACCGGCAAAGGCAGAGAGTGTTTCAGCATGTTCTGGTCGGTAATAATGCCGGTTCTGATTGTTTAAAGATAAAAAACCGATGACCTGATCCCCCTCAAGAATGGGCGCACCAGCCCAGGATCGAACCTTTGCTGTAGAACGAGTTTTGACCCACCGAATATCGGATTGTGTATCAGGGATGATAAGCGGACTTTTTGTTTCAATCATTGTCTCTAGGGTACTGAATTTTGTGATCTTAAAAGGTGTGTTAAAGAGGTCGTTTTGATTATCTTCAGGTATTTCCTGGTATCCTTGCTGCCGGACAACACGAGCGTATCCATCTTCAACCAGCATTAAATTTGCTGAGTGATACGGGATCAAAGATGCTATCTGCGCTAGTATATGATCCAGAACTACTTCAAGATCAAGAGAGGATTGGATAATACGACCAGTGTGCTGGAGAGCTTGTGCCAGTTTTCTTTGTTCCCGTTCAGCCTCAAATGTCCGGGCATTATTGATTGCGATGGCGGCCTGATTGCTGAGCAGATCCAGAACTTGCAGGAGCTGATCATCCTGGCTGCCCGGTTCAAAGAAAGTGACATTCATAACTCCGATAACTCTATTGTGAAATATAAGCGGCAAACTAATCAGGGAGCCGGTTTTCCAGGTATCCTTGAGGGTTAGTTCTGCCTGGATGTCAGGTACCAGAATCCGGTCACCACTTCTAGCTGATTTATAAAAGATGCTGTTCTTTTTGGGTGGGTGCACAGGATCGGGTTGGACGTTTTTTGCGTACGCAACAGCGCCGAATTCAAGTGTCGTACCATCATACAGCAGGATATGACTATCACGGGCAGATACCAGCCTTAACACCTGGTCCAGGATACTTTCTAGCACTTGGTTTAATTCGAGATTATCAGAAAGCAGAAGATTTGCTTTGCGTAAAGAGTCTGCCAGGATCCGCTGTTCCCTCTCTGTCTGCAGGAACTGAATATTAAGAATTGCGGTTGCTGCCTGATCAGCCAGCAGCCTAAGTATGGTTTTTTCCTCCTGGGCGAATTCCCGCACGGTTGAAAACCAGATATTTAACACGCCAATAACTTCTAAACCGGCTACAAGAGCGAAAGAGATAAATGCCTCCTGAACCTCAGTATCCACTCCGCTAAACTCGCTTATGTTAGAAATAAAGAGGTCTTGATTGGTGTCTCCAACAATCCGGCTGAGTTCTAACTCACCAGGGTGAGAAAAAGGAAGGGATTGCTGCTTGTTTCCCCCTAACGAAATAAAGAATTCGAGATTTTGGTTTCGTTTCAGGTAAATATTTGTATCGTAGGCTGGAGTTAATTCAAGAATTTGAGATAAAACTGTGTGTAATCCTGAATCTAGATGATCGCTAGATGAGATGTTTGTACTTGTTATTTTGAGAGAGTCCAGCTCTTTGGCTCTCAGGTTTAAATGTTCTTCAATGAGTTTTTTATAAAATGTAGATCCTAAAGTTTGAGCGATATTTTTATAAGTATTTAGTTCCTGAGGATCCCAATTATCGGCTGAACCGTTATTCTCAAAACCGATAAATCCCCACAACGATGTGTCTGTAAAGATTGGAAATACAATAAAATCGCCAGCATCATGAAAGGATAAAATGTTCCGAGTTTCAGCGGTAAGGTCAGTTAGATCGCCCGAGAGGGGGATTCCATTTTCTGCGGTTCTGATCCAGTTTAGTATTTCGAATGAAGGGACAAGTTGTTCTTGACCCAACATTTGGGGATCGTTGGCTTGAGAATTGGTCCTGAAGTGGTAAATTTCCCCGGAATAATTTACAGTGCCGTTTCCTGTCAACAGGAAAAGGAAAATATGATCCAGGTCCGCAGCCGTACCAATTTCGCGAATCAAATCAGGAAGTTTATCCGTCCAATTCTGGGCGCCAATTAAATCCGTTGTTACCAGATTAACGGTTTCAAGCAGTTGTGATAATTTTAATAAGTGCTGGTTGTTCTCTGATAGAGCTTCAAGTTCCGAACGGGTTTTATTCTGCAGGTCTCGCAGATGTCCAATTAGCATACCTGCGATGGTCAGCAGAGTGAAACCCACCAGATGGTAGAATAAAAAAAAATTAGCTACTGATGTATAGGCAGGATGGTAAATTTGCAGCAGTAAAT
>JAUWEC010000241.1 GCA_030608465.1 Chloroflexota bacterium
GGTGATTGCCGATACCGTGATCCCAGAAATATTACCTACTGGTATCACGACCTACGAACATGTTGTCAGCATGCCTTTCAATGAGATTGAAGGAGAAAATGATCTGGATCGAGCTACTAAACTGGTTCAAAAATGCATTCAGGTCAGAGGTGTGAAAATCAAGATCACGGATGTTCCTGTTCCCATACCTTATGGATCTGCCTTTGAGGGAGAGGTTGTTCGCAGGGCAGATATGCGGGTTGAATTTGGCGGTAAAAACTCCCGATCCTTTGAGTACCTCTTCATGACGGATATGGAAGACATCACGGATGGGAAAGTGGAGGTTATTGGCACCTCTTTTGACGATTTGGAAGACGGCGCCTCTATGGATATGGGTGTGGTTGTTCAAGTTGCAGGGCGGGAAATGGAAATGGATTTCGAGCCTGTCCTGGAACGTCAGATTCATGACTTTGTGAATGGCGCCTCCGGTATCCAGCATATTGGACAGCGGGATATTGTCTGGTGCCGGATATCAAAGGCAGCGGCTGAAAAAGGTTTTCAACTGGAGCACTTCGGAAAAATCATCCATGCCAGGCTTCACGCAGATTTTGGCGCTATTCTGGATAAAGTCCAGGTTACCGTGTACACGGGTAAAGATGAAATGGAAACCTGGCTGGAGAAAGCCCGGGAATCCTATGATTTCCGTAATAAACGGCTGGCAGATATGGTCGATTCGTCAGTGGAAGAATTTTATTCTTGTACTCTCTGCCAGAGCTTTGCTCCTGATCATGTTTGTGTGGTCAGTCCGGAGCGGCTGGGATTATGCGGTGCTTACAACTGGCTGGATTGCAAAGCTTCTTTCAGTATTGATCCCACCGGTCCTAACCAGCCTATTCAATTGGGAGAGTGTTATGATGAAGAAATTGGATACTGGAAAGGCACCATTGATTACACAAAATCAGCTTCCCATGGGGTAGTTGAAAAAGTATCCATGTACTCCATTATGGAAAACCCAATGACAGCCTGCGGCTGTTTCGAAGCGATACTGATGTACATCCCAGAGGTGGAGGGTGTAATCGTGGTCAGCCGGGAAGACACCGGAATGACTCCCATGGGAATGAAATTCAGTACCCTCGCCGGCATAGCAGGTGGTGGAGTGCAAACTCCGGGTGTAATGGGCATAGGGAAATATTATATGCTCAGCCCCAAATTCATCTCCGCAGAAGGTGGTTTTAAACGGGTTGTCTGGATGAGTAAAAACCTGAAAGATTCGATGATGACGGAGCTCCAGACGGTTGGTGAAAGAGAAGGCGTTCCGGATTTAATGGACCGCATTGCTGATGGTGAAAATGTCACCACAGTGGAAGAGCTTCAGGATTGGGTTAAGGCAAAAAACCATCCAGTTCTCGATATGGGGACCATGCTGCGGGAAGAAAAGGAACTTGATATTCCAGAAGAGGTGGAAGTGAGTGAAGATGTTATCACCCAGGCGGAAGCGGTGATTGCGAAAACCACGCCGGATGCACCGGATACACCGGAACCAGCACCAGAACCTGCTGCTCCGGAAAGGAAACCCGCTCCTCTGCCCGCTGCCCCGCTTTCAGGCGGTATTACGGAAGACCGGGCTGGGGTTGCAGTGGATATGCTGCGACGGGCTTTAATAGCTGCCCTGGCTGAACTTGGTGGTATAGAAGGTTTGGAAGATTTCAAACCTTCCGCAATGCCTGCGGCTCCAACATCACAAGCTGCACCAGTGAGCAAAGTGCCTGCAGTTGATATCGCTCCTGATGAACCCTGGCTTCCTGCCGATACAAAAACCAAGCTATCCAAAGAATCCTGGGATGGCGTTGTGAGGGAAATCACCCTTGGGGCAACTGCAGCTGATGGCGGAACCCGCTCACATGCGGTGACGATCGGGGGATCCACAGCTATGCCTTATATGCATTTTGAGGGTCAGACTCCACGCAAACCTGTTATCGCAATTGAGATTCAGAACCGGCGGCCAGATGACTGGTCAGAGCTCTTGATGAAGGAATGGGGGGACGTGATGGACGATCCTGGGGAATGGGCTAAAGCAGCGGAGAAAGCCGGCGCTGAAGTTTTGTATTTGAAACTTACTCTTACTGATAAAGATGGAAATCCTACCACCAAGGAACAAGCCGTTGAGGCAGTTGACAAAATCCTCAAAGCAAGCGGTTTACCCCTGATTGTATTTGGTCCAGGACAGCCGGAACCTGACAATGAGTTATTGGTCGAAATCTCCAATAAGTTCAAAGGAGAACGGCTCCTCTTAGGCGTTTGCGAGGAAAAAAACTACCGGACGATTGTTGCTTCTGCCATGGCTGACGGCCAGCTGGTAGTGGCACGCACTGCAATGGATGTAAACCTGGCAAAACAGCTCAACATTCTTATTACGGATATGGGCCTTCCCTCGGAGAGCATTGTGATGGATCCTACTACCGGCGCTCTGGGCTATGGCTTTGAATATGGGTACTCAGTAATGGAAAGGTTGCGGATTGCGGCTTTGCAAGGTGACAAGATGACCCAATACCCGATGATGGTGACCCCCGGAGAGGAATGCTGGAAAACCAAGGAATCCAAGGTGGGTAAGGATGTTCCGGAAGCCTGGGGGGATTGGGAAACCAGGGCAATTGCCTGGGAGACTACAACAGCCATCATGTTGGCGGAATCCTGTGCAGACATGATTGTCTTGCGCCATCCTGAAAGCGTAAGACGTACAAAAGAAGCCATCGATGACTTGATGAGCAGCTAGGAAATAATCTAAAAACCCTGAGTTGAGCCTGGAATAAGGCTCAACTCAATTGACACTACAGATAAACAGATAGTGAAAACGGAGAAATCGTATGGCTTTGACCGGGATTCAAATTTACAAACTTCTTCCACAAACCAATTGTAAAGAGTGCGGCTTTCCCACTTGTTTGGCATTTGCGATGAAGTTGGCTGCTAAACAGGTTGAATTAGCCAAATGCCCTTATGTCAGTGAGGAATCAGCCGCCCAGCTGGCGGAAGCCGCTGCTCCGCCTGTTCGTCTCATTACGATTAAGTCGAATGGACACGAAGTAAAAGGCGGCAATGAGATAGTACTCTTCCGCCATAACAAGAGGTTTTTCAGCCCCCCGGGATTATTTATCCGGGTCTATGATGATCAATCCGGCGAGGATATAAAATCCAAAGTAAAACCGGTTGATGACTATGTTGTGGATTATGTAGGGATGGATTTG
>JAUWEC010000008.1 GCA_030608465.1 Chloroflexota bacterium
TAATGAAGATAAATATACTCCGCCAGATCATTAATTGATCTGGCCGCTCAGAGGATCTTCAGTAAAGGGGGAGATCCATGGAATGGTCGAGAATCAGTCCCGATTCTATCCATTAATAATAACGGCACACCCTCAGGAAAGCTTGTTGTCCTTATTCCAATTGGTTCAGGATGAAATTATGAACGAGAGTGCTAAATTTCCGCCGCTGTATCATCAAATTGTGGAGGTACTTAAACCTTCCGCGGCTTTTTTGGTTGGAGGAGCGGTGAGGGATTTATTATTGGGAAAGCCCATTCATGACCTGGATTTTGCCCTGCCGAAAGACACGATCCTTTTTGCGAAAAAGGTCGCTGACCAGTTAAATGGCGATTATTATCTGCTTGATAAAGAGCGCCAGGCTGCCAGGGTAATATTAAAAGATGAACAGAAAGTCCGCCTTGTGGTTGATTTTACGACCTTTCAAGGAAAGTCTATTGAGGAAGATTTATTAACCCGAGACTTTACTATTACCTCGATGGCGATGGATATCAATCAAGATCATCATCTTATTGACCCCTGCCAGGGAGCAAGGGACCTTAAAGATGGTCTTATCCGCAGCACATCTGATCATGCGCTGAGAGAGGATCCGCTTCGGGGTCTGCGGGCAGTCCGCATGGCTGCCCAACTGGGATTTTTAATTCTTCCTGATACCAAGGATCAAATCCGGAAATCCGGGATTGATCTATCGGAGGTATCACCGGAAAGAATCCGGGATGAGCTATTCAGAACTTTGGAAGGACCAAATCAAACAGCTGCGCTGATGGCCCTGCAGGTTCTGGGGATCTATCCAGCGGTATTTTCGAGAGAGTTAACTCATCATCAGCAGGTTGTAATCCGCAAGCTCGAAGCCTTCTGGTTGTTATTAATGGAAGAGCACAAGCCCGATACCGCTTCAAATTGGGCGTTTGGTCTTTTTGTTCACCGCTTGGGAAGGTATCGAGAAGAAACCCAAATTTACCTGAAGCAGGAAGCTGTCCAGGGGAGATCAGTTTACCAGCTGTCCTTCCTGAACCTGCTGCTTCAGCCGCTCGGGAAAAGTGATCAAGAACCTGATCTTTCCTTGCTGCACTCTTCCTCAACATTGGAGTTTCTTCATCTCAGCAAGCAGGAGACAGACCGGTTGGAGAAGGGAATGCGAGCTGTCCAGACGTATCGAAACCTGGCAGATACTCGATTATCACTTCATCCAATTGAGGTGTACCGGTATTTTAGAGAGTTTGGAGAAGCTGGTGTGGATGGCGTCTTTTTGGCATTGGCCCATTTCCTGGCTGAAGAAGAGAAATCTTCCCTGCAGGACAGCTGGCCGGACCAACTTGATACTGCCAGGCACCTGCTGGAAGGTTGGTGGGAAAAGAAGAAACTGTGGGTTGATCCTCCCGGTCTGTTAAACGGAAATGATCTGCAGGAGAACCTGGGTATTGAACCTGGCCCTGAGATTGGATTCCTCCTGGAGCAGCTCCGGGAGGCGCAAGTGAGGGATGGGATCAAGGCCCAGGATGAAGCGCTTGATTATCTTAAGAAAATCATCCAGGCCAAAGATTTATCAAGATAATGACAGATTTTAACTCTGATTTCACTTTCAAAGAACTGTATCAGGAATTTTCACTGCCGCTGTCGGAAATTGACTGCGGTGAGAAATGTGGTCCTTATAATGATCACGGTGTACCGGTTTGCTGCGATATCGAGCTCGTAGTTCCGTCGGCGTATGATCTGGAATGGGAGTATCTGCAGTCTGAGACAGAGTTATGGCGCCTCTGGCAGGGATCAGGGTCAGTTGAGCAAGAGGAATTAACCCGGAAAGTTCAACCCGGTCAGCAATTACTTCAGTGCCTGGGGCATCAGTATTGCCAGCGCTCTTACCGGTCTATCACCTGTCGAGCTTTCCCGTTTTATCCTTACCAGGACAGCAGTGGAAATTTATTAGGTCTGGCATATTACCGGGAATACAGGAATCAATGCTGGATCATCAGTAACCTTTCGGCAGTCAAGGATGAATACAAGAAGCAGTTTCAACGGGCATTTGGAAAAATATTTCAACGTTATCCGGAAATAAAAGAAAATTTCCTCCATTTTTCCGGTTATATGAGAAGACAGGTTGCAGATGCAGACGAGGGTCTGACATTACTGGATTTTGCCGGCCGCGCCTTTATGGTAAACCCAATTACTGAGCAGGTTCAGGAAATCTCTTATTGCGATTTGGAAAGTTATGGTCCGTTTGGAATCATGAAGGATCTGGTGTTTCCGGATGAAGTTCAGGATCAGGTACAAACAAAGAAGAATTAATGGACGACAGTACATTTCTGACCACAGAATATACCTTGCCTGAGGAATACCAGGTCCCTGCCAGCGTCCGGGCCAACCGACACAGCCCGATCCGGTGGATTACGGCTCATTTTTTACGGTATTGGTACCTGGGTTTAATTTTGCTGGTTGGCGCAATTGGCAATGCGGCTTTAGCATCAGTTGTACCGTTGATTATCGGATTGGCATTAAACGCCATGCTGGAAGATCCTCCCCGAGTTGAATCATTGTTGAGATTTGCCTTGTTAATAGCTGGAACCCAATTTGTGCGAGGAATCCTGCAGTTGGGTAGAAACTTCAGCGCTGAGCTGATCGGCCAGCGGATGGAGCGGGATATCCGGCATGAATTCTATACCAGTTTGCTGGGTAAAAGTATGACCTATCACAGCCTGCTGCCAGTAGGTGACGTGATGGCCAGGGCAACCAACGATGTTAGAGAAATTAATTTTATGTTCAGCCCGGGTATTAACCTGGTAGTCGGATCAGCGAATTTTATCTTTATGCCAATTATTTTTGCTGGACGGTATCATCCTGCGCTGGTAGCAGCCCCGTTGATATTTTTAATTTTATATATCCTGGCACTCTGGCAGTATTTATTTGAACTTCAGCCAATCACCAATGCTGTCAGAAAAGCTTTTGGCACATTAAATTCCCGGCTGGCAGAGGCAATTGATGGGATTGAAACCGTTAAAGGTATGGCTGAAGAAAAAAGTGAAGTGAAGTTGTTTGAGAAGAATGCCCGCAGCTTCAGGGATAAAGAGATCCACCAGGGAGATGTGGAAGCCCGTTTTCTTCCTCTGCTGTTGATGGGGCTTGCCCAGGCTGGCGGGTTATTTCATGCGATCGTTCTCTACCAGAAGGGACTGCTCGATGTGGGAGACATCGCCGGTTATTTTGGGCTGCTGCTCTTGCTGGGTTTTCCTACTTTTGTGTCCTTGTTTGCTTATTCCCAGGTTTCTTTAGGAATCGCTGGCTCCCGCCGCATCCTGGAATTAATCAACCGGGAGACTGAACTGGATCAAAACCAATCCGGATACACAGCGGATATGAAAGGCAGAATCCGTTTTGAAAATGTTTCCTATGCTTATCAGGAAAACGATTTGTCTATTTCCGGGATCGATTTTTATTTGAATCCGGGACAAACTGTAGCAATCGTAGGTCAAACTGGATCTGGAAAAACAACTCTCGCCAAATTAGTCAACCGTATCTACGATGTCACATCAGGTTCGATCCTGATTGATGATGTGGACGTCCGGGATTGGAATCTATCCGTTCTCAGAAAACAAATATCGATTATTGAACAGGATATTTTCCTATTTTCCAACAGCATCGCTGACAATATTGCCTTTGGGAAACCGGATGCGACTTTGGAAGAGATTAAAAGAGCGGCCAAATCCGCCCAGGCGCATGATTTTATCCTTTCCTTCAAAGATGGATATCAAACTTTGTTGGGAGAGCGGGGAGTGACCCTCTCGGGAGGACAGCGCCAGAGGCTGGCTCTGGCAAGAGCTTTTCTGACAGATCCCCGCATATTAATCCTGGATGATTCAACCAGTTCGATAGACAGCGCTACTGAGGATGAGATTCAGAAGGCGATTTTTGCGGCGGCAAAAGGACGGACAACTTTAATCATTACCCACCGGCTTTCCCAAATTCGCTGGGCAGACCATATCCTTGTGATGCGAAAAGGAGAAATCATTGCCAGCGGAACCCATGAGGAATTAATTAATAGCTCAGAGATATATAGCCAGTTATTCAGGGAATGACGTTAACAGCTGGCGGCAGATAGGATTGCCGATAAAGGATTATTTGAATGGATTTTTTTTCCGGACTAGATACTGAAGCATATGATCGTGAATATAGCGACCGTGTTTTACTGAGGCGTATTTATCAATATTTATCTCCTCACAAGACCCGTTTGGTATGGATCTCAACCCTTTTGATCCTGGTGGCTATTTCCGGTGCATCCCTTCCGCTAATTGTATCAAACAGTCTTGACCGTTTATCTATAGATCGTGGTGATACGGTCATCAATCTTCTGCTCGGCCTGGTTTTGCTGGGCGCACTCATCAATTGGGGGGGAAATTGGATTCGGCGGCGGATGACAGTCAGGATGGTTTCAGATATTGTGATGACCCTCCGGACAAATGCTTTCGCATCCGCTGCATCTCATGACCTCTCTTTCTATGACAAGTTTTCCTCCGGAAGAGTGGTTTCCCGGATAACTTCAGATACACGCGAGTTCGGAAAACTAATTATCTTGTTGACCGATTTAATAGCCCAAATGATTCAGGCTGTTATCCTGGGTGTTGTATTGGCCCTCCTTGAACTCCGCTTGTTTCTATATATACTCGGGTTTTTACCGTTTCTATTTTTCCTGACGATTGGTTTTAGAAGAATTGCCCGCCGGGTAACCCGGGAAGGAATGCGGGCAATGGCAAAAGTTAACGCAACGATTAAGGAAACAGTCAGCGGCATCGCGGTTGCCAAAAACTTCCGGCAGGAATCCGAAATCTTCGATGATTTTAATCAGGCGAATACGGGCTCGTACCGGATCAATGTCCGGAGAGGATTTGTGCTCTCGCTTGTGTTTCCTGTTTTGAACGTGATCGGAGGCGTAGGCTCGGCGATGCTGGTTTATGTCGGAGGAATGAATGTTGCTCAGGGAGTTGTCACCATCGGCTCCTGGTATCTATTTCTCTTAAGCCTGGATCGGTTCTTTTTTCCGGTTCTGAATTTGGCTTCTTTTTGGGCACAGGTCCAGGCTGGATTATCATCTGCAGAGAGGGTTTTTGCATTAATTGATGCCGAACCGGCAGTTATACAGAGGATTAACCTTAAACCCGACCGGTTATCTGGTCATATTCGGATCGAGGGGTTAAATTTCAAGTATGTGGATGAGGAATGGGTCTTCCGGGACTTTGACCTCAACATTGAGCCTGGTGAAAGTGTCGCCCTGGTAGGACACACCGGAGCAGGTAAATCTTCCATAGCAAAGTTAATTGCCCGTTTTTATGAGTTCCAGTCCGGCAGAATATTAATCGATGACTATGATATCCGAGATTTAAACCTGACCAGCTTCCGCAAGCAGCTGGGCATGATTTCCCAGACACCATTTTTGTTCTCTGGCACAGTTGCTGAAAATATCCAATATGCCTGTAGCGGGACAACCCTGCAGGAAATGACAGATCTGGCGAAACAGATTGGTGACGGTGAGTGGTTGGAAAACCTGCCGGAAGGTCTTCAAACAGAAGTGGGCGAAAGGGGAGGGCAATTGTCGATGGGACAGCGCCAGCTGGTTGCCCTGCTCCGGGTGCTGATTCAGAACCCGGCTGTATTTATCCTGGATGAAGCAACTGCCAGCATTGATCCGTTCACCGAACATCAAATTCAGCAGGCTTTGGACCTCATTTTGCAGGACAGCACGAGCATCCTGATAGCTCACAGGCTTTCGACTGTCAAGTCAGCTGATAGAATTGTGGTGCTCCAGGAGGGCAGGATCATTGAGGAGGGAACCCATCAGAAGCTGTTGGATAATGATGGATATTATTCGATCCTGTATAATACATATTTCAGGCATCAGAGTCTGGAGTACATAGAGGATAGCGGAAAGTTGGTTGAGTGAGCTGGTTTTAAAAAGAAAAAGCTCCCGGAGTTTTCAAAACTCCGGGAGCTTTGTTTTGTCTTAAATCTGAAACTTCCCATCCTTATAAAACAGCTCTCCATCAACGTGAATTTCGCTGTCCTCCCGGACATCACAAATCATATCCCAGTGAATGCTGGATACGTTCTTGCTGCCGGTTTCCGGGATCCCGAAACCGACCGCCATATGGAATGAGCCCCCAATTTTCTCATCATAGAGGATGCTTTTGGTAAATTTCTGGATCCCGTAATTTGTTCCGATAGCAAATTCACCCAGGTAGCGGGCGCCGTCATCGCTGTCCAGCATGGCAAGCAAGAAATCCTCATTTTTCTCCGCACTGGCCTTGACCACTTTCCCATCCTTAAACTCTAATCGGATGCCTGAAACTTCCTTGCCTTTTTCAATCGCCGGGTAGGTGTATTCCACCCATCCATTAGCGGAATCTTCCACCGGTCCGGTGAACACCTCTCCACTGGGCATATTGCGTGTCCCATCGGAGTTTATGAAAGTCCGTCCTTCAATTGATAACGATAGGTCAACATTTGGGCTTTTAACAGTGACTTCTTTTTTACCGTTCAGCCAATCGACAACTTTCTGCTGCTCATTGTGGATTCTTTCCCATTCTGAAACAGGATCATCCTGATCGGTATAGGTAGCGGAGTGCACAAAGTCCTGATATTCACTTAAACTCATATCCGCATCCTGGGCGTAAGCCGGACAAGGGTACTGGGTCAGGGTCCATTTTAAATCACCTTCAGCAGAACGTTTCATATAAGTTGCCATCAGTTCCTGGCGGGCTTGGGCCTGGATTTGCTGCTTTTTGGGGTCAATATTGGTTAAAGACCTAGTATTTTCAGCTCCACGCAGGGCAATCATAACGTCCACCTCTTCATAGATGGTTTTCACAACGGGAGAAATCCAGGTGAGCTGCTCATCGCTGGAATATCGCAAATCTGTTTCGACCAGATCATCTGAAGACATGAGTATTTGGGGAAGTCCCCCAGCTTCCAGAACTGCGCGTAAAACCTCATTGGCTAAAGGTTCTGCAATGATATGGCTGGTAATTAGAACCCATTGTCCCGGTTGGACTTTTACTGAATAATTGACGAGCAAATCGGCTAGTTTCTTAATACGGGGATCAGACATCTTGGTTTCCTTTTCTAGAGATTATTTTCATACAATTTAAGACCATTTAATCTTATCATACTGGCTGGTAACCTCAACCCATTCTTGAAGGCTCAGTGTTTCAGCCCGTCTTTTGGGGTCAATCTTTGCAGCGGATAATAAAGCTTCTGTTTTATTGGGAGTCCATTTTAACCCAGTAGAAAGTGAATTTCGGAGGGTTTTCCTTTTATGAAGGAACCCTGCCTTCACCAATTTGAAAAAGAGTTCCCTTTTTTCTTCTGGAAGGATGGGTTCAGGGTAGAGGTCAATCCGGAGCACAGCGGAGTCCACTTTCGGGGGTGGATAGAATGCTTCTGCCGGTATCCGTTTCACAAGAATTGGTTCCCCATACATCAAAACACTTAAGGCGAGCACACTCATCTGGCCGGTCACCGCACATACCCGTTGAGCAACTTCGTGTTGAATAGTAAGAATAATTCGTTTTGGTTTTACTCCGGATTCCAGTAAAATCCGGATGATTGAAGATGTGATATAGTAGGGAATGTTGGCTACGACAAGATAATTATCCTCAAGCATCAGATCCTGTGGATTGAGCTGGAGGATATCCCCCTGAACGATCCTGATATTGCTAAAAGATTGAAGATTCTGTTCCAGAACTGGGATCAAACGTTTATCCAGCTCAACGGCGATAACCTGTTTGGCAGTACCTGCCAAATGTTTCGTGAGATGTCCAAAACCGGCGCCGATCTCAAGAACAGTATCCTGGCTTTTTACATCAGCAGCAGATACAATTTGGTCCAGGATACTGGGATCTGTCAAGAAATTTTGACCGAGATTTTTATCAGGACGAAGATTATGTTTTTTCAGCAAGGCTGAAAGAGATTGGTTTTCAAGTGAAGTCATGATCTAGAGGGCATTATAACATTGGGTTAGATGAGGAAAGGGGCTGTCAATAAAGTCCTAATTTCTCAATAGATCACCTGTTCTGAGCTGAATTTTTGGTCAAATATGAGGGGGTTCCCCCCCTCACCTTGCTTTTAGGACGGCCCCATTTCTTTTAAAATGCATGGGTTGAAAACAACATGGTTTAGTTCCTCTTTTTACACCAGCGAATATCCTAACAAAGGTAATAATTGTTGGTACAACGCCAGAGCGATCAATCCCAGGCCAGCTATAAGCAATAACAATCCCATAAACACTTGTCCGAAGCCGTTGAGTACAGCCGAGCAGCCACGTTTCTCGTGTCTCCGTCCAAATTCGTCCTCTACAATTGCCCGTCTAGTAGAGATGGACTTGAATCCGCCGCGTAGAAGGAGGGATCCTAATAGGGTAAGCAATAACCCTCCTCCTCCGTTTTTCAGCAACTCATAAACACTGATCGTTGAAGCTGGTGGAATGGTCAGGGTGGGGAAGAATTTAAAGGCTACCAGCGTGACGCCACCAATTACCAGAGCGCTCATGATGCCAACTACAATTATACTTAGCAAGCACCCCTTTCCTTTAGGTTTGGCTGCAAATGTCTGGCTGGTAGGAGGTGGAGGAACCCCCGGCCCCATCTGAGCGACTTGCCAGGTCTGGCCGTTCCAGATATGCCATATCCCGCTGTTAGTATCCTGATACCACCAATTACCTTGTTGGTCCTGAACAGTTCCCTCTTGCCCCACGGTTTGGGATTTTTGCTGTGGGCCTTGGAGCTTTGGCTGATGCCGTTTTCTGCGGTAGATAATGGCAAAGACGGTGCCTAGCAGCAAAACCAAGAAAACTCCGCCACCAATCACATAGAGCAGATTAGTGGTATTTAGCGAAATAGAGAATTCTCGTTGAACGGTAAATGTCCACTCAGCAATGGCGGCATTTCCATCCAAATCACTCACCACAAGCCTGACGGTGTGCTCCCCGGCCCCAATATCAGGCAATGTCAAAGACAGAATTTCAGGTTGCACGTATGCGGTGGACGTGAGATCAACGCCATCCACGAAGATTTTGATAGCCTGCGGATCAATCCCTATCCCGCCCGGATTGTCAGCGTAGCTGGCAATAATTGAGACGTCCTTTTCCGAAACAGTTTCATTTTGTTCTGGATTCAGACCCGTGATTTGAGGCTTCACAACGTCTAACGTCGTAGCCTGAGGGTTCAAGGTTTTATCTAAGACTCCGTCATCATCGTAGTCAAGTTCCAGGCTATAGTCCGAATTGCTGCCAATGGTCATGCTCGCTGTCAGGTTGGTATCTGTCTGAACTTTGTGGCGGAATGTTTTTCGGTTAGAGTCATCGCTGCCAACTTCATAGACTCCGATGTCAAAAGCGTGGTCGCTTGCCACTTCCAATTGAAAAGTATCATCCACAGGAAGGATATAGACGGCCACATGCCCCTCGACATTCATCAGTTCCGGGTCTTCGAACACAAGCCCCGAAGCGTCTCGCAGGGTCACATTACCGGCTTCCAACCCATAAATAACAATTCCACGCTCCTCAGGTGAATCGAGCAAGAGGCCTTGTGCAAACCTGTCCTGGTAAATTGAAATCATCTCTGCTTCATCTTCATCCAAGGCTGTGAAAGGGGTTAGCTCTAGCAGCGGACGGGCCAAACTCGCGCATCCCCCCCCCGAACTTGTGGTGGAGCCTTGTGTGCTCTTCTCCTTGTACACAGAATAGATATCTTGCATACAGCTGATAACGTTATTCAACGCTGCGGTCCTTGTAAGGTCAATTGTATTTTTAAGAGGTGCAAGCAGGGTGCTCTTTGCCTCAAGTGCATCCGTGAGAACCTGGGCTGTGCTCTGCCCCAGACCGAGTACATCCATTTTATAAGTCTGGTTGAGCGTATCAATAACAGTCATGGCTTGGCCAACGATGGGCAGGAATCGTCCTACACATTTAAAGACCACCCCCGCCCAACTATGGGGCGTCAGGATACCGTCTTGCAGCCAGATATGCAGCCAGCCATCGGGAGACCCTGTTTTAAGAACAAGGATGGTGTCATTATTGTGTCTAAATAGATCGGGAAGGTCAATATCGTGGTCAGTGACGGGATCAACCCGGATTTCGTACCATGAGCTGCCATCGTTCAAGGGAATGATATAAGGCATATGAGGTGTGTCATACATCTTCACGAAAAGCCCCCCCTGATCCTGTTCCCACCCTCCGTAATTTTCATAGGTCAAACTGGTATTCACGCCATCTGAGTGATATTGGCTGATGGTAACCCGGAGGCCAAGCTTGTTGGGTGAGTCGGCATTAAATCGATCCAGTGGGAGATCCGGGTGGGTGCGCTCCTTGAAGTAAACCTTGAGAAATGCCTGCTGTCCGGTGACGCCTGTGAATCCAGCCTCTTCGACCCTGACAAGGCTAATATCAATCCCCTGCACTTTGACATTCTTCGTGACCTGGGCATTTGTTGCCCCCTCAAGAACCATCACCTTCTGTACCGCTTCAGCGATATCCGAACTGCCTTGCCATTTGTAATATGCGGTGGCGCGTCCATTATTGTCAGTGGTGAGCGTAATTTCTTGCTGGGTCGCATTTGAATTGGGATCTAAAACCAATGTCCCGCCAGAACTCCCACCTTCAATTCGGAGGGTGAGTGGCGCATTTGGGATAGGATTGTTCCAGTAATCGGAGACCGAAACCGTGAACTCTGAAGGGAATGTGCATCGGGTGCAGGCGAGGATGTATTCACCGTACTGGACGGACAGTTGATACTGATTGACAAAGATCCAATTTGTGCCAGCCAAACCGGTAGCGGTGTCTCTGGCGGAGATTGTGACCTCGTGTCGAGGATTACTAAATCCATGACCGGGTTCAAGTTTAAAGGCGGTATAGGTGGCCTGGATAACGCCATTTTCATCTGTGGTGGCCTGTTCGGGTTGGATGGTGCCAGGTCCGGCGTCTGCGCTAACCTCCAAACTAAAAACGCGATCCTTAAGTGGATTCCCCTGCAGGTCTTTGACCTGAATAGTGATGTCTGATGTGCTGGTGCCATCCGCTAAAAGTTCGGTGCTGCTGGGGGTGACTTCGATCAACAAATCAGCATTAATAGGGAGTGCAAAGTCAACCCCCTGGATCGCGCCGCTGCCTTCGCCGCCTGACACAACAGCCGTTAGAGAGTAACTCCCATCTGCTGCGGACCGTGTTGACCCTGAGGCGGCGCCAGAGGTTATTTCAATTGTCGCTCCCTCAATAGCTGAGCCTGTATCCAAGTTGGTCACCCTGCCGCTGATATCTACAGAACCAAAGTTATCGCTGTTATCAATAAAATCAGTGTCCTGGTCGTAGTTCTCTGCATAAGCTCTCAGGTTGATCTGAGTGCCTGTTTCAGGCGTCAACGTTAACTCAGGTACTACTGTTTCGGTTCCCGAAACGACAGGCGGTGTGCTCCCGGAACCATCCTCAGTCATGAAGCCGCTTGCGACCGCATGGCGGTAAAAAATCTCTGTGATCCTTATCGCTTCCGCGGATGAACCCTCACTGGTATAAAAGCATATATACATATACCTGTTAATGTGCACCATAAGTGCAATAGTTGTGTGATAGGAAGGGTAGCCATGGAAATCGATTTTGTTGAACACCCCATCAAACTGAGAAAACGCTTCCTGGGCGGTTTTCTCTGAGCCATTATCCTTAATTACAACGTGTGTAGTGGCAGTCTGGATGTCCCACATCGGAAAGCCCCCCATGTCGAAATCCTTTTTCGCGCTTACGCCCATACCTAATTCCTGCGCAGTTGCATTAAGCGCCTGAATGATCGCATCTTCCGTGCTTTGTTGATCTGGGCTGGCATAAACAGAAACTGTCGAAGTAAAGAATAGAGCGATTGCCAATAACAGTGAAGTGGAAAAGCGCAACTTCATGAATTTTTCTCCTAAATCAAAGGGTAAGAGTTTGTAGGTTGGGTGTATGGATAAGGAAATTTGCATACCAATTTACTTTTCGAAAAAACATTTTATTTCCCCCAAATTTCCAGCCGGGTTTATAAGTGAAATGAATTTTCTTCAGGGGCGCGTGATGTTCCTGATAGGATTTTTTTATTGTAACACAATTCACATGTGTTCAATTAAGGCAGCCGCAAATAAGCAAAGGAGCATCGCTATTATGAAAAAGCAACAATGATTTCTTGTAAGAGAGAGTGCCAAAGAATAATAAACTAGCAAAACCTTCAAAATTCCTATCCCCGCAGCAAGCTGACAGGTTATTACGAAAATTTGCCCCTTCGAGTCAGGTTTTAATCAAGCATGGAGCCAATGTAGCAAGCTACGGGGTATTTGCTTCACCATGAATATTATAAAAATAGTTAAAGAATTACCTATCTGGACTAGCTATTTCCTTTCTCGTTTACGAAACACCTGCAGTTTCACGGGATTGAACCACCAGAAATATCAGCCCTTACCACACGCGAAAGAGGGACTTTGCTAAAGCATTACCGGGAGCATCTCCTTAATGAAGGAGTGCCGCTTTAGCCGTCGGATTACATCACGAATAACCACAATTCCAGTGAAAATCCATTCCATCAAGCTGAACGGCATGTCCACCAGGGACGAGAAAAAGCCGTTACTCCTTATGGGGTTATAATTTCTTGTATACCGGCAAGGTAATTCGGGTTCAGGAATTCCTTGTTGAGTAGGGCAACCTGTCGATATTAGATATTGGCCAAACCGAGATCTTTTCCGAGGCCGGATAAACCCGTTTACCGGGATAAATAACCCACTGGTGTTCCAATTCCAAATCGGTGAGAGTAGACCGCATCGAGGCTGTGATCTTGGGCACATCGTTGAGCTTGATTTCAAAGCTATATTTTTTTACCCCGATCAGAAAACAACGAGTCGATTTTCGTGCCGTTGTGGGTAGCCCAGAAATACGCCTGGGTGGGACGTGCGGTTTGCAGAACCTGCTCAATAACAAAACCTTCCCAGGAAGCACCAACCTTTGGGTGCCCGAACAGGCTGTGCCCATCGGTGATGCCCAATAAGTTGTGGAGAAGACCGCTGTCGTGGAAATAGATCTTTGGTGATTTAACCTGCCGCTTGCCAGGGTTTTCAATCCAGGGTTGCAGCTGTCTGACCATAAATGTCCCTGTAAGGATATCCAGGTAGGAACGGATGGTCTTATCAGACAGCCCGTTTCCAGTGAAAAAAAATATGACAACAAAATATCCTCCACCAATCTTCAGCACAGAGCCCGGTTCCTGGGCTCAATTAACGGTCACTGACCGCTGGCCGGAAATCGTCAATCGGGTGATCAATGAAAATGAATTTCCTCCGCAGATTCTTGATCAATTGATCCAGCTCAGGGACGGAATACCTGATCAGCCAATTCGTCAGCTTAAGGACCTGGGAGCTCCTGACATCAAATATTGGGAATCCTACATAACTCCCAGGGCAGGGAAAAACTGGTTGGAAATCCCCTGGTTTTTTGCTGAACATTATTTTTACCGGCGGGTTTTGGAGGCTGTGGATTATTTTAACCTTGGGTTGGATCCGTATGGATACCAGAAAGAACAAGGTTTGATTAAAACCCGGGAGGATATACGGGCTTATGCTTCCGTCTTAATGAATTGGTTGGATGATAAGGGTCATGCCCAGGGCCACATTCGCCAAGCTATTTATTTCTCCCTGTGGGGCAACCAGGCAGATTTGAGCCTCTGGCCGGCAGGAAGTTCCGGGACTCAAAAACAGATCTCTCAACAATCGCACAAGGACAACCTCTTGGCAGATGACACAAATCAGATCATTAAACTGTTGTTTAAGAACAGCCGTCCGGTTGGAAGGGTGGACATTATGCTAGATAATGCTGGTTTTGAACTGGTATGTGATCTGGGACTGGCTGATACGTTAATAAATCATCAATTGGCAGCAGAAGTTCGATTGCATGTGAAAGCCCACCCGACTTTTGTATCTGATGTTATTGACATTGATATTGACCAGACTATAGAGCATTTAAAGGCTACCGAAGAGGTGGAAACCAGAAATCTTGGTATGCGGTTGGAGAAACATATCCAGGAAAAGAAAATTACGACCAAAGCTGACTTTTTCTGGAATTCCCCAATTCCAATGTGGGAGCTTCCTTCAGGTCTCCGGGAAGTTTTATCAGGAGCAGATCTTTTAATCAGCAAAGGGGATGCCAATTACCGCCGGCTGCTGGGAGACAGGCAGTGGGATTTTACACTTCCATTTCATCAAGTAGTTGATTACCTGCCGGTACCGATGGCTGCTTTGAGGACCTCAAAGGCAGAGCTGGCAGTGGGTTTGAACCTGGATCAAATCAGGGAGGTCTATAATCAGGATCCGAATTGGCTGATAGATGGGAAATGGGGTATGGTGCATTTTTCCCCGGGCAAAAATCCAGAAATTAATAGAGCACATACATGATATTTTCGGGAGGGGGAGCTGGAGCAAGAAAATATACGGTTACATTTCGACTCCAGGGAACATATTTGTCTTTTTTGTACCCCAGGTCAACCCAGTTAGTGCTCCAGGATACCCCACCGCCTATATCTTCAATGGTTCCAAAACCATAACCCGGAATATATAGTTTAGCCCCTTTCATATACTGGTACCAATCACGTGTTACAGCAACAGTCCCTTTTTTCAACACCGTGCCGCTGGCAGTGATCGTGTTACACCCGGGACAGGTGGAATCGTATGAAGTTGCATAAGCGGTAATTTTCCGCCAGTAGCTGATCTGTCCATCCGGGGTATTTTCGGTCAGAATGTTAATGTTCGTGCCGTAACCGATAACCCTCGGTTTAGGATCCTTAATGGTCCACTCCTTTTCAATTTCCCGGGATACTTCGGAACCATTTTCATAAATAATTCGCAGACGTTGAGCTTCGATACCGAATTCTCCGCCGGAAATGATTTGTAGTTGATCCAGATCCAGGTCGGACACCGATTGATATTCAGTTGAAAATTGGATTTGTTCCTGGTTAAGAATGATCTCTTCTCTGACCCGGACTACTTCAATCTGGCGGTTATCCGGCAGGGATTCATCCTCGGGGGGATAGCTGTAATCCAAACCCTGTAAAGAAAGACCCGATTGGGCAAGGGCAGCTCCGACCGAATTCGCGGTTGTCCTGATAGTTACTGTCTGTTCCGGTAATTGAACCAGTAGTGGTTTAGATCTGATCAATTTCACTTTAAGAAGAGTTCCGTCGAGGACTGTGTTGAGTGGTACTGATAGATGATCAGCTTCGAAAATCTTAATATTCTCTTTCCAAAGTGCATCTGCCAGAATATCAGTATCTGTCGTGAAGCGGAAGATCCCATCCTCGGTATGGAGTTCGATGGCAGTGCCGCGAAGAACCTGAATCGAATGAGATGCAGCGGGGGGCATGGTTGAATTTTCCCGCACAGGAAATCCATCAACCAGGAGCCGGTCCTGGGGATAAAGCAGCAGCCCGGCTTCTAGGATAATATTTTCTGGCCTACGTTCAGCTGTGTTGAGTGAAATTGTCTGCCCGTCCGCGTAAATTTGAATCCCTTTGGAGAGGGTGAGGAAAATCGTTTCTCCACCCCACAGCATTGTTTTTGACGAGGGACTCAAACGGTCAGAATCCTGGAGCATGATTCCCTGTTCCTCTAGAAACCCATTTACAGTTAATGCAAATGTAGTATGTTCCTGCAGTTCACCATTGACTACTAGAGAGATATTTTTATAAGCAGAAATGGTAATCAGGATAATCCCGATTATTGCGATAACTACGGCGGATATTCTTTGGATGAGGGGTTTTTTTACCAATTCAAGGATATTCATCGACAGAGGGTTTATTCCTGGTGGCTTCCCAATTACCGGGGAGGAAAAAAGCTTCGGGCAGGCACACCGGCGGCACCCAGAGGATCCTCCTTAGTGCTGCTTCCTTTCGGACCTGACACAGTTCAAAGGGCTCTGCCGCGCCGGACCCACCCGAAGCTCGTGGGCATGATACCGCAGGCAGGTATGGGTGTCAATAAATCGATTTAACAGCTGTTTTTGGGAAATTGTCTTTCGCATCTTGTTTTAGGATAAGGGTAAACAATGAAGATTCAGGTTAAATCTGATGAGGTTGGTGTTTTAATCAACCGCTGGATAAAAACTCCACCCAGTGTAATCAGCACGATCACACCCGCAGCATAGATTAAGCCCAGGGTGTCCCCTGATTCAGGTTCCGTAGAACCTTTCCCAGCTTTAAGTGTAGCGGTGGGATTTGGGTCTGGGTTTGTCACCAGAGTGCTGTTTATTGCGGGGAAACTCAAGCCTGAAAGGAGGATGAAACCGATCAAAAGCCCGACTAATACTACCTGGTAGGTTTTCATGGGTAAGGATTTCATACAGATTGTGTTTGGTTTTTACCGGATATATTATACCTCAAACTCATTGTTGAAGATAAGAACCTGAACTTATCTGGCAGCTCTAAATCCCAAATAATCAACCAATTCAATCGAAACATTTGCAAGATATTCCTTCTCCTTTGTTTTCCGCCCAGCAGAGGTTTGCTGAGAGGCAGTCAGAATGTGTTGCATCTCCTGCCTCTAAAAGCGCGGGAAGGTTTGGATCCCTGATTAATGGTCGGCAGAGGGAGATAAAGTCCGCAGCACCTGATAACAGAACCCGTTCCATCACCGTCCGTGAGCGAAAACCACCCACTGCCATTATCGGCAGCTCAGTTTTTAAACGGGCCCGTTCTACAAAAGGCAAAAAATAACCCTCATCGGTTGGTTTGTTGATTCTTTTTTGGATGCTTGAGAAGAGTTCTCCGCTGAATCCGGAGCTAAGTTCTACCCCGTCCAGCCCCCAGGATCCAAAATTCTGGAGGGTCTCCAGGCCATCTTCCAGGGAAAATCCGTTCTCACATCCATCAGCGATGCCAAATTTTATGAATAGGGGATAGTCTGGTCCTACCTGTTCTCTAACCGCCAGACATACTTCTTGTAATAATTTACTCCGGTTTGATAGTGATCCGCCCCATTCGTCGTCCCGGTGGTTGGTCAGTGGTGAGAGAAATTGATTGACCAGGTAGCCATGAGCAGCGTGAATCTGCACGGCGTCAAAACCAGCTTCTTTTACCCTTCTGGCAGCCTGGGAAAAATCGCTGATGGTTTGCCGGATCTCTTTCTCGGTCATTTCCTGCGTTTGGCGATTGTATATGGAAACCTGCTCTGCGGCGGAGGGGGAGATGGCTTGCTTAACGGTCTCTTGGCTGCAATTTCCGCCGCCGTGATTGATCTGGACGGCTATTTTTCCTCCTTCCTCATGAACTGCTTTAACCAGTTCTGCCAGTCTCGGGATGAGTTCATCGGTGTAAATGCCGGTCATCTCCGGGTGGCTTTTTCCGTCTGGATTGATATACATATGTCCTGTTATGATTAATCCAACACCTCCCTTAGTCAGCGTGCGGTAAAGGGCTGTTAAAGTTGGCAGAGGGAATCCCTGATCGTTTGCCATTCTTTCAGCGGTTGCAGATCGTACCAGTCTATTGGGCAGTTCCAATAAGCCGATTTCTCCAGGAGTAAAAAGCATAATTGCCTCCAGATGCAGGAATAGAAAGAAGGTGAAATAAATAACAACTTGATGGTAAAAGTATAATCGCTCACGGTATCTGAGCGATTAAAAAGGCGGAGGGGGTGGGATTCGAACCCACGATTCCGTGAAGAATACGCGCTTTCCAAGCGCGCGCACTAGGCCAACTATGCGACCCCTCCAGTATTAATTTTTGCGGAGGAAATTATACCAAACCGCGGGTCACCTGACAACGGAACAAGATTGTCAATCCTGCAGGGTTGACAGTACTCTTCAGCCAGAGCAGGTGTGTTATCCTTAAGCAGGAAAGTAGTCATTGACGGATTTGCAGATATGGAATCAGATCTAAGAGAGATTATTTACTTATCGCTGGGCTCAAACCTGGGAGACCGGGAAGCCAATCTTGAGGCTGTTTTCAAAGAACTTCCGCCGGCTATAGATGTGATTGTATGTTCGTCAATTTATCAAACTGAACCCTGGGGATTCAAAGACCAGCCTGATTTTTTAAACCAGGTTGTGCAGGGGGAAACAGAACTCCCTCCCCGGGAGTTACTGGCCTACCTGAAGAAGATTGAAAAAAAGATCGGCCGGAAACCAAGTTTCATTTATGGTCCCCGATTGGTGGACATTGATATTCTCTTTTATGGGAAAAAAGTTATAAACGAGGTTTACCTTACCCTTCCGCACAAAAAAATACCGGAGCGAGCTTTTGTTCTCGTTCCCCTTATGGAGATAGCTCCGGAACTAAAATTCCCGGATTCCGATCAAACAATCAGTGATTTGGTAAGTTCTATCGACACTTCAGGTGTGATCCTTTACGAAGGGGACCAGGAATAATTTTGTGAACAGTATTCCCATCTTGTCTGTTGGTTTATTATTGATTAATCCAATCCTGCTCCTAAGATTCCGGCAGCGGAATTTTAATCTTCATAAATTACGGTTTTGGTTTATGGGGACCACCGGGTCAGCCTGGATCTTGCTGCTTTTATACAGCATAACAAATCCCGAGGTCAGGCTGAATTTAGGTTGGGATTTCGGATCTCAGCTGCTCTTTGAGCCGGCATTAATCCTGGATCGGATATCAATCCCGTTAGCTCTGGCTCTGACATCGATTGCTTTTTTTGTTGCCCTGAGTCAGCGATTTTCCCCTCAACAAAGCGTCTGGATTTATAGTTTGAGTGGAGTTTGTTTTCTGGCAGTACTATCTGATAATGTTTACACCTTTTTAGTTTTCTGGACGCTTATTGAGATTATCTGGATTACTTATTCTGTACTTTATCAGGGGGAGAAAGTGAGTGATAACCGACTAATCCTTCCCATTGTCCTCCGGTTGGCAGGACCGCTTTTATTAATTTATGCAGCTTTGACCGGTCTGGAAGAGAGTGTAAATTCATCCTTTTCTGGGTTTAGCTCTACAGTTGGACCGATTTTAGTAACTGCTGGCATTTGTGGATTTGGCTTCTGGTTCCCCGCTCGGGAAGGATTTTTTAATGGGGGGCCGAAGCGAGATCTTGGACAGTTGCTGCGGGTTCTACCCATTGCTATCAGCATCATGCTGATCACCAGGGGCGCGAAAATAATGGACCCAAGTGTTATCCAGCCAGGATTTATTACCGTTATAGCATGCCTTACCCTTGTTCTTGGTTTAATCGGAATCAATACATATAAACTGCAGTGGTCCTGGAATATCTGGTCTTTTGGAGTGCTTGGTTTGATATTGGGGAGCGCGTTAGCTGCTTTTCCGGCTGCGAGCCTATCCTGGGGATTGGTTTTAATTCTACCCGGTTCACTTATATTCCTTTCTTTCGAAAACAGAACCCAACTGAATGCCACTCTACTGATGGTATCAATCGGAATGATTCCGATACCATTTTTACCAACCTGGAATGGAGGGGAGCTATTTGTTAACGGAGTATCCGGGGTCCTGTTTGCCATCGCTGCTGGCGTCTTAATTGGGAGAATCTTATCCAAAAACATCCAGAAGGTTAAGCAGGATGGCAATACGCCAAATCCGGTTCCTATACTGTGTGTCATGTGTCCGGCAGTAATAATTTTAACCCAGTTTGTGATCGCTCTTGAATACAAACTTCTGGGTTCCAGGAGCGGTATTTTATCCAACCCCACCTCACTATGGATTCCTTTAATACTCATTATTTTATTCTTTATTTTTGGTAAAAGGATTCCCCGGCTTAACCTATACAGGGGAGATGAAAAGATAAAATATGCACAGAATATCATTTCTGGTATTGGTTCTGGAGCAGCCAGATTAATAGATCGGACTGTTTTTCTTATAACCAGCCAATTTGAGGGGGAAGGCGGATTAATCTGGGCATTAATACTTGGTTTTCTTTTATTGACCTTGATCACCTTAAGTGGGGGGGTGTAACCAGTGGTGAGCCTTTTTCAATCTTTGTCGGTTACGGTACTTTTTTTATGTGCTGTAGGTATCCTGCGGGTCAAAAACTGGCGCTGGATGACTGGCTTATTAACCTTACAGTATATCTGTGTCTTAAGCCTTGTCAGTATTAGCTGGCCAGTGGAAATCGCAGTTGTAAAACTCGTTGCAGGATGGATGGCGACAGCGGTTCTGTTTCTTACATATGCTAATATCCCCGAGTCCACAGCTGATACGAAAAATGAATTGAGTCTCCCTGGAATCTTTTTCAAAGGATTTGCCGCTTTGTTAATTGGAATCTCTGTGTATTCCCTGGTACCTGATGCGCTGCGCTGGTTTTTGGGGGCAACCAGCCAGCAAACGTTGGGAGGATTATTATTGTTGGGCCTTGGATTGCTCCAGCTTGGATTATCCCGGGAGGTGATCCGGATTATTATTGGAGTGTTAACAGTAATTTCCGGATTTGAAATTTTGTATGCGACGCTAGAGGCGTCGGTATTAATGACAGGTTTACTGGCAATTCTTAACATCGGAATCGCCTTTGTTGGTGCGTATCTCCTGTTAACAAGTTATCTGGAGGAAACAAGTTGAACACACCGCTGTTGTGGATTCTAATACCGCTTTTTATCTCAGGGTTTTTCCTGTTTATTATGAATCACCAGCGGATTTTAAAATGGACTGGAACCATAATAAGCCTTAACCTGGCTGCTCTAGCGGCTTTTTTACCCATCAATAAGGTATTTAACTACCTTTTCTGGGAACTCAAAGTGTCCGACGAAATGCTGATTTTTGGCAGGCGGTTTGTTCTTTCCGAAGCAGACCGGCCGATTGTGGTATTGCTTTTCCTCTTGTGCACCTTCTGGTTTTTTATTCTTGATCCGAAAACTGTCCCGATCCAGGTTATCCCTCTGGGATTGGCAGGTACTGTTCTAATTCTCACTGCCTACGCGGTAGAACCAATTTTTTACGGCGCGTTGTTTTTTGCCTTTTTGGCCCTTATTTTCGTTGTTTTATTATCTCCACCGGGGCAAGTGCCTACTCAGGGAGTGCTGCGTTTTCTTATTTTTCAGATCCTGGGTATGCTGTTTATCCTTTTTGCTGCCTGGTTGGCGAGCTGGATTGATATCAATACCGGTGATCAGCTGCTGTTGGTCAGATCATTGGTTATCCTGGCTCTGGGTTTTTCATTCCTGCTGGCGATCTTTCCCTTCATCAGTTGGATTCCTATGATTACGGAAAAGAACCATCCCTTCCTGACAGGATTTGTGCTAAACATCTATCTCCTCGGTGTATTTATATTTGGTTTGCGTTTTATCACCGAAGCGGGTTGGTTTGGTAAGAATATCAATATACAGCAGCCCATGCAAATTGCAGGAGCGATGATGATTGGTTTCGGGGGTTCACTTGCCCTTGTTTCGAAGCACCTGGGACGTATGATGGCAGCTGTGATAATTTCAGAAATTGGCAGATCACTGTTGGCAATCAGTTTGTTCTCGTTGGGGTTTCCCCTCTTTTTTGCTTTGTTCGTTGTCCAGGCTTTGGCATTAGGCGTATGGTCCTTGTCCTTATCCCATTTGCGTCAGGTTATGAGCAGCTTTAGTTACGATTCTGCAGCCGGAGCCGCCCGTCAATGGCCAATCATCTCTTCTGGAATTTTAGTAGGCTATTTCACATTGGCAGGATTGCCCCTGTTAGCCGGCTTTCCTCTTTACTGGGCACTGGGGTCTAACCTCAGATCTTATCCCCTCTGGATAAACGCCATGTATATTCTTGGGGCACTGGAGTTAATCATTGGCGGAGTACGAATTTTGGCAGCTTTAACCAGGAATTCAGGGGAGGAGAGAGTGTTGATCATAGGGAATCCCTTCTACCGATCATTGATTCTTGCTGTGAATGTATTCTTGGTGCTTTTAGGCTTGTTTCCGCAGATTGTAATGCGGGCGGCTCAAAGCATAACGAAAATATTTTTGGGATCCTGAATAATATTACAGGCTAAATTGAGGTGTGATTTGCTAGTATGTTTTCAGTTTTGGACATGCTATAATCTCAATGCTTGGAGAAATCCGAAGACAGGAGAATGATTCATGGAAAATGAACAGCTGGAAAAGCGGATTAAATGGCTGGATGATGAAAGAAGAAAAGACAAGGCGATCATCTCGGAATTAGAGGATCGGCTTCAGGATTTGGAGGGAAAACTCAACGCCTTCAGCAAAAAGCAGGTTGAATTTGACAGCGATATCACCCGTTTAAGGACTTCCATTTCCCGGGTGGATGATTTTGATAATGGTTTGGCAGATTTCAGGCTGGAACGAAAAAAAGAGCTCAAGGATTATGAAAAAATCACTAAATCCTGGATAACCGATGCCAAAAAAAATCTACGGACCCAAATCAAGGGGATTGAAACGCAGCAAAAAACTATGGGGGAAGATTTTAAGCGGGTAAAAGATTTAGAAAAGAATATGAAAACTCGGATCGAAGAAGAAACCCGGTTTAATGCTTCTTTACGGGAGGTGGAAAAGGATATCAGTGAAATAAAGCGAGAGTACACCGAGTATCTGCGATATTCACGTTCAGCAAAAGAAGAGCGTCAGAAAGAGATCAAACGGATTACAGATTTACAAGGGGAACAGTCTGCCCTGCGAAAACGGGTAGATGAGCAGCGTGGTCTATTAGATCTGGTTGGCAGCGATTACCAGAAGATGAAGAACCGGATCCAGGAATTGGAATCAATCCGGAGAGATCTTAAAAAAGAACAAGAGACATTCTTGGAAGAAGCCGCGCTTCAGAATACAGAGCGGGAATCTACCTGGAAGAACCGGATGAACCGTTTTGACAGCATTGAAAAGCAAGCTCAGGATTTGGATGAGCAGATGGCCAAACTTGACTCCACCCACCGGGGCGTAAAACGCATGCAGGATGAGCTCAAAGATCTTTCCACGCTGTTGGATAGAAGGGTTAATGAAATTACTGAGATTCAGCGCTTGGCTGATGAGCGGTTCCGCCAGGAATGGGGAACCTTTACAGCAGACGATCAAAAACGCTGGACCAATTACACTCTCTCGCAGAAAGAGCAGTCCAAGATTATTGAACGGCAGTACAAGGAAGGGGAAGAGAGGATTTCTCTTTTAGAAGATGGGCTGCAGGAAATTGAAGATCAATTGGGACAGCTCAGTTCCTATTCCGAGACCCAGCTTCAGGGATTGTTAACATTGATCCGGGAGTGGGCTGGCGAATTTGAGCAAGTTATGGATGGATTTCGCTGAGGATATAACATCAAGCTCCTGAATTCCATTCTCACCGAGCATTAGTTGATAACAAATTAAAGTACAGCATTATCCGATCATGTATATTATTGGCACAGCGGGTCACGTCGACCACGGTAAGTCTACCCTGATAGAAGCGATCACTGGAACCCATCCAGACCGATTGCGTGAAGAACGCGAACGGGAGATGAGTATTGTGTTGGGATTCGACACTTTTCAGCTTCCTGACGGCAAAAATATCAGCATTGTCGATGTTCCCGGACATCGGGATTTTATCGAAAACATGCTCTCAGGTATTGGCAGCATAGATGCTTGCCTATTTGTGATTGCGGCGGATGAAGGAGTTATGCCTCAAACCAGGGAGCACCTTGCTATCCTGGATTTACTAGAAGTAAAAAAAGGTGTGATTGCCTTAACCAAGGTAGATCTGGTGGATGATTCGGAATGGTTGGATCTGGTTGAGATTGAAATCCAGGAACTCGTTTCTTCAACGTCCTTGAAGGATGCTCCGGTTATCCACGTTTCCGCCACGGAGAAAACCGGGCTGAATGAGTTATTAGAAGCTTTAAGTGATGTTCTGGCTGGTCAACCTCCCCGGATTGACCAGGGTCGGCCCCGTCTGTCCATTGACCGGATCTTTCTGATGGCAGGATTTGGTTCTGTAGTGACCGGGACCTTATTGGATGGAACGTTTAAGGTAGGGGATGAGGTTACAATACTGCCTTCGGCGAAATCAGGCAGAATACGGGGTTTGCAGACCCACAATCAGGATGCAAAAGAAGTAGGTCCTGGAAACCGGACAGCGGTGAATATTTCCGGTGTTGATAACAAGAGTATTAAACGGGGTGATGTCGTTACCCATCCTGGAGATTACAGCTCGACCCGCCGACTTGATGTGCAGTTTCGCTACCTGGGGGATCTTGATAAGCCCCTGACTCATGATTTGCAAACCAAACTATTCCTTGGCGCGGATGAAACCATTGCCAGAGTCCGGTTATTGGGCAGGGAAAACCTAAAACCGGGGGAGACTGCCTGGCTGCAGCTGGAAGTAGAGGAGCCGGTAATTGCCATGCGGGGAGACCGCTATATCCTGCGCCGGCCTTCACCATCAGAAACTCTGGGGGGAGGAATTGTACTTGATCCTAATCCGCCTTACCGGCATAAACGGTTTGATCAGGAAGTGTTGGATCATTTAGAGACCCTCTCCGCCGGAGATCCGGTGGATGTGATGCGGCAAATTATATCCCGGGCAGGTGTGGCGAATTGGAGTGTTGTTATTGAGCAATCAGGACTGGAAATAAACGCAGCTCAGGAAAGCTTGAATCAGCTTCTTGAAGAAGGACTTGTTCTGGTAATGGATGATAGCTCTGCTGGCAACGGATTTGTTGCCGATAAAGCTACCTGGGACGAGATAATATCAAAGCTTGTGATTAAAGTTGAGGGATATCATCAGGAATATCCTCTCCGTCCGGGTATGTCTCGCGAGGAACTCAAAAGTCAATCCGGATTGGCTGATGCTATTTTTAAACAGGCGATTGAAACGTTGATTCAGGAAGGCGAACTGATTAAGCAGGGACCAGCCATTCTGCTGCAGGGATTTTCTATTGAGTTTTCTCCCGGGCAAACTGAAAAAGTAAATAGTCTGCTGGAAAAATTTTCCCAAAATCCAATCCTTCCTCCCTCAGTGAATGAATGCCGGGAAGAGGTAGGAGAAGAGGTTTATAACGCTCTGTTGTTCCTGAAAGAACTGAAACAGATTTCTTCCGAAGTGGTCTTCACGCCGGAAACCTATCATAAGATGATTGTTGAGATCAAGGAAAAACTCCAGGATGGCGGCACTATTACAGTTGCCCAAGCCCGAGATCATTTTGGCAGCAGCCGGAAATATATACTGGCTTTTCTGGAAAGGCTGGATGCGGAGGGGATCACTATCCGGGAGGGGGATGTAAGAAGGCTGAAGAGGTGATTGGGTGACTTGGAGGGGGCGAGACTGAAGGTAGGGTAACAGTATTCGGTTTTCAGTGATTCCCACAATAAAAATTTAAATAAACACAATCCCCTGATTGCTTCGATGACTTTATGTAATTATTTTATTTGGGATTCTGGATCCACATAAATCAGGTAGAAACCATCATGTCCCTTGGGGCTGACTGTCTGTAAAACAGTTGCCCTCAAATGTGGATCCTGGGATACCTTGTCATTGAACGCTCGGATGCCATTAACACTTGAATCTTCACTGCTCTCATCGATGATTTTTCCCCGTCGAACAACGTTGTCGGCAACAATCATTGTGCCTGGGCGAGAGAGCTTAATCGCCCATTCAAGGTATTCACAGTATTGGGATTTTTCAGCATCGATAAAGATCAAGTCAAATGGACCCTCTCCAGTTTCATGCAGCGTTTTCATCATGTCCAGCGCGTCTCCAACCTGAATATCAACTAAGTTGGAAAACTCAAATTGGGATAAATTCCTCAATGCAATAGCCGCTCGTTCCGAATCAATTTCTAATGAAATAACCTTTCCTCCGGGAGGCAGCCCTTGGGCGAACCAGGCGGTGCTGTATCCACCTAGCGTTCCAATCTCTAAAACTCGACTTGCTCCCTGGAATCGTACCAAAAGCTCCAGTAGCTTGCCCAGGCTGGAGGTGATGTTGATTGACGGCAAACCTGCTTCAAGTGAAGCTTCAATGATCTTATTAAATCTTGGATCAGGTCTTACTATCAATTTTTCATAATAGCTGTCGACATCGCTCCAAATTTTTTGATTCATTGTTGTTTCCTTTTTCAGTCAACTGCATTCAATATCAGGGAGTGGTTCACCCCAGTTAATTTAATACAGAAGAACCTCTATTTATTGTTTTGTAGCGCGGCTTGGCCATACTATCCCGACAACAAAACCCAAGAGTAATAAAACAGACATGCAGGGGAGGGCAGGCACCTTTTTGGTGGGTTCTGTCCTGGGAACAGGAGTTGACTGGTTGGTAATCGATGGTGCCGTAGGGGAAGGGAAAAATGTGGGTAAAACCCGGGCAGTTGGGATAGCATAATTTGTTGCACCAACGGAGGCGGCCCAATCCAGTTCGAATTGACTGGCACTGATCCCAAGTGTCAGTTGGAATGCTTCTTCTGTGGTTATTCCATCTTTGTATGCGGCCAACAAGGTGCCCAGTCCCTCGTTCCCATAACTATCGACCAGATAAGTGACTGCGCTCAATGCTTCATGATAAGCCAGGTAGACGCGTTCTTCATCGAACGCGCCAAACCCAGTGGCGAGTGATGAAAGCGGGATCAAGCGTCCATCCTTAGCTGCGGCATTCACTTCTTCCAAAGCCCAATCCTGCGAGACGAACTCATTGTATTGTGCCACTCCCTCATTCAGCCAGACCGGGATTGAAACGGTTGAATTGTATGTTACCTGATCAAAATATAAATGAGAAATTTCATGCGGGATCACATTATTTAACCAACCGCTTAGATAGCCTGAATCTTCGACTATCTGGACCGTAATACCATAATTGCTATATGTTTCGCCCCCGACCCAATCGTGTGCCAGGTTGTGCCAGGCGGCAAACTCCGCGGAATTGTTGTAAATTATAATCTTCATCTTGTAATCCAGATCGGCCTGGAAAAGGTCCTGCTGGTGTTCTACCGCAGCGATGGCAATTTCAAAGATAGTCTCACCGAAAGATTCTGGTCGGTCATGCCACCAGACACCAATGTCGGAATTTTCCATCACCTGCCAATCAAAACGAATATCCGAGTAATGGATAATTTCCGGTTCACTCGTATAATGATTTCCGTCCGCATCCATTACATCCCAATGATAGGCGATGGGCATCAGGGGAGGCGTGGTGAAGTCCCGGGTGTCCAGTACATATTCCAGAAAGACCTTTGTTCCCGACTCGATCTCGACCGTATCTTTGGTATAACTGCTGGACGAGTAATACTTTTCATAAGTGTAGACGAATTTCGCGCTGACAATTTCGCCTGCAGCGCTGGACACCCAGGCGCGAAAGAGCAATTCATCTGGGAAATGATTTTCCACTTCAACCTCAGAAAATTGGACAGAATTCTGTGCATATCCGGGGGAGACGCCGGAAATTCCTCCAAGACACAAAGCAGCAGCTATTATTATGAACAGGCTGGTTCTGTAATTGCGCGGCATATTTATTCCTCTTTGGGGAGTTTAAACAACGAGTTTGCCCGACCCGGGAGTCAAACAATCCGTTTATTGAAAAACCTGGACAAAGTCCATTGCGCCAATAATTATAAATACAATTCCTGATATCAAATGCCCCATCCAAGGGGCAATGATATTCTTGCTCATCTGAAAGGCATAGCCATACGCCAAACCGGCGGCAAATGTCGAAATAACCCCTCCTGTGCTTGCCAAAGGAAAAGTTGCCAGGTCAACGATTGGAGATAAATAGTGCCATGCTGTGAAACATATAGTGGAAATTACCAGCCCCCACCACTTTCCCAGCAATTCTGCCAAGCCGGATTGCATCCACCCCCGGAAGAAGAACTCTTGGAAGGGACTGATGACCAATATCCAGAGAGGAATGCCGATGAGCAGTTGCTGACCGAGGTTGCTCACAAACGATCTTTCCTGCAAAACTGCCAAACCCGCTAGACTGCTTACAATGCCGGCACAAACGCCCCAAAATAATGCCTTTCCCAGGTTTTGTTGGGAAAACCCAATCGCTTCCCAATCCTTTGTTAATCCACCCCAGGCAAGCGGAAACGCAATTCCTGCTGTAACGACCAGCCCAAAAAGTGGATAATACAATCGGCTTAACTGGCTGATTCCACAGAAAACCGTAAAACCTGTAATCAGTAAAAAGAGGTGGGACCTGCTTTTTCCTGGCAGGCAGGTTTTGATACTGTCCGGCATTGGATCTCCTTGTTTGGATAGGTCTTATTGAAGGGTGACCCGCCAATACAAGTTAACATCATAAAATTGCGGCATGAGGGTAGAGTCGGATCGGAATTCCCCAATACCAATCGGTGGAATTTCCAGAATGGACAGTATAGTAGGTGGGTAAAAGAGGACAAAATCTGTCGTCTTGGGTCCACAGATTATTGTCGATTCCAACTCTTCTGTCATTACCTCCATGATATCCACAACCAGATGCCCTTCCTCACAAGATCCGCCAACTGTCATTTCGGCCATACCTCTCCCAGATATGGTGCATTCGTCTGGATCATTTTCACCTTTGACCTTTCCATGCTGGGAATAATAAATTGTGCAGGTTTCGGGTTCATAATACCCGTCTCCCATTGGGAAAAGCAAAAAGGTACAGCCCCCTTCTGCTTCTCCTTTTAACCCTCCGGTGGCTTTGGTTCCATCTGGGCTCCAGACCCAGTTGTGATCATAATAAACTTTTATCAGGATCTGTTCCTCGCTACACTCTTCATGAACATAATCTGAGTCGGATTCGGCTTCCCCGGCGTTCCCGGAGGTCTCACCTGATGAATCGTTTTCCGGGGGGGCAGCTTCCTGGGGAGAGGGAGTATTTACCGCTGATGAGACCCCGCTAGAGGTCAGGGAGCAGCTGGAAAGAAAAACCATCAGGATCAGAACGGAGGTGGTGAGGGACCATTTTGATAATCTGTTCATGGAAATCTCCTTTGAAGGTAGGAAGAATGTCAGGAGGCCCAATCTGTTATCTGTTTTTTTAATTTACCTAAAAACAGATACTGATTTATTAAATTGGTAAAACATAAAAGAACACTGACACAAAATGACATCCGCTTCCAATTAAAACTAGCATGTGGAAGATTGAGTGATTGAATTTTATTTTTTTAATGCTGTATAACAGTGCACCAATTGTGTAAGAAATTCCGCCCGCAACAAGCCAGAACAGACCAGATGAAGATAAAGTATTAATTAATGGTTTTACAGCGAAAATGATTATCCAGCCCATGAACACATACATCAATGTTGAAATAAAATCATATTTTCCTGTAAAGAATAATTTTAATATTATTCCTGTTATAGCTAATCCCCAGGAGATTCCGAAAATCACCCATCCTGTGAGGCCATTTAATGTCACAATCGTAAAAGGAGTGTAAGTTCCAGCTATGAGAACATAAATGGATGCGTGGTCAACAACTCTTGATTTTCTTCTTAACTCCGGGTTTTTAGTGTTATGGTAATAAGTAGAAGCTGCATATAAAACACATAAACTAGCTCCGAAAATGCTGAAACTTACAACATGCCGAACGTCTCCATGCCGGATTGCATGCGTAAATAAAAACACCAGAGCAATAATGCTTAATACAAGGCCGATAGCATGAGAAGTGATGTTAATTTTTTCTTCTATTGGCGAGTAGTATTTTATTTCTTCTTTACTTTTCATTAAACAATTGCCTTTTGTGTAATTTAATCAAAACCACTTTTGTTGTAATAAGCTCTCTAAAGATTTTCTTCGGGTGTATCACTTATCCTTTGAAAAAAGCATTTTATCTAACACAGAGCTGTCGTGTTTAACCGCAGTGTTGAGCGCAGGGAAGTAACGTCAGTATTCGCCAATATTATCTTTCCCTGTTTCGACTATCACGCATCAGCTGTCTAATGCTGGTATAAATGCGGCCCCTATTGGGGGAGAATCTGATTTTCCAATACTACAATTAGCTGCCGATTTGGCTGTATTAGGATTATATAACTTAAACACATGAACTGCTTCGAGCGGCTGATTCCCCCGTTTCATGGGCGGCACCAATGATACGCCATTGGCGAGACCAGTCAGGTATCGAAGATCCTGATTCCCCTCAACAAGTTCCCTTCGCCTGAGTTCACTTCGTCTTTGTTACACTTCGTTCCCCTCGATAAGCTTGTCCTGAGTGGAGGGCAGCGGAATCGAAGGGCTCGGGATAAATTCCGTCGAAGGGCAGTGGGTGTTAGCTCGTTTTTTCCTATTTTTCAAATTTTGATCGTGACAAATCGCGTATTGCTAGAATGGATGTAATAGCTAATACAATACCGGCGATAATCATCCCGATGATCAGGGTTTCCGAAAAAAGACCACTCCAATACGGTTCGGGCTTTAAGATTTTGGGCAGATGTTTTAAGATGCCTGCCAAGGCCAGAAATATACCCCAGAAAATGAACCCGTAGTAACCTGCTCTTTGCTTACGCGCAGCCAGAACAAAAAACACAATGAGCTGAACGTGAAATATTCCGGCTAAAATCTGAGTTTGTTGATTAGTCAGGCCAAATTCTTCCGGGATACCATATAAAAAATCATCGATCAAATGGGGTGCGGAAAATAAGACCAGCACCAAACCCACACCGATAACAAGATTACTCCATTTATTCCCCTTGTCCATATTGTGATATTCTCCTTTACGAAAAAAAATGTTCTTAGATCAATCAAGTCCCTTGTTCCCCTGCGATCTAACGAATGAGATTACTGGTTTTGAGTCATTCGCTGGAGTTTATCCCGCCCGTCCTGAACGATGTTGAAGGAAGCTCGTCGAGTGCTTCCCTTCGGCTTCGCTCACTTCGGCAGGCTTCCTTCGGCTGCACTTCGTTTCGCTCAGGATAGGCAGTACAGGCAGGAAAGGCTTGCCGATGGGATTATCGAAGGGGGGAGAGGGTTAGTTCGCTATTGACTGCCTCACACATTTACCGACCCTTACCATATGGTTCCACAGATTGCCCCTCAAATGATTTCTTAATTCCCGGATTCGTGTATTAGGTTCAAATAGTTAATCACTTATTTCTAGGATGCGGACCTCGACGCCCGTTTCGCTTTGCAAGTCGGCGGCAAAGACTTGCAGGGCAGATTCCTCAAAAGCGGCATCCGGTCCCAGGGAGCGGCCCATCACTATGAGGATCGCGCCGATCTCTTTCGCCACCGAAACCAGTTCGGCTCGTAAAGAGCCCTGGCGCACGATGGTCTGGGCTATGATTCCCTGTGCTGCGGCCCGCTCCTGGGCCATTGCCAATTGGAACTCCCCTAGCTTTTCTAAACTTGATTCAACATCTACAACCAAGGGTGCAGCTGTATGGTTAAGAAAGCTAACGTCAACCACGTAGAGAAAAACCAGTTCGTCGCCTTGTTTTTTTGCCAGAGCGATAACGGCATCTTGTGTGGGGTAGCTGGCTTCGCCCCCGCGGGTGGCGCACAAAATCATGCCCATGTTATTCCTCCTTAATACCGAGTCAGTAACCAAATAGTTGCCAGTAAAAGGGTGGCTATTGTTACTGGCACACCGTCACGCATAAAACGGCCAAAGCTGAGACGATAGCCGGCCTGGCCCAACAAGCCGACTGCGACAATATTGGGCGCAGAGCCCAGGATTGTGGCGTTGCCCCCCAGGTCGGCACCCAAGATGAGAGCCCAGTACAAGATCATATTCTCAGCACCGGTTATTGTAGAAGATAAAAAGTCAGCAATGGGAAGAGCGGCAACAGTGAAGGGGATGTTGTCCACGATGCCCGAAGCGACGCCTGGTATCCAGACCATTAAAACCGTTGCCTTTTGTAGGTTGTCCCCGGCCAGTTCACCGATGATTCTGGCTATCCAGGTAATGACCCCGGTTGCCTCTAGTCCGCCTACGATTACGAAGATACTGATAAAGAAAATCAGTGTAGTCCAATCCACCTCGTGCAACATACGGTGCATGTCGGGTCGTACCCAGGCGACCAGGATTGCCGCGCCGCTCAGAGCAACGACGCTGGGTGGAATACCACCGAAAAAATCCCCGGTAAAAAACAGGATCATCATTAACAGTCCCACCAGCCCGGATTTACGCAGCAGGGGGAAGTCGGTAATGTGAGAGTCTGCTTCCAGCCGGGCTACCAGCACCGGCGAGAAATGCTCCTCAGCATCGGCAAACTCGCGCCTGTAGAGAAAGCTAATTATTATCAAGAGGGGGATCATACACAGAATGGCGATAGGCGCCATGTTGACTAGATACTCGACAAAGCTTAACCCCAGGTGCGAGCCGACGATAGTGCTGGGCGGGTCGCCGATGATGGTCGCTGCTCCGCCAATGTTGGACGCCAGTACTTCGGGGATCACAAAAGCAAAGGGATGGACACCTACTGTCTGAGCGATCTCGATAGACAATGGCACAAGGAGCAGGATGGCCGTCACGTTGTTGAGAAAAGACGAAAGTACGCCGGTGAGTATTGCCAGGCTCATCACCAACAGCCAGGCATTGCCCTTCGCCAGACGAAAAGTGCGGAAGGCAATCCAGTTAATGGCACCAGTCTCGCTAAACATGGCCATAAAAATCATCATACCCATGATCAGCCAGATGACGTTCCAGTCCACAAAAGCCATAGACTCTTCAAAGTTGATGATGTGTAGAGAGGGGAAGAAAGTGCCCCCGACGTAGTGAACCAACCAAACGGCCGCCGCACCCAGCAGTGCCGCC
>JAUWEC010000197.1 GCA_030608465.1 Chloroflexota bacterium
TGGAAAAACTGTTACCCGGGCTGAAGGTGGATTTGATTATGGAGAAAACCGCTATAAACTTGTTGACCTGCCAGGAACTTACTCCTTGTTGGCAACTAGTCTGGATGAAGAAATAGCCCGCGATTTTATTTTGTTTGGTCAGCCGGATGTCACGGTTGTTGTGGTGGACGCTACTCGTTTGGAAAGGAATCTAAACCTGGTCCTCCAGGTACTTGAGATCACCAACCGGGTTGTGATTTGTTTAAACCTGGTGGATGAGGCCGAACGGCATAATATTTCTGTTGACCACAGGCGTCTCGCGCGGGATCTTGGTGTTCCGGTAGTGCCAACTGTTGCCCGCTATGATAAAGGACTGGAAGAGCTGTTGGGGGCAATCAGTGAGGTTGCCTCTGGTGAAACCCAGGCGGCTCCTTACCACGTTAAGTACACTCATCCCAAACTGGACCAGGCAGTATCTCAGCTTGTGTCACAAATCCAAGAGGCATTTCCTCAGGTCCCCAACGCCCGTTGGGTAGCACTGCGGCTGCTGGACGGAGATGAAAGGATTGTCCAGGCTGTGGAAAAAGGAGAACTGGGAGAGTTGACCTATACCGTTGAGGACCTGGATGGACTTGGTGTTGATACAGTGGCACTTAAAAGCGGTTTCCGCCTGTAACCTCGAAACCGGATGAATAATTGTTTATAGTTTGAAATAAATTAAATAAGACAGGTGACAATATGAACTCTAGTTATGAAAAAATAATCAAATCAGCCCGGGATCTTCGCTGGGATATCGGAGGAGATTTTCATGAAAAAATCATGGAATCTCTCTACACAGATGCTTCCCGCATTGCGGACAGAGCAGTCACCCATCCCGGGGATGCGCCTCGTTTTGATCTGGACCGGACAATAGATCGTCTGGTTACCAGCCGCATTTGGGGTTTTCCCTTAATGATGTTGTTGTTAACTGCTGTATTCTGGTTGACAATCACTGGAGCAAATCTCCCTTCAGGTTTACTTTATTCGCTCCTGATTGATACCATCCACCCTTTCCTAAAAAGTGTTTTTGCTAATCTTGGCATCCCCTGGTGGATTGATGGTGTATTGCTGGACGGCGCTTATCTGGCTACCGCCTGGGTGGTGGCAGTCATGCTTCCTCCCATGGCTATCTTTTTCCCCCTGTTTACTCTTCTAGAAGACTTTGGATATCTGCCACGGGTTGCCTTTAATCTGGATCACATTTTCAGGAAAGCTGGAGCCCATGGTAAACAGGCGCTGAGTATGACAATGGGATTCGGATGCAATGCAGCCGGAGTTATATCGACCAGGATCATTGACAGCCCCAGGGAAAGATTAATTGCCATCATCACTAACAACTTTGCCCTCTGTAATGGGCGCTGGCCTACCCAAATCCTGATCGCCACAATCTTTATTGGCGCACTTGTTCCAGCTCACCTTGGCGGATTAATCTCGGCGCTTGCTGTAGTCAGTATTGCCCTGCTGGGAGTTTTGTTGACTTTTGTGGTTTCCTGGGCATTATCAAGGACAGTGCTGAAAGGAGAAGTCTCCACATTCAACCTGGAACTTCCTCCTTACCGTCCCCCCCGTATTTTGCAGACCCTATATACCTCGGTCATTGATCGTACCCTGGTGGTTCTCTGGCGAGCAGTTGTTTTTGCTCTTCCGGCGGGGGTAGTCCTCTGGATTTCGGCTAATGTTCTTATTAACGGTGTGAGTATTGCTGAATATTTGGTGAATTTTCTAAATCCCTTTGGTTTATTACTTGGTCTTAATGGTGTGATTCTTGTAGCATACATTGTTGCTATCCCGGCCAATGAGATCGTGATACCGACAATTCTCATGCTCACGGTAATGATATCCGGGGTGACTGGTGTTGGTGAAGGCTCAGGAGTGATGTTTGAACTTGAGTCCGGTATGCAGACACTGGACCTTCTGACCAGGGGAGGATGGACATTATTAACCGGTGTCAACCTGATGCTGTTCAGCCTGGTTCACAATCCCTGCAGTACTACAATTTACACCATTTATAAAGAAACCGGCAGCATTAAATGGACCACCGTTGCCTCCTTGCTTCCCGTTCTGATGGGTATTGTGATTGTTTTCTTTACAGCGCAGATCTGGCGTTTATTCGCAGGTTGATAGGCAGCCGGATCCTCATCAGGAATAAGGGCCGTCAGTATATTGGAGAAACACTATGAATGACTTCGCGATAACCATCGAGGGATTGGAAAAGTATTACGGATCATTTAAGGCGCTTCATGGAGTCAATCTCAAGGTTAAAAGGGGCGAAATCCTCGGATTCCTGGGTCCGAATGGAGCTGGAAAAACCACTACCATTCGCTGCATTCTCGATCATATACGACCGCAAAAGGGCAGCATCAAGGTTTTTGGAATGAATCCTCAAGCTAAACCACATGTGGTTCATCAGTTCACTGGTTATCTACCGGGGGAATTGCGCCTGGAGGACAATTTCCGCGTAGAGCAACAGCTGCGGTACTTCAGTCAGCTGAGGGGCAATCAACTTGAGTGGTCTTTTGTAGAGGAATTGGCCAAGCGATTACACCTTGATTTATCAAGAACGATAAAAAATCTGTCCAGCGGTAATAAACAAAAAGTGGGCATTGTCCAGGCGCTGATGCACAAGCCGGATCTCCTGCTGCTGGATGAACCCACTGCAGGGCTGGATCCATTAATGCAGCAAGAGGTTTACCGTTTGCTGCGGGAAGCTCAGTCAGCTGGAACAACTGTCTTTTTCTCTTCACATATTCTCAGTGAAGTTGAGACGCTAGCGGAGCGGGTTGCCATTATTCGAGATGGGGTTATCATTGAAAAATCCACTCCCAATCAATTAACCAGGATGGCGATCAGAAGAGTGAAAATTAGTTTCCTGGAGCCAACCGACATGGCGTTCTTTCAGGCAATTGATGGTGTAACGGGAGTCTCTTCTCGGAACGGGGAGGAGGTAATCATTCAGGTTGAAGGGGATCTAGACAGGTTGATAAAAACCCTGGCGGCACATCCAGTTAAGGACCTCGAGACAACATCCCATTCTCTGGAGGAAATCTTCCTCAAGTATTATGAATCAGATCAAGAGGAAGGCAGGTGAGATGTTAGTGGAATTAAGATACACGCTGCGCCGCTACCGCGGCCAGATCATCGGCTGGGGTTTGGGGCTTACTCTTTATAGTTTGCTGATGGTTTCCATGTATTCAGATCTTGCAAAGATCGATTTTGGTGCTTTATTAGAGTATTACCCCCAGGAGATGTTGGCCTTTTTCGGGGACAGCTTTCAGGCAATCTCCTCGCCGCACGGATATATGGATCTCTATTTCTTTGGATACATGACAATTATTGTCGGGATCTTTGCCGTTAGTTCCGGAGCTAAATTGATTGTGAAAGATGAAGAAGATGGGTTAATGGATCTTGTCCTTGCCTACCCAAAAAGCAGATCAGAGATATTCTGGGGAAGAGTTTTTGGATATATAGTTACCCTGATGCTGATTCTGTTCATTTCCTGGTTGAGCTGGGTCCTTCCGTCTGGCAGTGCCGGCATGGGTCTTACTGCCGGGGAATTGTTAAGACCCTTTTGGGGTTTATTAGCTCAGCTGTTGTTATTTGGTTCATTTGCCCTGCTCTTGAGCATGATCGTTCCCGCCTCCCGCTTAGCGAGTATGATTACAAGCGGATTGTTAGTGGCGAATTATCTGGCGATAGGATTATCAAATATCAATCAGGATCTTCAAAACATTGTTAAATATACGCCCCTTCATATCTATCAGGGAGGTTACGCAATCCTGGGTATAAATTGGGACTGGCTGCTCATCATCTCTATGGGTGTATTACTGTTTTTGCTTCTGGCCTGGTGGCGCTTTCTATACCGTGATGTAAGGGTAGCAGGAGAAGGTGGATGGAAGTTAAAAGATATCTTTTCTTTGAGGAAATGAAGCAGGTCTTCCAATTGAAGCATCTAACCTATTGTTAATCAAAAAAAGAAGCCGTTTTACGGCTTCTTTTTTTCAATCTTGGGGTACGACTACGATTAATCTAATGCTTCATACCCTGGACCATCAGTGAAGTAATCTTCGTTAAGTTGAGTAGCAGGCGTGAGATCAATTACTTCGCCCTGGTCAAGAACACGGGTGTGTTTCAGCACGTGGGTAACTCCATTAACATCTTCTGATTCATGTTCTTCATTGCAGCCTTCAGTTCCTGCGGGCATGTTTATCCGCTCATCACCGCCCGCTTCATAATCAGAGGGAACTTCATCTTCTACGTAAATGGCGTCGTAGGGACATTCAGGAATGCACGCGCCGCAGTCGATGCATGTTTCGGGATCGATATAATAAGTGGGCCATTCTTCCATTGGTTTACCGGGCACAATGCATTCCACGGGACAGACTTCAACACAGCTGGCGTCATACATGCAGAACGAGGTGATTACATGGGTCATAAAAATCCTCCAGAATTAGCTTGATTGATAAAAAGTGTTTCCAACTGCTGTATAATAAGCTCTCTAGCATCAAATTGTAGTCCCCGATTTTTTCTTTGTCAAGAAAGAACATAACACTGGAAACTCTCTTTTCAGAAAGAGGTTACATTCTTCATGAAAAAGGACGCTATCCCTCCTGCAGCACCATACCT
>JAUWEC010000135.1 GCA_030608465.1 Chloroflexota bacterium
GCTGGCCATGGTCATTGCTTCCACCTGGTCATGGGTAACGTAAATGAAGGTGGTTTCCAGCCTTTGATGCAGTTTGGTAATTTCCGCCCGGGTTTGAACCCTGAGTTTTGCGTCAAGGTTTGAGAGCGGTTCGTCAAGCAGGAAAACCTGCGGATCACGAACGATTGCCCGTCCCAGAGCAACTCTCTGCCGCTGACCACCTGAAAGTTGGCGGGGTTTACGTTCCAGCAGGGTAGTAATTCCTAAAATTTCTGCAGCGTTTTGGACTCGTTCATCAATCTGATCTTTTGGGTACTTACGGAGTTTTAAACCGAAGGCCATATTGTCGTAAACGGACATATGGGGGTAAAGTGCATAGCTCTGGAATACCATTGCAATATCCCGGTCTTTCGGGGCAATATCATTTACAACACGGTCACTGATCTTTAGAGTTCCTTCAGAGATATCCTCTAATCCAGCGAGCAAGCGCAATGCGGTAGATTTCCCGCAGCCTGATGGGCCAACTAAAACCAGGAACTCTTTATCCTCAACTTCGAGGTTAAAATTATTGACGGCCACCACCTCGTCAAATCGTTTAGTTACGTGCTCGTATGTTACGCTTGGCATAAAGCCACCCTCAAGATAGATCGGATTTGGAAATAATTAGAAATATTATACATTATGTTCTTAGAAAATTCTAAGTTTTATGAAAACAAAATCTCTGATTATTTAGCATGGAATATGATTCCAGAAGAACACTTATCAAGAAGGTCCTGGAACATCAATAAATGAATCTTGCATTGTTATCTGAATTTAATCCCTTGTGATTTATCCTCTCTCAATATAGAATTGGATCATGCCGAAAGAGAAAGTGACTCCTGTAAGGCGCCAATATCTGGATATTAAAAAACAATATCCAAATTCAATTATATTTTTTCGCCTGGGAGATTTTTACGAAACATTTGATAAGGACGCCCAGATTGTCTCCCGGGTGCTGGATATTGTATTGACTTCCAGGAATATTGGGAAAGGTACCCGGATCCCCATGGCAGGGATTCCCCATCATGCTGCAGAAAATTATTTATCACGCTTAATTGAACAGGGTTATCACGTGGCGATCTGTGAGCAGGTAAGTGATGTCCCGGTTGATGGTTTAATGCCCCGGAAAGTAGTCAGAGTGATCACTCCCGGCACGATTGTGGAATCCAGTTTACTGCCGGGGGATGGAAATAATTATCTAGCCAGCATTGTCTTTGATGATCAGCGGGCAGGAATTGCATATGTGGATATTACAACGGGGGAATTTGCAGCCACTGAAATTCAGGAAAAACATATCCAAGATTTTGTGCGCTCAGAACTCCTGAGGTTAAATCCGGCGGAAACGCTTTTCCCGGAAAATCAACCCTGGGAGGAAGAAGGATTTCTCACCCATTTTACTTCTTTTCCCGCCTGGCAGTTTGAAGAAGAGCGTTGTGTTGATGTGCTGCTTAATCAGTTCCAGGTTTCAACGTTGGATGGATACGGCATACGCGGTTTTCCGTTCGCTGTTCGGGCTGCGGGAGCAATTTTACAGTATCTTGAACAAACCCAGCCGGATTCACTTCGACTGCTGACCGGATTAAGCATGTACAACCTTCGGGAGTTTATGACTCTTGATGCGGCTACCCGGCGAAACCTGGAATTAACGGAAACTATCCGATCTGGTTCGGCCGAAGGTTCGTTGTTAGGTATTTTGGATCATAGCATCACACCGATGGGGAAAAGGTTGATCAGGCAATGGGTCAGTAAACCACTGCTGGATGTAGAGAGGATTCGAAAAAGACTCGAAGGAGTGACGGTTTTTTTCGCAGATGGCATGCTCCGGGCAGAAATCCGGGAATCTCTCAAGAACTTACAGGATTTAGAGCGATTAAGCAACCGTGTTGCCGGGGGAACAGCCCGACCTCGAGACCTGGTAGGAATCCGGGAGACTCTGCAGCAGCTTCCAGCAATTCGCGGATTATTCCCCAGGAAATTTGGCAAAAAAGAATATTTGGGAGAGTTATTTAAGAGTTTTTCTCTTTGTACTGATGTGTTAGATTTAATCGCTTCATCGATTGATGAGGATCCTCCGTCGATCCTGGGGAAAATCGGCATCATAAAGCCTGGCTATTCTGAGGAATTGGACAATTATTTGTCATCAACTAAAGAAGCCAGGGATTGGATTGCCAACCTGGAGGTAGTTGAAAGGAAGAATACGGGCATTGAGACCTTAAAGGTCAGACATAATAAGGTATTTGGATATTATATTGAGGTCACTAAAGCTAAAACTGATTTTGTGCCGGAGCACTATATCCGGAAACAAACCCTCGTCAATGCCGAGCGCTATATAACTCCGGAGTTAAAGGAGTATGAAACGAAGGTCTTTAACGCTGAGGATCAGATCAAGGAAATTGAGAGAAGGTTGTTTTATGAAATCTGTGACCGGTTGGCGCTTCAAATCGATCGGTTGGTAACAACTGCCCGAATCATGGCGCATATCGACGTTTTGTCCTCCCTGGCTGAGACCGCTGCCAATCATGGTTATGTTTGCCCTGAGGTTGTTGAAGAGGATGTATTGGAGATCACCAACGGCCGGCACCCTGTTGTTGAACAAACATTAAAAGGGACCAGGTTTGTTCCCAACGATACGATATTTGAACCCAGTGAAAGGATCCGGATCTTGACCGGTCCCAATATGTCCGGCAAGTCGACCTTTTTAAGGCAGGTTGCGTTAATTGTGTTGCTGGCACAAATGGGAAGTTATGTGCCGGCAGAAAGCGCTAAAATTGGAATGGTCGACCGCATTTTCACCAGAATCGGAGCCCAGGATGAAATCCATGCAGGGCAATCTACTTTTATGGTAGAGATGGTTGAAACCGCCAATATCCTCAATCACGCAACCACCCGCAGTTTATTAATCCTGGATGAAATAGGTAGAGGTACAAGTACTTATGACGGTGTGTCTATTGCCTGGTCGGTAGTTGAATATATCCATAATCATCCTGAAAAAAGGGCAAAAACACTCTTTGCGACCCATTATCACGAACTGACTGAACTCCCGGAACTGCTTCCCGGAATTCGTAACTACAAAGTATCGGTGAGCGAAACTGAGGGGAAAGTGGTTTTCCTGTACAAAATTGCCGCTGGTGGGGCTGATAAATCTTACGGGATTCATGTAGCTCAAATTGCTGGGATGCCGCCAACTGTCGTGCTCCGGGCGGAAGAAATTATGCAGCTGTTGGAGGATTCTTCAGGCAAGGCTGTAACGATGGATCCTGAAATGCCAAAACAGATGGCATTGTTCCCCAGCACAAATCCGCTATTAAAGGAGTTGGACAACCTGGATATCAACGAGCTCAGTCCTTTAGAGGCGCTCAATTTGTTGTTCAGCTGGAAGAAAAAATATCTCGATCTGTCTCGACAAGAGCCAGAAAATGAAGATTGAGTTTAAGCCCTTTGAGATAAATAAATAAAAGCTCCTGACAGATAATTCAGGAGCTTTTTGGTTAAACCAGGGTGATGGTTAGAGGTTTTTTTCTACTACTTGAAGCACTTCAGGAAGGTCAATTCCCAGGCTGGCTAACTTCTCTTTAGTGGGTATGCCATTTTCTGACCAGCCCCTTCTTTTGTACACTGCATCCAGAAGCTGCTCATACTGATCTTCCCTGTATTTCCGCAGCCTGTTTATTTTCTCTTCAGTGCCCAATCCGGCAGAATCTACTCCAACCAGGTCCTCTAGCTGTTGATCATACCTGTCCTGTCTGGATTCGTACTCATCTTCTGTCACAGGACCTACCGCCCGATAAGGAGGATAATCGTGTTCCCGGGTGCCAAAACCAACCCGGAGGTTAAAAACACGCTGAAAATTGTAAACCCGTTCCGATTGGGCAATTAAATCTTCTGTTGTGACCTTTTTCCCGGTCAATCCTTCGTAGACCCAGGTGTAATTTTCCACATGCTCGGGGATCCTTTCCGGATGGTCTTGCTCTTTATTATTTAAAGGTTTGATGTCATTCCAGGGGAGTTTGCATAAACCATGCAGACTGAACCAGGTCCGCCACATGGGGAAGTAATGCAGTGCCTCTGCTTTGGCTTCAAACGTGGGCAGCTGTTTATCTATCTGATCGATGAAGATTAGCCAGGCTTCGTCATGCTGACCGCCTTTCAGCGCCATGCCGTAACCTCCCTGCTGAGCGATGGATTCTTTGGTTATGTATTCTGAGATCTCCATTCCTTTTACTTCCATTGCGATGTCATGGAGGAAACCCTGATCACCGCCGAACTCACTGGCAAAATGCGATTTCATATATCGGGTTCCTTGTCCAACGATGAGACCAAAGCCTTCACAGTGAGACATCTGATGAAGCAGTTCCAGTGCGCTCTCCGAGTTACCCCATGATAAATCAATGCCGCCTGTACGCTCCAAGTTCAGGATTCCTTCCTGGAAACATTCCATGCAGAATGCGACAGAATTGGCGAACGAAATTGTATCTACTCCATATGTGTCACAGTAGAAGTTCAATTCTAAGATAGTTTCAGGATCAAATACACCAATATTAGATCCCAGCCCGGCTGCGCTCTCATACTCAGGACCATCAACAAGTACCTTTTCTCCTTTGTGGGGTCCAGTTTTGAGGGCAAAACCATCCACTCCATGGGAGCAGGCCATAGTGCAGCCAAGCCAGCAGCTGTCCATTCTTTTATCTTGCGTGAAGGCTTTTTGCCAGGTTGTGGAATCAATGTTAACGTGATCAGGGTGAGTGCCGTAGCGGAAGTTGTGCACAGGCAGAAGATCAAAATGGTCCATGATTTCAACCAGATGGGCTGTTCCGATTTCCCGCATGTTATTTTGTTGGGCATCATACTTGGTGATTTCTTGATTGATTCGTTTCCCCGCTTTCCGGATAAGATCTGGTTTTGCGGGATTATTGCTGGCTCCTGTGAGACCGCTGAACCGAACCACGATACCTTTGAGATGTTTATCCCTGAAAACCCGTCCGGAACCTCCCCTTGCTGCCTGTTTTACTCTTACTTCTTCCCGCCGGGGATCAAAAAAACTGATGTTTAGACCAGCATAAAGAATGTGATTGGCAGCCTCTCCAGATGTAACAACGGAGACATTTTTCCTGTCCCGTTCATCTTTAGCGTACATCTCGGTGAGGATTCCCGCCAGTGGATAGGTGTTAAGTACCTCTTCTGGCGCTTTTTCGATCCGGATTTGCTGGGTATTTCCATCTATAACAATGATGGAATCCTCTTCCGCCTTGCCGGTAATTTCCAGGGCGTCAAAACCCGAGAATTTTAAGAAGGGAGCAAAAAATCCGCCCCCGTTGCTGTCAATAATTGAATTTGTTAGAGGGGAGAGGGTAACGACTGTACTCTTTCCCATCCCGGGATACGCCGTAGTCCCGCAAAGAGGACCGTTCGCGATAATAAGAGCATTCTCGGGATCATCCCAGGAAGTTTTATCGGTCACCGCATTCCACAACAACCAGAGAGCAAAACCCCGGCCGCCAGTAAACAAGTCTTTCATTTGTTGGGTAACTGGTTTTTCCTCAATTGTGTTCTGGGTAAGATTAATGTGCAAGGTCCGATTTGCATATCCATGGACAACTGGCTGCTGTTCATAGGTATATTCTGCCACTATTTCATGGCTCTTTAGATAGTTTTTAATCTTCGTCATAACCGCTTTCCTCCGCAGAAATTTTTATTTAGCATACTAAAAATCCAGGTCAAATCAAGAGCAATTATACACTTAAACAAAATGATAACTGTCATTCTTGCCTGTATAAATAGCAGGACCCCAGCAGAGGGTTAAAAATCCACGAATTTACCTTTTAATTATTAAGTTCTAACTTAATAATTCTTATCCTGAAATGAATATTATTAATTCTGGAGTTTCTTTCGCCCCGGTTACCAGCAAAGAAACTATTGCGTATATCAATGTTTTCGTTTAGAATTAGGGGACTGACTCAGAAAAAAAAATTTCCTGGAACACAAAGATTTTCGGGATGGAATAGGGATGTCAAACAAGTATATTCGTCTGATATTAATAGTGATGATTGTTGGAGTTCTTTCAGCCTGCGCTGGAAACGCGGGCAAACAATCAGCTTATTACCTCGTAGATCCCCGTTTTAGTGAGTTATATGATCGACTCCAGGGTGATGAAGTCCTTGGTCCTCCTATTTCTAATAAAAAATACGTTGCCGGCTCAAATCAGGAAAAACAATACTTCGAAGGCGCTGTACTGGTATACGATCCGGATAATTCCCCTCGATATTATCTGGATCCGGTAGGGATAGACGCAGGCTTCTCTGATTTGCCAAACAACGATCCCGAAAATCCCGCTGTGAGATACATCAACGGTTATATTATCCCGCCGGAATTTTCCAGATTTTACGATGAAATGGGGGGTGAACGCTGGGTTGGGCTTCCGCTTACAAGAGCTAGATTATATCCAGAAAAGAATACCATTGAGCAGTATTTTGAAACTATGGGCTTCTTCCGGTTTGTGGATGATCCCCCGGGAACTGTATATTTGATGCCTTATGGTCTCTGGAAATGCGCCGGTGAATGCTCAAAGTATCCGGGATTGGAAAATGCAGGGATCAGCCGATCGGCTGGAGAGGATATTCAGTCTCCATTTGGAGAGGCAATATCCCGATTTGGGACCCAGTTTACGGGAGATGCCCTATCCACAGCCTTCCGGGCAGGCGATGGCAATATTGAGCAGATTTTCCAAAATGTGATCCTCTATGAGGATTCTACAAATCCCCTCGGTGTATCCCTTCGCTCGGTTTCCGCACTGCTGGATCTTGACCGTGATTCATACCAGGTGTACCAGAAAGATTCAACGGATTATTTTAGGGAAGTAGAACCCGGTAACGGTTTTTATATCCCATCCTATTTCATGGATTTCATCGATCGCTACTTTGGATTTGAAATTTCAGGAGAACCGATCTCCCGTCATTTAGAAATCCGGGAGGGAGTCAGGCAACAATGTTTTGAAAATTATTGCCTATTACAAGATGCGCTGGCAGAACCTGGACAGCAGGTTCGGGTGCAACCATTGGGTCAGAAGTATAAAGATTCCTTCTATCAAACAACAAAAAAACCAATCGTAGAAACCCAAAGACAGAAGGATATCCAGTTGGATATTTGGGAGCAATCCCCCCAGTTATCTTCCCTGGAAAATCAGCAGATTGGAGCTTGCATTCATGAAGCTGGTGCACCTCTGGAGAATGCCCAGGCAGTGTTAACGGTTACTACAGAGAATCAGGGAGTTATAACCTATCCCTTTTCCCCAACAGATTCGGGAGGGTGTTCATTCCTGGAGTTGGACCCAATTCAAGCCCAAAATGGCACAACGGTTGACTATCAAGTATGTTTTCAGGGAATCGGCGGTCAGGAATACTGCAAAAAAGACAGCTTCCTGATCTGGGGAAACACAGATAAGGTCCTTACTGCTGTACCAGCCCAAGAAGAGCCGGTTGTCCCAGCTGCGGTTGTAGAATTTGTTGTCGATACCTGGGAACTGTTCCCCCAGATCTCATCCTCCGAGCACCAGGAAATAGGTGGGTGTATTCACAAGAACAACACCCCGCAGGACAATATGGATTCTCAACTTATCCTGGAATCGCCTTCAGCAGGTGTGATCACCTACCGAAGCTCGCCGACCGATGGAGGCGGATGTTCCTTTTTCAAGTTGAATCCGGTGGACGCCAAAAATGGGGAGACCATTCCTTACCAGGTTTGTTTTATGAACAAGTATGGAGAACAGTTTTGTAAAAGGGACAGTTTCCTTATTTGGGGCAATCCCTGATTTTAATCTGATCTTATTATCAAGCCCGGGTGAATTCTAAATTTCACCTGGGCTTTTTGATTAATGGAGTTCACTGAAAAGTTGTATTCTGTCAATCGGTGGTCCAAGACTATAAAGATTCAT
>JAUWEC010000086.1 GCA_030608465.1 Chloroflexota bacterium
TGGAAAAAATAAAGCAAAAAGAGAGGCTGTCAAAAAAGGCGGCCTTTGTTATTTTAACTGCTATCTGCACCGAAGGTAGTCCTTCGGTAAACTCTATCTGCAGGGATCACTGTGTCTTCATCTAATATCTAGCGGAAATAGCAGACTATTATGTCGTTCATTTTACCCCAAACTTGTGGACCAAGTTTATCTTGTTACTGTTGTTTTATTGACCCTGAGGGTAAAACAGATTTGGAACCAGAGACTGGGTTTTTCCCATAGAGGAAGTCATCCAATACCAGCGCTGCCCTTCGGAAGGTGCCGGATTTGGATATTCCCCAACGGACCAGGTTATGAGCCCAATTATCAGGATGGGAATAAGGACAGACTGCCATACACCGGCCGCAGTCAGTACCGATAATTGTCCAGTAATGATAGCAAGATTCCGGGATAATTTTCCAGCGCAGAACGCCGTTATTCACCTCCCGATCTCCGTGGGGGATGGATTGGCTGGGGCAGTTATCAGCGCATTTTTGGCAGATATTGCAGAAATCGATCAGACTTCCATTCGCCTGGTAATTATCTGCGATCAGGGGCATATCGGTTGTCACCACACCTACCCGCACGCGGGGACCCTGGCGGGGAGTCATCAGCAATCCCATCCGGCCGATTTCTCCTAAACCTGCATCTCTGGCAACTAGGGGAGCAATAACCCGATAGTTTCCGTCAATGTGAGCCCGGGCAGGAAAACCAAGGGAGCGGATTGCAGCTGCCAGCTGTACGGCAACCCGAGCCGATTCAACATACTGCCTGCCGGATTCCATGGTGATCGGCGGGTAGGGGGCTGAGCTGGTCATTTGATAATCCATTTCTACGGTGAAGGCGATAGCGAATTGGTGCTTTAACTCAACTGGGGCACCATATTTTCCGCTGCCGCGGCCGATATGGGAGTAGATATGTGTAGATTTAAGGATAGTTACCCCACAGTCCAGGGCGCCGTAATATTTTGTTAGGTATTTCACTGTCCGGGTCAGGAGTTCAGGGGAATAATCTTTCTTCACTTCGGCGACCGGACCGTCCACTGCTTCCCGTAGTGCATTCGTCAGGTAAAAACTGGCTCCCGCAGCAGCCGAGTGCAGAGGATCTGTGTAGCTGGATTCGGGAGAGAGCAAACCCGGTTTTTCCCGTGAGGAATCATCCTGTTCCTGATGTTTGGGATGGAGCCGGTAATATGCCTCATATTCAGGGGAACCTGGGATTAACCGTGCCCGAGCGAAGATGATTTCCCGTTCATCAACCTGATGGAGAGGATCAGAGTCCTCTCCAGATTCTTCCCCAAGAGGGAGGTTAAATACCAACGCGGTGATCAACCCTACCCCGAGCAGAATTCCGACAAAGACCGTTTTCCCCAACGGAGGAAGCACGAGGGAGCTTGATAATAGGGCTGTTCCTGTCAGGGTGATCCCAGCTGACCGAATTGAAGCTTTTTGTTCCCCTTCCCGGATAGAGGTAATCACAAATGCAAAGCCAAATATGAAAAAACCTGCCGAGATAACTATGAGGATTATCGTGGTTGTGAAATTCATAAACTTATTTCCTGTAATCCTTGTCCTGATCAAGTTGATTATTGTTTTGTGAGGTAGTTTAATTATAGCGGTGTTTACCAGACTGAGTAAAAATAAATAAATAAATAATTTTTTCTTAATTATAGAAGCAACCTTGAATTTTCTTGATAGTCCCTCGATTTTAACCAGTTTTGACCGCTAATCCATGCCCCCCCCGTTTAGGTGAATAATAAAGTTGTATAGTCAATTCATCGTTGTTAAGTTGACGATCTTCATTGTTCATGCTATATTAATTCAATGTAGTTGGAGAAATACCGCTGCAGTAGCAGAACGTACGTTTCTTGAGCAATTGTTTTGTTTAGAACGAGGGGGAACGCCCTGCTGAGTTCATATCATTTAGTACGAAGGAGATTTTTATGGCAGAGCGTGAGACCGGCACTGTAAAATGGTTTAACGCAGGAAAAGGCTACGGTTTTATTGAGCGCGATAATGGTGAAGGCGATGTATTCGTCCACTATAGCGCGATCAACGGAGCCGGCTTCAAAACGCTTGACGAGGGTCAGCGGGTTGAATTTGATGTTGTTGAAAGCGACAAAGGACCGCAGGCACAGGATGTTCAACCCCTGGGCGAGAGCGTGACTTCTTTCAGCACTGGACCGGAAGACAGCGCAGACATTTTCAGCGCTGATTCCGACGACGAATCCGACGACGAATCCGACGACGAATCCGACGACGAATCCGACGACGAATCCGACGACGAATCCGACGACGAATCCGACGACGAATCTGACGAGGAATCTGACGAGGAATCTGACGACGAATCCGACGAGGAATCCGACGACGAATCTGACGAGGAATCTGACGACGAATCTGACGAGGAATCTGACGAGGATTAGGACGACGATTCCGACAGCGATTTCAAGTTAATCCACTAAAAACAGTCGAAAGGGCAGCGGGAAATCGCTGCCCTTTTTGTTTTCTGAACCCTTTTCCGGTACAATTGGAAGAGGGAGGGAAGATTGTGAATTGGTTTAAAGAAACGATACAAATAGAAACCCGGGGGAAAGGACTTTATCCAATCACACATCAAATTTCCCCACTGATTCAGGATTGGGCAGTTATGGAAGGTATTTGCCATCTATTTATCCCTCATACCAGCGCATCTCTGGTGATCAATGAGAGTTATGATCCAACAGCCCGACAGGATATAGAATTATTTTTGGAACGTCTTGTACCCGAGGGGGAATCCTGGTACCGTCATACTTTGGAAGGTAAGGATGATTCTCCTTCCCACATGAGATCCATACTGACCGCAACCAGTTTAAGCATTCCTATCGACGGGGGAGATCTTCATCTCGGAACTTGGCAGGGGGTATATCTGTTTGAACACAGGACTCAACCGCATCGGAGAAATGTGCTAATCCGCTGCTTGAAAGCAGCCTGAGGGGGATAAATTGAATTTCAGGAATATCAAAAAAGAACCAGTTTTTTGTACTGGGTTGTTGTTATGCCTGGTTATTTGCCTTGGGGCATGCAGCCCGGATGCTGCCAGCTGGCTGGATCCTGTTCCCAGTACCACACCGGCGGTGTTTTCCTCGCCCAATCAGCTTTTCAGTGTCTACTTTACTGCACCGGTTAATGATGATTTTCGGGACGGGCCAGACCGGCTGCTGGCCGACTCACTGGATGACGCCCGGTATCAAATTGATGCTGCATTATATGATCTTAACTTGTGGACAATCAAGAATGCGTTGATTCGAGCTTATAAAAGAGGAGTTATTGTCAGGATAGTGGTGGAAGAGGACTCAATAGACCGGCCGGAGATCCAGGAGTTGATTGCTGCTGGAATTACAATCGTCCCTGACCACGCTGAAGGATTAATGCACAACAAATTTTTTATCATTGATCAGTCAGAAGTTTGGACTGGTTCGATGAACTTGACTATTAACGGCGCTTATCGCCACCTTAACAATCTGGTCCGTATCCGTTCCACTCTGGTGGCGGAAAATTACACAGCTGAATTTGAAGAAATGTACCTGGAAGGGTTTTTTGGAGAAACAATATTGGAAAATACTCCCCATCCAGTGTTAACTATTGACAGTATACAGATGGAAACTTATTTTTCACCGGACGATTCCACAGCTGAGCGGATTATCGAGCTGATACTGGAAGCGGAGAGGTCGATTGATTTTATGTTTTATGCGTTCACGTCAGACCCGATTGCCGATGCGCTCATTTATCAGGCAGGCCGGGGTATTATTATCCGGGGTGTGGTTGATGCTTACCAGGAGCGTTCAGGGCTGGGATCTGAATACAGTAGATTGCGTAACAATAACCTGGAGGTTCTATTAGACGGGCATCCGGAAAAGATGCACCATAAAGTGATTATTCTGGATGAACGGATTGTGGTCACCGGTTCCTATAATCTCACCCGCAGTGCAGAAACAATTAATGATGAGAACACGTTGGTAATTTACAGTGAGCAGGTTGCGGAGATCTACATAAGAGAGTTTGAATGGATATTTAGTGAAGGAAAGATCCATTGAACAAATCTGATTGGAGAGGGTTTTCTACATAACCTGAACTCAAGTTGTCATGTATAATAAATAGACCTGATAATAATTTGATCGTTTTGTCTGAGGAAAGTAGAGATGGAAGACCAAAAATCTGGATCTATCCGGGAATGGAAGCGGTTGGTTGATGAATTTCAAAAGAAGAGTGACCGGGCTGTAGCAATTCTAGGGACCACCTATTTGAATACTCATTTGTCTCGGCTGCTTGAGTGTTTTATTGTTGACGATGAAAAGGTTTCCAAGATGTTATTGGGGGAAGAAAATCCGCTGGGTACTTTTGAAGCCAGAATCAAAGCAGCCTTTGGATTTGGTTTAATCAGCAGGACAGAGTATCATGACCTGGTCCTGATCTGGCACATACGGAACCGGTTTGTTCGCGATATGGGGGAGGGTAACTTCGCGGAAATGGAAATTCGAGACCTCTGCAAAAGACTAAAAATCCCGGATGAAGTAATCCTGCGGGAAGAAAACCCCTCGCCCAGGCGCCTGTTTGTGTTTGGAACAGCGATTCTAGCGCAGCAGTTGATGTATCGGGCTAATGAAGCCAACGATGAGAAGCGTGTTCTACGGGATAATTTTATCCTCGTAAATATTGAATAAAATCTGCGGCAGCACAATATGAGGTTTTAGGGGGATTTGTTATTTAAATCGACGGGGATGGGGGAATGAGATGCCGATTATCTGGATTACCAGCTCTTTTTTTGCGGGAGTCATAGCGGCTGATGCCCTTTCCTGGAGTATCCTTGTCTGGATTCTTTTTGGGGTTGGAGGCAGTCTGGTTCTGGGTGGTCTTCTATGGCTTAAATTTCCCGGTCACCAGAGATTGTCAAACATTCCGAAAGTTTTGATTCTTTGCCTCTTTTTGGTGTTTATCGCCGGCGGCATCCGCTACCTTTTGGCACTCCCAGATTTCCAGAACCCATCTTATCTAACAAATTTTGCCGACAAGGATTCCCCAGTAACTCTTACTGGCTTGGTTAATGATTTTCCAGATTCTCGAGATCAGATGACCAATCTTCAGATAAAAACCGAACATATTCAAATCTTCCAGGATGGTGAAATTCTCGTTGTCCATGGGCTGCTGCTGGCGAAAATTCAAGCAGAAGAACAGGTTCAATATGGTGATCGGGTAGTCCTGACTGGATATTTGGAAACACCTCCGGAAGGAGAAGACTTTTCGTATCGGGATTATCTGAAACGCCAGGGTATTTATGTATATTTGCCCAATGCCAAGGTTGAAATAGTGGAATCCAGGCAGGGGAGTTTCCTGATGCAGGGTATCTTTGGGCTGAAATCCAGGGCGATGGCTGTTTTATACCAGCTCTGGCCAGATCCAGAAGCTTCCCTGCTGGCGGGAATCTTATTGGGTGTTGAAACCGGAATTCCTGATCATGTCCAGCAGGCTTTCCGGGATACTGGTACTTCGCATATTATTGCCATTTCCGGGTTTAACATCACCATTGTGGCAGGATTATTTTCTCGATTTTTTAGCCGGATGCTTAATCCACGCCAGGGAGCTTTTGCGGCTGTGATCGGGATTGGAGTTTATACTCTGCTGGTGGGCGCAGATGCCGCAGTTGTCAGGGCAGCCGTGATGGGCGGTTTGTCAATCTTTGCTCAGCAAATCGGACGGCGCCAGCACGGAGTAAATGCAGCTGCCTTGGCGAGCCTGGTCATGATTCTGTTGAATCCCCAACTTCCCTGGGATATCTCGTTCCAGCTTTCTCTTTCTGCAACTTTGGGATTAATTTTATATGCTGATCCATTTGCTCAGAAATTTTTAGAATTCTCATCCAAGGTTCTGCCTTTAGAAACTGCTCAGCGAATCATTCAGCCGGTTAGTGAATATGTTCTGTTTACCTTTGCAGCGCAGCTGGCAACCTTTCCGGTCATGTTGTTTCATTTTCATTCCTTTTCCCTCATCACCTTCTTGGCGAATCCTGCAATACTTCCGGTACAGCCGCCTATTATGCTGGCAGGGGGATTAGCGTTGATTTTAGGATTGATCTGGTTCCCGCTGGGTAAGTTATCTGCTCCGTTGGTTTATCCTTTTGTGCTCTACACAATTCGGGTAGTAGAGTGGTTCAGCACAATGCCTATCAGAACCTTTTATACTGGAGAAGTGGAGAAGGGATGGATCGTATTGATTTACCTTAGTTTGGCAGTTGCAACCTTCGGAGGGGCCTTTTTTACCCGGATCGCCGCTGCCATAACACCATCGCTGATTTCAGCTGGCTTGGGTTTAGCCTTGATAGTAAGCTGGCGGGCAGTATTCAACGCTCCAGATGGACGGCTGCATATTTTCTTGCTGGATGTTGGGACCGGTAGCGCGGTATATGTCGTTACTCCTTCAGGACAAAAAGTACTGATTAATGGAGGTCCCAGCCCAAAACGCCTTTCCGATCACCTGGGGCGCAGACAGCCTCCCTTTCGAAGAGGGCTGAATTATCTCCTGATTGCCTCCCCTCTGGAACAGGACATCGATGCTCTTGCTGGAATTCTTCCCCGTTTTCCGCCAGATGTAGTGTACTGGCTGGGTGCAGATTCTCTCTGCTGGGAAGCAGAAAACCTGAGAAATGAATTGGAGAAGAATAATATTCGGACTATCTACGGGGAACCCGGACAGGTTCTGGAATTGGGTGATGGTGCAAAAATCACCGTGCTTTCTGAAAGCCGTCGGGGAGGAACTCTCCTGGTTGAATATAAATACTTTCGAGCCCTTTTTCCTTTTGGAATCACGGAAGATTATCGGGAGGAAACGAGAATGGGACGTGATTTGGGGGAGGTGACCCTACTCCTGCTGGCAGACAATGGGTACCAATCCAGCAATCCTTCTAAGTGGATCAGAAACCTGAATCCCCAGAGCTTTTTATTAAGTGTGGGAATAAAAGAAAGTCAAGGGCTCCCGGACAGAGGGTTGATAGACCGCCTGGCGGGGTATTCCTTGCTGCGGACAGATCAACATGGATCGATACAGATTACAACTGATGGTTTTCAGATGTGGGTCCAGGTAGAAAAGCTGGATTGAATGTGATACAAATTAACTATGAAATGGATCTATCTCTCCCCTCATTTAGATGATGTTATATACTCTTGTGGTGGATTAATTTGGGAACAAACCCGAGCTGGTCGGGAAGTTGAAATCTGGACCATTTGTGCTGCTGATCCTCCAGGTGAACCATTGTCGCCCTTTGCTGAAACCCTGCATCAGAATTGGGGATTAGGGGAGAACGCAATCCAGATCCGCAGAGAAGAGGATCGGAAGGCCAGCCAGGTTGTCGGTGCAGTACCTCGTTATTTTTCATATTTTGATTGTATTTATCGAAAATCAGACTCAGGTGATTATTATTATTTGAGTGATCATGATCTATTTGGTGGATTGGATCCGAGAGAGGCAAAATTAATTATTTCTCTGACTGAAGATTTGAAAAACCAGCTTCCTGCCGATGCTCGGATAATTGTCCCGCTAGGCATTGGAAATCATGTAGATCACGAATTAACCCGAAAAGCCGCCAGCCGTTTGGGAATTCCTCTCTATTACTATGCAGATTACCCGTATGTCAGGGAAACTGGCGGAATAGAAACCCTGAACTTTATGGCAGGGTCTGTGGATTGGGAGCAGGAGATTTTCCTTATTTCCGAAAATGGGTGTCAGGGTTGGCAAGAGGCATCGCAGTTCTATCAATCCCAAACTTCCATCTTTTGGGAGAATGAAGGGGCATTAAAGGAAGAAATAAAGGCATATTCATCCAACATGGGGGGTGTAAGGTTGTGGAAAACGGTCGACGAAGATTGATTTTTGAGGAAGTTTTACTCCCTTGCAGGCTTAGATTGTCTATGATAGAATAATCCCACTTTTTACAGGGTAGGGCTTTAAAGGGTGTAAAACCTCTTATAAAAGCTCTATTTCTATTTATAGACGAAATCCCGGGAAAGAGCAGGAAAACCTTATGGCACCATCGTTATTAACCCAAGAGGGGTATGATAAACTAAAGACAGAACTTGAATACCTCCTATCGGAAAGAAGGCAGGAAGTCGCTGACCGGTTGAGAGAAGCTCTCGATGGCAGTCCTCTCGGCGTGGATGCAGACGTGGAAGTTGAGGCGGCGAAAAATGCCCAGGCATTTGTAGAAGGCCGTATCCAATATTTGCGGAGTATTCTTGCGCAGGCTGAAATCGTTGATGACCTGGCTGACACCGATGTGGTTCAGATCGGGACCAAAGTAACGATTGAATCAACCGAAAAAGAGAAAGAAACCTACATAGTTGTCGGTCGCGCAGAATCCGATCCCGTGGAAGGGAAAATTTCCTATGAATCACCGTTAGGAAACGCGTTAATGGGACATGCTAAAGGGGACAAGGTGGATGTTCCTGCCCCGGGGGGGGTCTTCACGGTGAAAATCCTGAAAATTGGTTGAACCGTTTGATTTGAATTCTCCCCCGTGCGCTGAAACATCGCACGGGTTTTTTTATAACAAGGAAGTTCTTATGGCAGATTATTCTAACCTGGAAAAAGTTCGTCTGGAAAAACTTAACCAATTAAAAGACTTGGGTGTAGATCCCTATCCAAGGCGGACAAAACGGACCCATACAATTCAGGAAGCAACTGAGGCTTTTCTGGCGGTTGAAAAGGATCAGGATCATGAGCCAATCCAGGCAATCCTGACTGGCAGGATCCGCTCCGTGCGTCCGATGGGAAAAATCACCTTTGCCCACATTGAAGATGGCACCGCAAGAATTCAGCTATTTTTCAGAGCAGATGACATCGGTGAAGACCAGGTAAATTTCTTTAAGGATTATTTTGATCTGGGGGATTTTATCCAGGCCGCCGGAAAAATTTTTCGCACCCGATCGGGGGAAGTATCACTCTGGATCTCAGAATATTTCATGCTGGCAAAAGCAATCACGCCGCTTCCCGCAGCCAAAGATGAGGTTGTGGAAGGCGAGGTTGTCCAGCATGCGACCCTGACAGATCCCGAAACACGCTACCGGCAGCGTTATGCAGATCTAGCTGTGAACCGGGAGGTGAGAGAAGTATTTCGGATCCGGACAAAAACCATCCGGGCTATTCAGCATTTTATGGACTCAAAGGGATTCCTGGAAGTGGAAACCCCGATCCTTCAGCCCATTTATGGCGGAGCAGCCGCGCAGCCGTTTATCACTCATCACAACCAACTTAAACAGGATCTCTACCTGAGAATTTCCTTTGAGCTGTACTTAAAACGATTGTTGGTAGGCGGGTTTGAGAAAGTGTACGAAATCGGTCGGGATTTCCGAAATGAAGGCGTTTCCTTTAAGCACAATCCTGAGTTTACACAGATGGAATTTTACTGGGCTTATGCTGATTACCAGGATGTGATGTCGCTTACGGAAGAGATGTTTTCCTTTGTGGTTGAAGAGGTTTTAGGAACGAAATCTTTTACCTATAGGGGCCAGGAAATCCGACTGGACCAACCATGGCAGCGAGTAGATCTCAGAGAAGGCATTATTGATCAGATCGGGATTGATATCCATCAACACGAAACGGCTGCAGATCTGTCCAAAAAAATGAAATCCCTGGATATGGAGTTTAATCCTAAAGCTCCCCGCGGAAAACTGATCGATGACCTTCTGGGTCATTTCCTGGAACCCACTTTCATCCAGCCCACTTTTGTATATGATTATCCGAGAGAAATCTCCCCGCTGGCAAAGACCAAAGAAGATGACCCTGGTACAGTAGAGCGGTTTGAAGGATTTATGGGCGGACTCGAGCTCTGCAATGCGTTTACAGAAATCAATGATCCTCTTGATCAGGAGGAGCGTTTCCTGGAAATGAGCCGCTCCTATACGGAAGCTGATGACGAACACCACCCGCTTGATGAAGATTATCTGCGGGCGATGCGCTACGGAATGCCTCCCAATGGAGGTTTCGGCATGGGAGTGGATCGACTGGTGATGCTGCTTACAGATCAACAAACAATCAGGGAAGTGTTGTTGTTCCCGCATTTGAGGGAGAGTGGAAAGTAAGAAAACAGACCGGGTCCTGCAAGGGACCCGGTCTGTTTTTTATAAAATAGTGGTACCTGTTGAGACGTAGGTCATCCAGATAATATTTGAGATTTATCCTTGATTTGATCGATCAAAGTTGACCCAGATATTTCTTGTCTTCACTCCAGAGAATTCTTAATGAACCTAGCTAGCTATTTTAATTTTCTCACAACCGCTAAGGTTGCTCCTGATTCCTCTATGGTGTAAATTGTTTGTTCATCCGCCAATAAGTATAGATCTTTGTTTCCCCTGCTAGAGATGATAGCATAATCAGATTCTTCGAATTGGCTTTCCGCATGTTTCTTGTTGTATTGTATTATTGTTAAATCTTTCCTGGCATAATATTCAACAATATGTGAAGGTCCATATACTAAAATAGTATCATTTTTTGATGACACCTGATTTATATAACTTGTGCATTCGTAATAGGATGTATACCAATAATCGGTTTCAAATCTCCGGAAAGCTCCCTCTACACCCCCTATAAAACCATTGTAATAGATGTATTGATATGGATGAAGATTAATGATTGCAATAATTCCCGGGAGCAAAATTGCTAAGATCAATAAAAATGAATGTGTTTTTTTGTTTATCTTGGATGAGATAAACTTAAAACCTAAACCTGCAAACAGGAAAATAGGAGGGGTAATAAATAAAAAGTGGCGGAAATTATCATAGATTGTTGGTTTTACTATCAAGATTGCCAATAATGGTAAGAAAAACCAGGTTGCAATTATGAAGAATAAAGTTTTATCTAACTCATTCTGATATCTCTTAAACAGGAATACAGTTACTCCCACAACGAAAAGGATCAGCGCTGGAATTGTAAATTGTATGGATATCAAGGTGGGTAAGTATATTGCGGGCAAATT
>JAUWEC010000119.1 GCA_030608465.1 Chloroflexota bacterium
AAATGAAAAATCCAAAATTCACGATTTTTGCTGGCAAAGACGATCAGTTTTATTTCCGGCTAACCGCCCCAAACGGGGAACCTATTCTTGCAAGTGAAGGATACACAACCAAGTCAGGCTGCAAGGATGGAATTCAGTCTGTGAAAAACAATGCTCCCGAGGACGATCAGTACCAAAGGCTTGTAGCATCCAATGGGGAATTCTACTTCAATCTAATTGCCAAAAATGGCGAGGTGATTGGAAAAAGCGAAACTTACAAAACCAAACAAGGGCGCGAGAACGGCATCGAGGCGGTGAAAAACAACGCCCCTGACGCCCCGCTGGAAGACACAACTGATTAGGCAGTAATAAGATAGAGAATTTTATATAGAAAAACTAAGCGCGCGCAAGTGCTGCGCTCAAGAATTTCAAAGCTGCGAGCCAGGGCCTGATTGATCCAGTCGCTTTGGTTGAATACGCCCTGCCCTTTCAACAGCATAATGTCCGTACCAGAGGTATAACCACTCCCTTGTCTTTCAGAACTACTTGCGCTATCCAAGGAGGCCACCAGAATAAAGGCTTCCAATTCCTTAACCATCCGTTCGATTACGTCAAATCCTCCCTGCCAGAATTCTTTACTGGAAATACAAATTAGGGAATTCTTGGAGTGGTTGATCCCGTGCTATTAGTTATTGATATGGTTTGCAGTCAAGTGATCGGTACAGTCCTGGAAGATCATACTTCCCTTGATGATAAACTTTCTCTACTGCGTCCATATTATCGCGGAGGAGTTTAAGAACTAACCCTTCGATTTCAATTTCACCATAGCTGAAAATATTATTTGAGTGCCCGGACACAAATATCCATTTGCATCCATCACTATAAACGAAATCGGATAGATCTTCATAAGTATTAATGAATGCAAGTTCTCCATACATGTAATCTGCATCTCTGATGCTTGAAGACCCATGGTAATAGTGTTTGATATAACTGTTATCTCCTCCAATAATTAAGATCGTATCAGCGGGTTCCGCATTCTTCTCTAGAAATTCACCGATACCTCTCCAATCATCTTTCTCGTAGTGAAAAAAGTAGTCATACAGGCTCATAAAAACTATACTGCCTATCAAGACAATTAGCAGTCCTGTTGTCAATGTGCCAAGTTTTTGACCCCACTTTGCAATAAACCAATTCTTCAACTCTACAATACCAAGTGAGATCATGATTAGATATGGAGGTAGAATGAAAATAAAATATCTGGTCCCCAAATTTACTCCGGCTAAAGTAACTAATAATAATGGTAGGAATAACCAGATGGAAAGGAAAATGACGGGCATTTTCAGCTTTTTTTTACTAATAAAGCTACAGATTATACCGATTATTGCTAGTAATAGAAAGATTAATTCAAAGGGTGAAAACAATTGTTCCGGCCATGGAGTTCCGAAGATGCTATTAAATCGTCTTGTAATAATTTGGGAGTAAACGGTGTGCCAAGAAGCCCGGGAAAATATCTTAACAAAACTATGGATCCAATTCTGATTGATAGATGCCCTTGGGATAATCTGGTTATAACTGCGATTAATCTGTGTTAATAAAGTTCCCATCCATGGAAGATAGACAATGCCAACAATCAGGAAGCCAAAATATGTGTGAAATAGTTGTTTTGCAAAATCTCTAAAGTTCCATTCTTGTTTTGGATAGATGAATTGAAGACCTAAATATAAACCTTGAGAAACGATTACAAATAGCCCATAATAATGTGTATAAAGTAAGACTAAATCTGTAAACAACAAGAGTAGATAATACTTGTTCTTTTTCTGTTCAATATACATCCACAACAAGTAAAATGATATTACTGTCAACATGCAAAACAAACTGTACATTCTTGCTTCTTGGGAAAAATGAATGTGGAATCTTGAGAAAGCAAGTAATACACTGCTAATCAATGCAATTTCTTTGTTAAATAGACGTTTTGAAATATGGTAAATAAAAAAGATTGTAACCGTTCCAAAAATTGCAGAATTTGCCCTCACCAGGAACTCACTTTGGCCAAAGGCAATTGTTATATGAAGCAATAGATAATCTAATGGAGGTGATAGATGATATGAGACACCCTCAATAATTCCTGGCAGGTCTCTTGCAGAAACTACAAGTTGTCCTAATTCATCGATCCAGAATGAATTATTGCCTAACCGGAAAAACCTAATTATCCCGCCCCCAATAGTTAGCAGCAAGGGGATAATAGTATCTCTCTTGTTTTGGAATATCGCACTAGTTTGTTTCATACATTTCTTCTTCTTCTTATATCACAATGTAGACTGTTTTGAGTCCCAAAATTATTTATGGCAGGTTAGTTAGGTTTAACTGTTTTATAACTTACTGTTCCAGACCTCCAATAATGAACAAAGCCGAGTCTGAATTTCTATTAACATATTGGGTATTTTTGCATATCCCCCAAAAAAGGTATATTCCAGCGCTATTCATTTGAGGGCGTAGAGCCGGATCGTGAAACCAGTTCCTGAACAATCGCATCAATATCAAGCGGTTGGAACGATTTGGTAAATTCATAACGGCCATAGAAATTGATGTGCTGCCAAGCCACCGGAGACACCGATGCAAGGGATCCGGCTGCCAAGGAGTCCCCTTTTTCGGCTTGACGGCGCAACACATTCGATAAGATCAAGGCATTATAGAAGATAATACAATTGGCAATGAGACGGCCACAGTCGTTCCAAATCTGCTGTTCGCCTTCTGTTTTGAACCGTAATTTTCCAAAATTGGCGTAAGAAACAGCTTTATGAAGCTTATGATAACTTTCACCCTGGTTCAATACTTGCTGCACGTTGCGGCGAAGAGATGCTGAGTCAATGTAATCGAGCAGGTAAAGGCTGCGAATAATATTATCATACTCCCACAAGGCGCGCTTGGTTCTGTTTTTGCGAGCATAAGAACTGAGTTTGCTAATCATGATGGATTGCGTAGTTGTCTTCAAGGCGAGGGAGACAACAATCCGTTGGATGTTTTCCCATTCGTCGATAATCAGCTTTTCGTTGATTTTGCGAATGGGTCGGAGCAACCAATCCGGATCATACTGGCTGGGATGCATAAATCCATAAAGTGCCTTGTTCACCTTGTCGTAAATATCTCGATAGCGCGGCGCAAACTGATAGCCAAAGAAGTTCAAAATACCGAAGTTTACCTCGTTGGCGCCATGCGTATCTGTTGAATGAACAGCAGGCTGAATGTCCGCCAGGTTATTGTAAAGCAAGTCAAAAACATAGTGGCTCTCATGCTCATTGGCGCCAATAATTCTGGCGTTAATCGGGATATGACTAGCGATCAGCGTGTAAGCTACAATCCCTTTCATCACCCCAAAGTATTTGGGAGAATATCGAGCATTGATGGTATGGAGCAGAGTTTCAAATTTCTGCCCATCACTACTGGAGTGAATGACATCCTCCAGATGATATTGCTGGAATATGGGTAATTGGGCAATTGCATTGGCGACAGAAGCATTCGCTTTCTGTAAGGTTTCCAGACGAATAAAACTGTTGGATGTGTTGGCCAGGGAAGGGTACCCAATATCTGAAATCTGAGCCATGCGCCCCAACCCCATATTAGTACCCCAGGCAAGAATGCAGGCAATTAATGTACGATGATCTGCTTTCCGTCCAGCATAACGATGCAGCACATGAGTAAACTCAGCCATAAACTGGCAATGACGATTGACAAAATGGAACACCGCTTGAATATCTACCTGTGCCAAGGACTCGAAAAAAGGGTCATTCATACCTTCGTTGACGCGTGAATAAGGCAGGCGCCAGCGCCCCCTTTGTTTGATTTCAATGTGTTCATTCTCTCCAGAGACAATCCGCTGATTAACATGCTTAAGCCGCGTCCCTAGCAAACTGCTGAGATCGGACAGGTGTTCCTCTGCCGTTTGTGTGAGAATCGGCAATCCGGCCTTGGTAATGAGCATGTCCTTTTCCTGCCATTGGTCGTCACTTAGTAGATCATCTTCAAAGCTGCGATAACGAACACTATTCTGACAAAATATATCCCCCGATTGCAGATCGTTTCGGAGCCTGCTATAAACGAGAAATTCATATCGATCCACCAAGAGCTGTTTTTCGTCGTTTAGGTTTTTGGTATATAGATAACGACTGCTTTTTTCAGGAATAAATCGGCAGGGGAGCTTACCCGCTTTGTACTGTGTCAGCGGCTTCTCTTTTTGAAGGGCTGTTTTCAGAAACCGAAGGGCCATTATCAAGGGCTTATTGGCGGCCGTGGCCTCGAAATCTAGAATCCGTAGAAGCGGACGCAAGCGCAGCTTGAAACGATTGGAGGTCTGGTCAATATACTCCCATTGAAAAAGCATTTCGTCCCACTGGGCAGTCTGCAAAATGTGGTCAGCCACTTGCTCTAAATTTTGCCGTTGGAGAATGGCAAAGGCCCTGGCACGAACATTTTCAAATGGTGTCGTGGCAGCAATCGTGTCATCTGTAAATAATTTGAGGACTTGCCCGGCTTTGTGCAGCTGGAGATTATGTTCCAGGCGACACTCATACACGCGCTCCTGGGCGACACTTTTTGCTTCATCAAGAAGCTGCCTGACACGGTAAATGAAACAATTAATCAGGTTGTCGTGAAGTCTTTGATAGCGATGATAGACAAAGCATAGTAGGTAAATGTGCGCTTGGTTTTTCTCAAGTTGGTTCATTTGGAAGACGGAATAATAATTGATCATTGAAGCGTAATATTTGATGCTTTCATTGGAAATATCCAGCTGAGGTAAGATGTTTTGGGCCACAGCGTATAAGGGTTTAATCTGTTCACCGCGCTGGATCTCTTTGGTTATTTCTTTGTTGCTAAAATCCCTGGGTTCGCGCTTTAGCTGAGTAATCTCATATAACCCATGAGGGTTGGCTAACAAGTGGTTTAAAGCAGCAGCATCGTCAGCAGTCAATTGAGATGAAGCTATTGCGATCAAGCGTTCCTTTTCGCGCTGCAAAACATTTCCGATCATCTCTTGCATAACAGTGTAACCGGGTGCAACAAGACGTTGCCCTGCCAAATAGGCCATTAATTCACGGAACATGTAGATAGGACGACTGCTGATGCGCGCCACCTGTTGTGCTTTTCTCCTCAGCTGCAACCATTCCTCTTCGCCACATGAACGATAATGCAATAACTCCAGAATAAGACGCTGCTGTTTGAGGCGAGTAACTTTGCTAATGTCTAAATCACTAAGGACAAAGTCAGGAAAATAGGTGCGTTGTACGTAGTAGGCATCGGTTGACACCTGCTGCAGATTCAAAACAAAGAATTGCTGACGGGCTTTGAAGTAGCCGAGCTGCAGGATGTAATAGAGGTAAGATTTATAGCCATGCAATTGGGATAACAGCGCTTTTTCTGGTGATGAAAGCGAAAAGTAGAATGTACGGTCCTCTTCATCGAAGACTGGCAAGCCATAAACCGCTTCTATTTCATCTGTCTCCAGGATTTTTAATCGCTTTGTTACTTCTTTGTTGGATTTTTCTTCAGCCATGCTCACCTGCTCCTCAAACCTGTTTTAAACAGGCTCTTTCTGACACTCTCAAATTACTCAATGACCTATAGAGGTTTGATCAGAATATTGATACCAGAAATGCCCCTGGGCGTCTACTATTTTTATAGACTGGGGGCGATTGTCTAATTTGAAATGGAAATCGGGGTAGAATAACAACGAGAACACATTTGTTAGGGCAAAAAGAGGTTTGACAAGTTTAGTACGTGAAAGAAATTAGAAATCTGTGTTACAGAAACATCGCCTTTGCCCATTCTAGTCAGCTATTGCTGCAAAAGCAGGGTTGTTCTAATCTGGAATATACCTTTTTGGGGGGATATGCAAAAATACCCAAACGGCAATCTCCAAACCGTAACTTTCTGTTCAAATGCCCCCGCTGGTCCTGAAACCAAGACTGCCCGGACTTAGAGATGGAGAGCCTCAATTTGGGCAAGGAGCTGCCAGGGGCGAAATGGCTTATCAAGGCAGGCATTTGCGCCAACATGCATATATTTATCTTTTGTATCTGCTTGGGATTTAGTGATGAGAATAATCACTGGAATGGATTCTATTTCCGGGTCTGCGCGCAGCTTTTGCAGGAACTGCACACCGTCTGTATCTGAAAAAGGGACATCCAACAGGATCAGGTCGGGGACTATCTGTTTTGCGGAGAGGAAGCCTGCTCTACCAGCTGGTGAGAAGTGGACAGTATACCCTTTTTGAGCAAGGATGGACCGGAGAATTTTTTGGATATAGGGATCGTTTTCAACAATGAGGATTTTCATATGAATACATTCCTGAAGTCTTTGTGTAATCGATAAACTAGTGATCTAGAGCGGGAAAATGTCTACTAAACTTTCTGCTCTCCCCTGGTTCGTGAGGGGATGCTTCCCTATAATAAATATATAGCTAAGTAAAAGGAAAAGACCTGACATATTTGTTAGGTGGCACAAACCCAACCCTTTGTGAATGAAAGCATTGCTAGAATCTTCCACTCGCCAGGCTGTTTTAAATTGCACAAGGGCAATTTCATTATTTGCAGTGATTTCTTGGGAGACAGATAAGTTTACAGAACTGATAGGCAAAATGCGCTCTTGCCAACGCATTCCCGGGGGAACACGTTGTTTTTTTTACTATTGTGGACTATGGGAAAGAATACCCAAAAACAACGGAATAGATTATTGGCTTAGAGATCTAATTGATAGCCAACCCCGCGCACGGTACGAATGATCTTGGGGTAACCGATCTGTTAAATATATTGTGCTCCCTGAAAAACTGGTGGGAGTGTCAATTTGATGCTAAAACAGATGGAAATCAACCGGGTGTTGGAGAAGTGCATATCCGGTTAAAGATTTAAGAAGGGAAACCCTAAAAATGGATCATTGGCCTTACCGATTATCCGCCTATCGCCATTAGGGATGGTTCGCCCCGGGCTTTCTATCAGGAAACTGGTCAACAGCATAGAGATATTTTCTCCACTGGACAGGAAGAGCTGCCTCTGTTTTGGGGATATCTGCCTGGACGAAGAGAAACAGCGTGTATTCACGCCTAAGGGAGTTACTCACTTAAGCACCAAGGGAGTGCAGGTCTTGAAATACCTGATCAAAAAGAAGGGCTCCCTGGTTTCTAAGGAAGAACTCTTTACCAAGATCTGGAAAACGTCTTATATTGAGGACATGAATACCCTGTACACGCATATGGCCTATCTGAGAAGGGCAATAGAGCGAGATCCTTCCGATCCTCGCTATTTACTCGCTGTGCGGGGGAAAGGCTACATGCTGAATGGAAAGTGAGCCTCCCAGGCGGACGGAGAGCGTTTACTAGAGAAAGATGCATACTAACGCTGCCTGGAAAATTAGGTCAATATAATGAATTGCGTATAGGCAATATAACATTATAACCAATCAAATTCAAATACTCAAATAAAAATAACTCGCGCATTCTTATTCAAAATAAGTGATTAGTCCGGGAGGGATAGATGGCAGAAATTCAATTTGGAGTCTGGAATATTGAATGGATGAACTCGCTTTTTGAAGGAGATCCACCACAATTCAAGGACGGGGATACAAAAGTTAGGGGCCCTAGAAAAAATAACACTGTCGACGATAGGACCGGAGACGTCTCTGGAGTTATCAACGAAATGGGCCTTCAGGTGTTGGTGGTGGTTGAGGGACCTAATAGGGTAGAGGAGCTGCAGCTTTTCTTTGCCAGGCCCGAGATAACCGGGGATTGGAAATGTGCCGTTCAACAATCCGGAGCCCAGAGCGTTGGCCTGGCGGTCAGGACTGATACCGGTGTTTTCCAAGATCCACCATTTACTCAGTATGATTCATCCCTGGCAGATCAAGCTCCTTTATTAAAGGAAGTCACTGATCCTTTCCTTATGGATACAGACAGAGACGACCTTGATGAATTGCACAAATTTGAGCGGCGGCCACTCTACACAGAAGTGCACCTTGCCAATGGTAAATCTTTCCGAATATTGGGCGTTCACCTGAAAAGCAAGGGGATCTTCAATGCCCTGGAGTGGGCTGCCTGGTGGGCAAAAGCCGAAGGTAATCGGAAAAAATTACTGGCCCAATGCTACCAGCTGCGCAGCAAGTTCCTGGATGTGTATCTAACCGAGAATGCCACTAAGGACATTCCTTTGATTGTCTGCGGAGACATCAATGATGGTCCTGGGTTTGACGCTAGCGAAATGAAACTAATGGCAAGTGGCGTTGAGTCATTAATGGGGTCTATCTGGAAACCAGGGTTAACTATGGGAAATATTATCTATGATGGATTGGCAGAAAAGGATCAAAGAGCCCTGGACTTTGAAGATTTGTACACGGCCAGTTTTCGGGACCCCATCATCGATGGTTCATACATGCGAGTCTGGATTGACCATATCCTTTACAGCCGCAACCAGTCGGGGTGGGTGAGTGATGGAAAAATTTGGAGAGAAATGCTTGATGGTGAGCGGATCTATCATAAGTATCCTGCTGCATCAGACCATTTCCCTGTGACTTGTAAAATTTCTCTGGATTAAACGGGGAAGGTAGAAAATCAACAGCAAACAGCTTATACAAATCTTATTAAACTGATGTTGACAACTACGTTTCTGCTTTTATAATGAT
>JAUWEC010000222.1 GCA_030608465.1 Chloroflexota bacterium
GCGGATCTGGAAGCGGCTGATGCCGAAGCCCAGCTTCCGGAAGAACTCCGGGACGAGATGAGTGACGAGGATTTGCTCGGTGCATCCACCCTGGCGAAGATAAAAGTTGATAAGGCAGACGAAGGGGATCAGGAAAAAGAAAAAGAGGAATCTAACGAAATTCCAGCTGAAGAAAGTGAAAAAGAAGATTCCGAGAAGGCTTAAATCCAATGGAAATATCTGTAGAATTAATCAAGAAATTACGTGACGCGACTGGATCTGGTATTCTGGATGTTAAGGAAGCGCTCCAGAACGCAGAAGGCGACTTTGATAAAGCCGTCGATTACCTGCGGAAAAAAGGATTGGCAAAAGCTGCCAAACGGTCTGATCGGGATGCTTCTGAGGGTTTAGTTGAACTGTACTCTCACGGAGATGGCCGAGTAGGCGTGATGGTGGAAATCAATTGTGAGACCGATTTTGTTGCCCGGTCAGAAGAATTCCGTCAATTTGCTCATGAAGTTGCCCTGCAAATTGCCGCTACAGCTCCTAAGTGGGTCAAGGAAGACCAGATTCCAGATGAAGTGATCGAACACGAAAAGGAAATTGCCCGTACTCGATATCAGGAGGAAGGAAAACCGGATAACATCATTGACCGAATCTTGGATGGTATGGTGGAGAAATTCAAAGCTGAAAACTGCCTGGTACTGCAAGCATATATCCGCGACGAAGAGCTCACTATTCTAGATCTGCTGCACGAAAAGATCGCTTCAATCGGTGAAAATATCGTCATTCGCCGTTTTGAGAGATGGGAACGAGGCGAAAGCATAGAATAAAAATAAAAAGCCAACCAACTGGTTGGCTTTTTTCTTATATAATAATGACCAGAAGAGTTAACAAACAAGGATTATCTATGAACAAAAAACTGGCATATAAGCGGATTCTACTAAAAATCAGCGGTGAAGCTTTGGCGGGACCAGATGGATTCGGAATAGATCCGATTCGGGCAGAGGATCTGGCTGAGCATCTCCAAGTTATTTATGATTTAGGTGTGGAAATTGCCGTTGTCATCGGTGCCGGAAACCTATGGAGGGGTCGGCAGGGTCTTGAACGGGGTATGGACAGAGCCACTGCAGATTACATGGGCATGCTGGGAACAGTAATGAATGCCATGGCATTGATGGATGCGCTGGAACGCCAGGGGGTAATCACCCGGGTGCAATCAGCAATTGAAATGAGAGCTGTCGCAGAGCCATATATCCGCCGGCGAGCAATCCGCCACCTTGAAAAGAAGAGGTTGGTAATCTTTGGAGCTGGGACGGGCAATCCCTATTTCTCCACAGATACGGCAGCCGCCCTGCGCGCAATGGAGATCGATGCAGATATCTTAATCAAGGCAACAAAAGTTGACGGGGTATATGACTCAGATCCCGAGAAAAACCCTGATGCAGTTCTATTTGATAACCTGTCCTATATTGACGCGATAAACCTCCGCCTGGAAGTAATGGATACCACAGCTTTATCCCTCTGTATGGATAATAAATTGCCCATCCTTGTTATAAATATGTGGGATCATGATGCTCTGCAAAAAGGACTTATGGGAGAAAAAGTGGGCACACTGGTTTCTAAAGAACCACGCTAACTCCCTCTTATGCGGCACTCCTGCCGGATTTCTTTGAATAACAGTGATATTAGTCATTAATTATTAGTGAAGGTTCTCTTTTACACACCTCAAAAATGGATTTATCTGCTTGTGCCCTGCTTGGATATTATTATTATAAAACAAGGCATGGATTTATTTGAAAAACCTGCCTTTATCAAGAACAATTAATCGAGTATAGTATTATGTAACGCTGAAATCCAGCGCACCTTATTCATAGATCTGGATATAAACGTGTCTTAATAGGACGATTGAGTTTCGGAGGTTTATAATGCTACCAGATGTTTATCAGGAAACTGAAGATCGAATGGAGAAAACGATTAATGCCTTAATCCAAGAACTTAATTCAATCCGGACAGGACGCGCAAATCCTTCCCTGGTAGAAATGCTGCCAATTGAATATTATGGTACTCAAACCGCGCTTCAGGAATTAGCCAGCATCAGCGTACCGGAATCCCGCTCTCTTCTTATTCGGCCGTACGACCCAGCGTCTCTAAAAAATATTGAAAAAGCGATCCTGACCTCAGAACTGGGTTTAAATCCCAATAATGATGGGGAAAACATCCGACTGGTTCTGCCAACTCCCACGGAGGAGAGAAGACTCGAGCTCGTTAAGGTGGTAGGCATAAAAGGTGAAGAGGCCCGCATCTCCATTCGCAATGTCCGTCGGGAAAGCATCCGCGACTTGCGCGATTTTGAGGATGAAAAAATTATCACGGAAGATGACTTGCACCGGGGAGAGGAAGGGGTCCAGGAAATCACCGATAAGTTCATTGAAAATATTGACAGTGTTTGTGAAAGAAAAGAAAAGGAAATCATGGAAGTTTGATTTATTGTTAAGAAGTTCATATATCCTCATCAAACCTGTCAATAACAAACCCAGAAAACCAGCTTGAAATATCTGCAGACCGCTGTTGTAATCTTCCATGAGTAAAGAAATTTTAAAAACCCTTCATAAAATACCCACGCACGTCGCAATCATCATGGACGGAAATGGGCGCTGGGCCCTTGAAAGAGGACTTTCACGGCTTGCAGGTCACAAGGCAGGAACCGAAAATCTGCGCGAGATTATCGAAGCCAGTGCAGAATTTGGGATCAAATATCTCACGATCTACGCCTTTTCTACTGAGAATTGGAAACGCCCAAAGGAAGAAATCCAGGGATTGATGAGAATTTTCAAAACCATGCTGGACAGGGAGCTGAATAATCTGCATAAAAATGGGGTACAGCTCAGGCATATTGGGCGATTGGACGGGATTGGCAAGGAATTACAGAAAAAAGTTCGTGAAGCCATCGAGCTCACAAAAGACAATCAGACTCTTATTCTGAATGTGGCTTTCAATTACGGCGGGAGAGATGAAATTCTCCAGGCAGTAAAACAAATAGTCGCCAATGGTGTTAATGTTGACGATCTTGATGATGATCAATTTGCGAAGTATCTTTACACAGCCGAAAGCCCTGATCCAGATTTGGTCATCCGCACTTCTGGGGAATTCCGGTGCAGCAACTTCCTGATCTGGCAAAATGCATACGCTGAATGGTATTTCACCCCCACATATTGGCCTGATTTTAATAGAAATGAACTCTATCAGGCGCTGGTGGCTTATAATGAACGGGACCGACGATACGGAAAAGTAAAACAAGACAAGGAAAAATAACCAATTATGCGCCAACGAACAATTGTCGCCATTATTATCACTCCGCTCGCATTAATTTTTATCTACTTAGGCGGATATTATTATCTAGGACTAATCACTGTCCTGCTGGTCGCTACAGCCTGGGAGTATATAAAATTATTGAGGATTATCAACCTTAAACCTGCGGTACCGCTGGTATTAGGGGGAGTGATTCTGCTGACTTTGAGCCGGTTTTTTTTCAATTTTTCCTACAACTCAGTTCTCTTGACGCTTTTATTACTAGGGACAGCAGCCTATTATGTTCTCCAGTATGAACGTAACATCGGGAATCCGGCGACAGATTTTGGCGCTACCCTCAGTGTTCTTCTTTATATCGGTTTTTTGGGATCTTATCTAATTTCTCTCCGGATGTTACCGGACGGCAGGTGGTGGACTTTCCTTGTCCTGCCAAT
>JAUWEC010000095.1 GCA_030608465.1 Chloroflexota bacterium
AAAACCACTAATACTCTCCTCTCTCGCTTGGAAGGTAATTTATTCCGGGTTGAAGAAGAGAGATTAATAGACAATGATGGTGTTCTACAGATGGCGGCTGTACCGGATCGGGAAGCTGAAGTCCGGTTTGCTCTGCGATGGATTAAGGCATTGATAGTGAAGGATAATTTCCATCCCGGGCAAACGGCTTTATTGGTGAGAAACCTTGAGCCCTATCGTTTAATTATTTACCGGGTGGCAAGCGAATATGGGATCCCTGTGCAAGTTCAAGGGGGATTACCATTAAAAGAAAATCCAGCAATAGCGGCCCTTTTTGATTTGTTAAGAGCGATACTGCCTGGAAAAGAGCAATTTAACTGGCGAGGGTTGGTTGAAGCTTGGCGATCCCCGTATTTTAATTGGGATTGTATTCGTGAAACAAAAAATAGCCAGGATTCATTGAATGCCCACATAAAAGACGCTGATCAGCTGATTCAAATCGCACGCTGGGGGAGCGTTATCCAGGGATATCAGCAGTGGGAAGAAGCATTCTCTCTTTTAATAGAGAGGGGTAAGGCTGAACAGACCCTGTATGGTGAAGGCACGAATCTGCCGGCAGGAATCGTATTTGGTGAGGGCGCTGTGCGATTGTGGGAGAAGTTCCAGGATTTTATCCGCTTTTTGTCTCCACCCTCCAATAAAGGGTCTGTCCGTGAATTTGTTTCCTGGATGGAAGACCTGTTGGGCGACGAGCAGGTTCAGGAGTCTCAATCTAGCTTGGAAGTAATCCAAAAGATAAAAGAGGGACCTCTAGATTTTGTTCAGAGAGATCTGGGCGCAATTCAGACTCTAAAGAGTATTTTCCGAGATATGGTCTGGGCGGAAACAGCGATGGGTTCCAAAACGGAGTCATTCAGTATATTTTTGGAAGACGTCGAGACAATAATCAAAAAGACTTCTTATCAACCAGAAGATTTTAATTTATCTGCCGTTTTTTGCGCAGGCATTACTGAAACCCGGGGAATTCCTTTCCGTGCTGCAGCGATATTGGGCTTCTCTGAAGGGGAATTTCCTCAGACATTAAAGGAAGATCCCTTCCTCAGGGATGGGGATCGAAAGCTCCTCCGGGAGGAATATGGATTGCCTATTAGGCAATCAACTGATAGCGCTGAAGCCGAATATTTTTACGAATCGGTGACTCGGGCTAGTGCTGCTTTACTAATAACCCGGCCGCGGATCGCAGATAATGGAGCTCCCTGGCAGCCTTCTCCTTACTGGGAAGAAATCTTGCGTTGTGTAGATATAGATCCTTTAATACATACAACCCGCACATTGCCAGATTTGGATGTTGCCTCATCCAAAACTGAATATTTTGAAATAATCTCTACCGGTTCAAAATATATTTCTGCTTGGCGGCGTGAAGAAAAAAATCAACCTGAAACTTGCAGCCAAATTAATCAAGGGGTAAAAATTTTATCCAGCCGGGCTTATAATTCAGACCTTTCCGGGGGTATCTATGATGGCAGGTTAACCAGGATAAGCCCTGTTTTTTCAGAGCGTTATTCGGCCGATCATGTCTGGAGTGCAAGCCGTCTGGAAACCTACCAGACTTGCCCTTATTATTTTTTTACAGCCAATGTATTGGGACTGGAAAAGATTGAAGCGCCCAGTGAGGGCTTGGATGCCCGACAGCTTGGCAACATTTACCATCATATCCTTGAAAGTTTATATCAGGAAGTGGGTGAACGCCCTGAACTTGAATATTTACAGTCTGCTTTGCCTAAAATCGCTAGACGGGTTTTTAATCTAGCTCCGCGCAGAGAGGGTTTCCGGATAACGTCCTGGTGGCTTCATACCCAGGAAGAAATCTTAACCAACCTGAAACAGTGTTTGGTGGTATTGGAAACACTGAACCCATCATTTATATTTTTCCAGGCAGAACAAAAGTTTGGGATAGGGAAATTTCCTGAACCTCCTTTACTGGTAAATACTAGAGGAGGAGAGTCCTTTCTCCTGCGCGGATTCATTGATCGGGTAGATAGAAATGAATCGGGAACAATCCGGATCATTGATTATAAAACCAGCTCTAGCTATGGCTTTACAAATCAGGCAGTCCGGGAAGGGAAAAAGCTGCAGCTACCGTTGTATGCCCTGGCTGCCCAGGGTGCCCTTAAGCTGGGGGAGATTCAAGAAGGGTTTTATTTTCATGTTCGGACCGCGGAGCCAAGCGGTTTTAAATTGTCTTCATTTAGGATAAATGGGAAAAAGGGTCCGGTGGCAGCGATGGAAAACGCTGTAGATATCTCCTGGAAGGCCATTCAAGCTATTCGGAAAGGGATCTTCGAACCTAAATCTCCTGATAATGGGTGTCCAGATTATTGTCCTGCAGCGGAATATTGCTGGCATTATCGGCCCAAACGGTGGTAAGGAATGAGATGAATCAAAAATTGGAGAATCACCTGATCCTGCAGCAATTGGGTCCAAGTTCTGAACAAATCAATGCGATACTTTCTCGCGGTCAGGATATTGTGGTTACAGCAGGCGCAGGTACGGGTAAGACCCGTACTCTAGTGGCCCGATACCTTTCGCTATTGACAGAAAGGATACCGCTGCGATCTATTGTGGCGATAACTTTTACAAAAAAAGCAGCCCGGGAAATGCGCAACAGGATCCGGGAAGAAGTTCGGTATTTCCTGGAGAGTTCAGATCTCAGGGGTGAGGATCTAACTTACTGGAGGGGGATATATGAGGGGTTGGATGCTGCCAGAATTAGCACAATTCACAGCCTGGCAGCCGACATTCTCCATCATCATCCAGCTGAGATGACACTTGACCCCGCTTTTGAACTAATGGAAGATGGTGAGATGGCTCGCCTGAAAACACAGGCTGTAGAAGCTGCTTTGGGTTGGGCCGCAAATGATAAGGAAGCAGCTTCATTATTTGTCACGTTCGGAGATTGGTCCTTAAGGAAAATCATTACCGAGTTGCTGGCGAAAAGATTGGAAGTCCTGGAAGCCGCGGATAAAATGTCAGATGATATGTGGGAATTGTGGCAGCCGTATCTAATTCAACCCATGAAGGATTTTATAGAAAATCCACTTGTGAAATCCGGGTTAGATGGACTGGTAACCCTGGAAAAAAAAGGCATGATAAATCAGGCGGAAAAGGCAGGTGATAGCCTGGTCCCGGATTTGCGTAAAACAATTGATATCTGGAAAAGGATTACCGATGCTCACGATGAGGGTGATTGGGTTGAGATCTCCCGCTATCTGAGTCCGCTTCGGGATCATCTAAAACAAAAAGGCAGGAAAGATAATTGGGCTCCAGCGAATCCAAAAGCTGTTATCAAGGAAATTCAAATTGTTTTTGATTCTGTATTGGATAACAAAAATATGGACCTGGCAGTGGATCAGAAACTTGCCCAACAAATTATTCCCGGGTTAATGGCTGTATTCCAACAAGCCAACCAGTGGTACACAGGAGCTAAAACCCGCCTGAGAAAATTGGATTACGATGACCTTGAGTACAATTCCCTGCAGCTGCTGAAGAATTTTCCTCCCGTAAGATTTTATTGGCAGGATCAAATCAAAGCTTTGTTAGTGGATGAATTTCAGGATACCAATCACAGGCAGCGGGAACTAGTTGCTTTGTTAAACGGAGATGGTCAGAAATTATTTATTGTAGGAGATGGAAAGCAGTCTATCTACCGCTTCCGAGGGGCTGATGTCGCTGTATTTAGAGAAGAACAAACTAAGATCAAACAATCTGGTGAAAGTTTTCAGCTCGCAAAATCCTATCGGGCGCATCCTGGATTGCTTTGTAATCTAAATACCTTGCTAAAACCTGTTCTAGGGGAAGAAGGGAACTTACCCTATATCGAGCCTTTCTCTGCCCTCAAACCAGGCAGAAAAGGAGCTTCTAAGGGATTGGAACAGCCTTATATCGAGCTTCATCTGGCTGTAGGGTCCAAAGCCTCCGGAGCGCTGCATACCGCTGCCCAGGCTGCTGCATTTCGTCTGATGGAATTAGTCGAATCCGAAAGTATATGGCTGGATGGTCCTGCGGAGAGCGAAGCACGATTGCTTTCCTATGGAGATGTCGCTGTTTTATGCCGGGCATCCGGCTCGTTTCCTGCTTATGAAGGGGCCTTTGAACAAGCTGGCATTCCCTATCTCACTATCGCTGGACAAGGATTTTTTAATCGTCCAGAAATAAGAGATGTGTTAAATGCTTTATTAGCTCTGGCAGAACCTGAAAACGATCTCGCAATGGCAGGTTTACTGCGGTCTCCAGCAGGCGGCTTGTCTGATATTGCCTTAATGAGGCTGCGAGATTTCCAGAAAAAAATGGATCTACCTTCATTGCTCGAAGCAACACGGCAAGCGGGTGCTGCGGGATTGGGAGAAGAAATCAAACAAGCAGGTCGAATCATCTCGCTGATAGATGAGCTAATCCCTTTCATTGGCAGAATCTCTATAGCTGAACTCTTGTGGAAATTCCTGGATATGACAGCGTATATTCCATTGTTAACAAAAATGGGATTAAGTCGCAGCGTTCAAAATCTCAAGAAATTAATTGCAGATGCTCAAAACCGAGGGGAAGTAAGTATTAAAGTGTTCTTAAATACTATCACCGAGTTGAGAAATGTCGCTGTTAGAGAAGGAGAAGCTTTGTCAGTAGCTGAGGGTGCTGTGCAGATTATGACAGTGCATCAATCAAAAGGTTTAGAGTTTCCGATTGTAGTGCTGGGAGATGCATCAAAAAAAGGGCGTTTCAGTCGAGATATTCTTTTTGATAAAAGATTTGGCTTGGTACTTCCTTTTTCAGAGAACCAAATTAGAATGGAGGAACACGGGATCCCGGAAATCATAAAATCATTATCGTTGGCATATGGTTTAGCGCAGACCGAAGAGCGTCTTAGGGAAGAAGCGGAATCCAACCGGCTTTTGTATGTGGCGGCCACAAGAGCGCAGGAATTATTAATCATCAGTGGTGTCCTGGGAAAACCTACCAGGGACCAGAGTATGGGTAAACAGACCGGGTGGTTGGGAAAACTAGCAGAACCGCTGGGATTGGCTGAAATTCAGGTCTCTTATCAAGTTTATGGGAATGAAATCCATGAGATAAATCTGGAAAAAGATGGCCTGCAATCGCTCTGCAGAATTTATGAGCCAGGAATTAAATTTACATATCAGATTCGTCCTGACAGCCAGACTGAGAAACCAGACTCTATTGATGATTTTTCGATGTTAGATAACATTCAGCCCGGAGATTCAACGCTGGTCAGAGAGAGGGAAACGGATCAGGAAATTCGGCGGGTGGTTTCAAAAGCAGAGCGGCCAACAGCACCTGCCTGGATGGTTGGTGAAGTTGTTCATCGATCCCTGGAACGCTGGCAATTTCCAGATGATGGAGAGACAAGGTTCATCTCTTGGGCTGTTGCAGAATTACGGGGGCTGGGTCTCTCAGGCGAGAAGGAAATTAAAGATGGCTGCAAGAGAGTGGTGAAGAACCTGGAAAGGTTCCAGGATTCTGATTTGTATCAGCGGATGACAGGAGCTGACCGCTTACATCATGAAATCCCCTTCAGTCTTCCTCGGGAAGGTGAAGTTCCGCTGATTGGCGTGATTGATGCCTTGTTTTTAGAAGGCAATGATTGGATCCTGGTGGAGTTTAAAACCGATCGGATTTACAATCAAGAGGCTTTTAATAAGCTCTGGAATGAAAAGGATTACCAGACCCAGGTTGGGGATTATCTGACAGCGGCAGAGAAATTAATGGGAAAAAGACCGCAGCCGGTTTTATGTTTCCTGAATTACGAAAAACGGATCCACCTGGTGACTGATCAATGGTAATTAAATTGTCCAAGTTTCAAAATTGTTTGGATCTTCCGGATTTAAAAATATCCGTTGCCAACCAATCAATCATGATGCCGTAAAAGATCCCAGCTCCTGTATAGAGGAAAAATTTGAGGATCTCTCCAGGCAGGAAACCGATGGATACTGTTATGGAGAGGATTAGTCCCAGCAGGGCGCCGTGCAGATGATGTTTGATATCCCAACTGCTGATCCCGATTACAAAACCAAGCAGCAGCCGGTTGGCAATGGTTGTTGATACTGTGCTCCAGGTGATTTCCGGAAATCCGAAGATCACCTGGCTGCCAACCAGGCAGATACAGGCACTGATCACCCCGCCTAAGATGCAGGCGAGTATTCGTTTTTTATTCATATCACACCGTTCTCAATCACACTTTCCTTTAGTAAGCTCCTTTTGTTGACTGGAATCAATTAGCGATCATAGCAGGCGTCATTCGTCCATTCACACTCATTGGGGTGGCTCTGGCAATCTGATTCAGTTGTAAAATCAGTGCAGTCCCAATCATCATCACCACCATCGTCGTCATCAGAATCTGAGCAGCTGGGGGGCAGCTCCGCTCCAAAATCTTCTTCGGCAAAGGTTTCACAATATTCACCTGTTCCAACAATCTCGGCGCAGAAAGTTAATGTAGAGTACCAATCTCTTATTGGGAAACTGCAATACCAACGACTGGGTCTTCCAGCTTCCAAACCGCAGGTCTTGGGCTCAGGTACATCAGGTACACTTTCGAACCTGAAGAAGTCGCTGAATTCCTCAGCAAGGTGAGTTTCTATCACGGCGTAGTATTCAGTTTCAGTCCTACAGCCGACTTCAACTAAATCCCAAGAGTGATCAAACACAGTGGGGTTGTCGCAGGGTGGGAATACGGTGTCAACTGTCATTGGAGAAATACCATCAAAGGTAGAAGTTACTTCCAGGTCATCTCCAGCAGACCCCGGGAGACCGCGGCAAATATAAATATCTTCTCCATCAGCTTCACATATCAGGGGAGTGTCGTTCGCAGAGGAACCCTCAAAATCTGCTTCTATGCCAAATAATTGAATAATCACAACTGGTGTCATTACTCCGTCTATTTCCAGGCAATGTGGTACTAGCCGTATATCCCGTGGTCCATCATCATCACCGTCGCAGTCGGTTGGTTTCAAAACAGAAACGCCAAAAACACATCTCCCCCATGCAATATCGGCAAAACAGATATCCAGGGGAAATGTTGGGGGAGGATCCAGGTAACCTGGTGGTGCGAGACCTTCGCAAGTAGCTACTCCAGCAGCCTCATCATAATCACAGGGAATATCAAAGGGCGCATCCGGAAATGTGAAAAATGCAGATATCATATCGGCAGGAGGTCTTGAAATAGCTACAAACATGAGATGAATCTGCCCTTCAAAATCTGGGCAGGGACCAGTAATAGGACCTACCCGGAGAGAATATTCATGTAGATCACGATCAGGATCATCTGCACGATCACCGCCATCAGCCCTGCCAGGAGGTACTCGTTCATGCCAATCTTCCCCGGGATCATAGTCTGCCGGCAGTGCGAGCCCTTCACCAGTTACGCAGCGGAAGCCAACATCGTCAAAAGGACGGTAAGGGTTGATACCCAGCCGGGATGCAGATCGCATCCGCACCGGTTCGGAATACAATCCGCCGCCGCGGATCACACGGAGCGGTTTATCAGGGTCTTGAGGATCGAGCGGTCCGACCGGGTTGTCAGCTGGGGACTGGGCATAATAATCATCCGCATACCAGTCATGGACCCATTCCCAGACATTACCAGAGAGATCCCAGACGCCATCAGGACTATTGCCCAACAGGTAATGGCCAACTTGCTGTGTATCAGGAGGAACTGCACAACCGCCCATATTTACCTGATCACAGGTGGGCTCCTCTTCTCCCCAAGGGTAGAGAAGACTCTCTGGTCCCCGGGAAGCTAATTCCCATTCTGCTTCAGTTGGTAATCTGCCGCCTGCCCAGACACAGTAATTCCGGGCCATGACCCAATCCACGCCAACAACCGGGTAGTCTTGAAACGCTGGATCCTCAAAATGAGAGGTCGGTCCGGAATCGAGGGTTTCCACACCCATGCACCCGCCGGCATCGATACAGGCGGCATACATCTGGTTGGTAACTTCGTGGGTGTAGATCCAAAAATCATCCACGTCTATTTGATGTTGGGGCATTTCATCCTCGTCAGCCAGGAGATCCGAGGTAGCGCTTCCCATTAGGAAAGTGGCAGCGGGGATGTATGTGAGTTCCGCACCGTCCGTGTTGGATGGCGCTGTGGAGCCAGAATCAACAATCTCGGCAGTGGTTCCATCGGATGGTGATGTGGATCCAGTATCATCATCTGCAGGCGCAAAGTTCGATTGGATTTGATTTATGATAGGAACATTGCAAGCTAAAGAAACCAGGATAAATAGACTGATAATGAGAAACAATCGAGTGGACGATCTATTCATTGCTGCCTCCTGGGAGAAATCTGAGAATTTGATTGATTTATAACATATTATTGAAAAATTATTTGTATTGTCCGATCGATCTGAAGTTAGAGGGCTCGGATTGAGCTTAGATCAATTCAGGCCCTTGTTACCTTTCATTAACCAGGCAAACGAGGTAATCGGCACTCCAGCCATGATAATAGCCATGACCCGAGAAGGGCAACCGATGGATCCCCCGAACTCTTCCAACTATTGTGTAACTGCAATTATCGTCTTCATTCCTGGGGGAAGAACCCCATAAATGGGCAGGGAGGTGGATATTGGTCTGGCTGTATCCGCTATAGAGGGGACCGGGTATTAAAGTAATTGTGACCATCATTTCCTGATCACCAAAGATTTCGAACCATCCAGTAGTGTTTTCATCTTGATCCCTATTCCACCAATCACAACGATTTAAATGTGCACAACTATCCCATCCAGATTCTCCTCCAGGAGGACCTTCCCAGCTGGTGATTAATTCTCTTGAGCCAGCAGACAGCAGATAAGCAGAAAGTCTGAATTCAGAATCCGGAAAGCCATCGGGAGCCCTCAAAGATAGCCATGTTAGACATAATTTTTGTACGGCTGGTACAGCATAATCATTATTAGTGCCGCTGGTTTCAGCGATATCATTGGTTGGGTCTACCGTCACGGTATATCCTCCCCGGAACAGTTCACGATCCCCGGCATCGATATTTGGCCATTCCATAATAAGGGAAGCACCTTGGTTTAAACTGACGCCGCTCCACCATTCTGCTGGACCTGCCAGGTACCTGCCATCTATCAGGTCAATTCTAAAATCCATATTACGATTCTCAATAGTACCTTCTCCAATATTGCGAACCGTAATTAACAGTCTTTCATCAGTGGGGGCATACTGAACGTTGGTGATGGTCAAGTCCGGAAGCGGCCGGCAGTACTCACCCCGGGTCCAACCAAGCATCCGGTCATCCTCTTCAGGCACTTCGTTGCCTGGATCCAGCAATACACAGGCACCTAATGGAGGATGGGGACCCGGAATAAGATCCGGATCTCTTATTATTGTAGATTGGCCTGGGAGCAGAACAAGCTCTGGGATGATATAGGCTCCAATAGGTTCTCCGGATGGCCAGCGAACGAGAATGTCCAGGTCATAACCTGCCCAGGTGGCAGTGCCTTCATTCAGAAGGTGAATTAGAAGTTGCCCGGTAGTTTCATCGACCGAAAGATCGGTGACAGTCAGCAGCGGTAGAGGGGGTTCTCCATCTGATCCACCGACCGGGCTGCCCAAAGCAATATTAATTTCAACCTCTACTTGACAGCGGCCATACTCTGACGAGAGTATCCTGGTATGCGGGGTGTTAAGGTCGTCGCTTTCAATTGTTTCTGTTACTGAACAGATCAGATCATCGTCTCCCCGTCCGGGATCTTCATCCCAGATTTCAAATCCAATGTTAATTCCTTCTGACTGGGGTACCTGGAGTGTAAATCGAGGTGGAGTTCCATCACCCAGGGTGGTTGTGAAAGCGTGCAGGTCATAGTTTTGGTTTTCGTATAGCCGCATAATTCCACAGGGATCATCTCGACCGCATCGTCCATCGAATTGTGAAATGGCCTCATTAACAAATAAACTACCGTAGGCAGGTCCATTAGAATCATCACGGTCACCGTCTCTGCTTAAACTTCCGATGGTGAGTGTTTTGAAATTCACCCGGATTGTCCTATCGCATCCCTCATCCCCGATTTCCCCTGAGGAGGTTACTACTGGAGGATAAGCGGGCCTAGATTCATAATCTGCACCATCTTCAGCCAGGTAATAGGCGGTCACCGTGAATGAATAATCAGTTCCGCAGGGCGGATTAAACCATTCAAAAGGCAAATAGGCTTCCCTATCTTCTGCAGGTACACGCCATTGGTAGGCGCCGTTGAGATAAATACGGAATCCGTGGATTTCTGGCTCATCAGGTTCTGGGAGATAATCCCAGGTAAGCGACCACCACCCCACTGATAA
>JAUWEC010000022.1 GCA_030608465.1 Chloroflexota bacterium
TGTACAGCAGATCTTCCCGTTGAAGGTGACTTGGAGAGGGGGTGACGGGGGGATTTAGTGACCAGGTGAAGGGGAGATCGGGTGAGTTGGATACTCGGGGCAGTTTGAGAGAACGAGAGGGAGAGATGAAGTAGCGAGAAGGGGTAGTTTTATATTGATACTAAAATGTTCTCTACCGGATCCTAGACATTACAGAATTAAATTGTCCACTTTTCTGGTGAACGGATCATAATTACGAGTTTTCCGATAATGTAATCATAGGTTAGAACCAATTCTTTTACAGAGGACTTATCCAGGTATTCACATTTCAAACAAAAATCCAGCCAAACCTGGGTCTCCGAAGCTTCTGCTTCCGCGTCATTGAGCTTACTAACAAAAGCAGCCGGATATCTACGTTTCCTCCAAGCTTCAGCAATATTTGCACAAACAGATCTGGACGAACGCCGTATTTGATCAGTTAAGGAATATCTCTCTGCATTTGGAAAGCGTTTAGAAATTTGAAAAATTCGGGTAGCAGCATCAAAAGCCAAGGAATAAACTTCTAAATCATAGTGCTTCTTAATTTTTCCAGCCATCTTTCATTTCCCCCAGTCACCAAATCTCAAAGTCCCCCCGTCTCAAATTCACCCAGTTACCTAGTCCCCTTTCTCAATGTCACCCAGTCTCATAGTCACCTAGTCTCCTGGTCACCTAGTGATTTTCCATGCTTCAATTTCTTCAAATCTTGTAATCGTTCCCATACAAACCCCCTGAATAACAGAAAAAATAGCTTAGTGACCATTAACCTTAAACATTAAACCTTAAACGTTAAACCTTAACATTCATCGTTAAACTTATTCTTTAGAATTCTTCTTATTCTCACCATTCGGGGATTGATATTCCCAACCGGGAGCTGCATGCAGAAGTTGTTCTTTTGATACACGGTTCGCTTTTTTGCATTTTGGACAGCGGAAGTCAAAATGGACCAAGTCATCTTCATGCACAATATTTAACGCTTGATTGACATTTAGGCGGCTGATAGTAATCGGTATTTTACAGCTGTAACATCGGATCTGCATTTTTTCCTCACTCAGAAATAAAATTTGATTCTTTTCAATAATCCTCGTCTATATTTTAGCATACTATCAATCTGTAAAATTACATCAGGAATACCAGGCTCTTAAGACTAGTATAAATGAGTTCTTTATCAAGACAAAGCCATCTGCCGTTGAATTTTGCATCCCAAGTTTTACTTGTTTGCCTGATCGATGAATTATACTTTCTCAGTCTTAACATAAGAAATGAGAAATACACTATCATTATTCCATTTTCCAGAAACACGCTCCCTTTTATTTTGCCTGCTCCTCATCCCTACTAATCACCAATACTGATAAGGTATAATCCAAACATGAAAAAATTCTACACATCCGAGGGAGATGACGGCACAACCGGGCTGCTGGGTGAAGAACGGGTTCCAAAAAATCACCCCCGGATTCAAGCAGTCGGGGCGGTGGATGAAGCCTCCGCAGCCTTAGGTTTAGCCAGAGCGCAGTCAGATAATCCTGATCTAAACCAGCTTGTGAAAAACGTGCAGGAAGATTTAAACCAAATTATGACCCTCCTGGTACTCGTAAAACCGAATCCAGATAAGTTTCCTGATCTTCAGAAATCTCGGGTGCTGTGGCTGGAAGAAATGATTAAACAATATGGAAGTGTTATCGAACCACCCCCAGGGTTTATTCTGCCGGGTGAGTCTGTACCCTCTGCAGCTTTTGGGTTGGCACGCACAATTGTCCGCCGGGCTGAAAGAAGGGTAATTCAGCTGCATCAGGATGGTTATTTAGTTTCAGAGATGATCCTGCCCTACCTCAACCGGCTTTCCTCTTTATGTTTTGTCCTCGAGCTTTACACTTTCAATAATCAACTTTCCCGGGTTGGCAATAATTCATGACTGGCACAATCCTGAATACAGCAGCTATCCTCATTGGAGGGCTGTTGGGTCTCCGTTTTGGGCAGCTGCTGTCTGAAAAATCGCGGGAAACCATCATTATCGGGTTAGGTCTGTTTACTATTGGAATTTCGGTAAAAATGTTCCTCGAAACCAACAATTCCCTAATCGTCCTGGGCGGTCTTCTTATCGGTGGGTTATTGGGAGAATATTTGCAAATTGAAAGCCGTCTTAATAAATTGGGGATCCGCCTGGAGAAAATATTTAACGGAAAATCAACTTCCCCATCTTCCGGAAGTTCCTTCGTGCGCGGTTTTATTACCAGCTCAGTATTGTTCTGTATCGGGCCCATGGCCATCTTAGGCGCTATACAGGACGGCCTAATCGGAGATTACCAATTGCTGGCAATCAAATCCGTAATGGATGGTTTTGCAGCATTTGCCCTATCCTCCACGCTGGGAGTAGGTGTGCTCTTTTCAGCACCCATCGTTTTTCTTTACCAGGGTGGCTTTAGTTTGCTCGCAGTCCAACTGCAGGGAATTATGTCACCAGTGATGATCGCCGAAATGACGGCAACCGGTGGATTGTTGTTAATTGGATTGGCCATCAGCAGTTTATTGGAGATTAAACACATCCGGGTTGGTAACTTCTTGCCTAGCCTGGTTATCAGCCCGCTGATCGTTTATTTATTGTCCTTAATTTAATTGCTTCCAGGTATTCAAATTCCACCGCTCATTCTCCCGGGTTAGGTCAGCGGTCCAGAGTATATTGAAAAACCGGATAAACCTCATCCAGCAGCTCAAATCCAAATTTTTTGTATAGCTCAAGGGATGTATGATTCCTGGCCTGAGTATTCACCGTGACCTGGACAATTCCCTGACGCTGAAAATGATCCAATGAATCCTCAACCAAGGCAGTTCCTATTCCCAGTTTTTGATATTCAGAATCTACCGCGAGGCGCGCCAGATGTCCTCCCTGCGGAGTAATTGTGCTGATTTGGTAGCCGACCAGTCGATTATTTAATATTGCGACAGATGCAGAGGATGCTTCCTGAAAGGCAACTTCAATTAGATTCAGGCTATTGCGCCAAATCGGTTCAAAAGACCCTTGATCAATTTCATAAATCCACAGGAAATCATCTCTCAGCATACCCCTGATTAAAATGTTATCCTTTTGGTCCGGCCAACAGGCTTGTGTACTATCCCAGACTAAAACCACCACTCGATATCCCTCCTGAAATCCGGATTGGGGCAGCAAGTTCAGCATTTTATCCTGCACTACCAGGGCATTTACCTGTTGTACTGCGGAATTATCCTGCAGCCATCCCAGGGCAGGAGGCCAGAGCGCTCTCCAAGCTCGTTGAATTGACAGGCCGGGAGAGACTGCAAACAAACGCAACCAGGTACCTCCATCTTCATCAGGCGGGCAAGCTAAAGCAGCAATTATTCTTAATTTTTCCTCCAGCACCAGGTACGGTTGATTTCCCAACCAATCCAGGGGGGGAAGCCAGCTCAGGTGCCGGTGGGTAAAGGATCCCTTCTGGAGCAATTTCGTAATCTGCCCCCGATCCTTTTGATCCGCTTCTCGAACAACCAGATCCTGATCATTCAGAATCATAATTTTCCTTATCTCAAAATTATCCAATTCTTGTGACGATGCCAGCAAGGTTCCACCAATCACCGACGGTTATTTCCCGCTGGATTCAGATTTCGTGGATCGGTGCTCTTTATTTCTCTATCAGGTTTTGGGGAATCTTGAGCAGCTTGATCAGTAGTTTCTGTCGTAATGTGGGTTTTTCTACCTGCTCCAGGCCATCCTGCATAGAAAACAATGCTCCTATTATGTTGCGGGATTTAAGTTTCAGAGCAGAAATCGACTGCATCACTTCAAGGTGCATAACTGTCTCATTCAGCTGGGTAAACAAATCAGCTGCCAGGGTGAATTGTTCGATAGCTTCAGAATTTTGGCCAAGGCCCTTTAAAGCTGTGGCCTCATTAGCAAGGGCCATAGCCTGTTTTAGTTTATCCCCTGCCTCTTTAAAGATTAACTCGGTTCCTTGAACAGCAGCCAGTGCTTCCCGGGGCTGTTTGGCTTGCAGCAAAGCCACACATTGATTGTTTCTCATTTCTGCTGCCAGCTGTTCCTGTTCCTGATTTAAATAGAGTTCCGCTGCTTGAGAAAAGACGGTCGATGCCTGCTGAAATTTTCCTGCGCTGTATAGTTTTTTCCCCTCTTCTTCTTGTTGGCTTGCTTCACCGCGATTTTGATCAATCATTTTTAATTATTAGGGGGGTTAAAGCGTAATATCCAGAAGTCCCTCAGCAACATCCCTCATCCGTTCAACGGACATTTGACTGAGTTTTTGAGCAATTTCCAGATAGGGACGGTTGACGGGTTTTAGAACAAATTCCTGTATTTCTTGGGGAAGTTCTACAAATGCAGCTCCGGCTTTCTTTTTGTGATCCCAGTCAGCTATCGGACCGGTATCTACAACCAGATCACTCAATTCCTGATCGTATAACCGCAGTAATGCGTTCAACTCAGCAACAGGGACAGCAAATTTGCCCTTCTCATACGATTTAAGCCGGTAAGTGGTCAGGCCAATTTTTTCTGAGACTTCCTTCATACTTAACTTTGACTCCTGACGGAATTTCCGTAAAGATGCGCCAATTTTTAAATTCCGAAGTTCCATCCTCTGTTCCAGATTCTTTAATGCTTCCATCTTGTCCTGGCCAGCTGGCGATATATCTTCCCAAAAACGGTCTAAGGTAACATCCAGATAATAAGCCAGGACTTCCAATTCAGGCAGGGAAGGAGATTTTTCTCCTGCTTCATATTTGCTAATTGCACGGGACGTAGTACCGATTACTTCTCCGCATGCTTTTTTCGATTCCCCTCTCTGGGTCCTGGCGGTCTTGAGCAGGATACCCATTTTTTTTGACAAAATATTGATTGCTAGTTGGTAATCCATATTTCAATTTCCTCCTAGGATTCAAATAACAACTCAAATCCAATGGGGAGGTGATCCCAGTTTAAGTACGAGCAGTGAACTCGTGATTAATTTTTACTATCTTGATGGTCCTGATCAATCCCCAATAATCTAAATATCAATTGAAAACCAGTCTTTAAATATTGTCCGGGCAGCTCCGGAGAGCAGATTACTCGGTCAAATTTGGCATGGTGTATCCCATTCCTGTTCGGGTGACAATGTGTACCGGTTTGCTCGGATCCTGTTCCAGCTTGCTTCTTAAGCGGGAGATTGTTACCCAGAGGATTTCTTTATCATTCTTATACCCATCGCCCCAGACAGAAGACAATAATTCTTCCGTGGTTAAAATTCGGCCTTTATTATGAGAAAATTGCAGAAGTAAACGGTATTCAGTAGCTGACAGCAGGATTTTTTCGTCTTGAAGAAAAACCTCTGCCCGGGCGAAGTCGATTTTCAGATCTCCGTGGTTGAAGATAACCGGTTGTGAGACATCCCGGGAGAACATAGACCGCCGCAGCACAGCGCGGACTCGCGCTAATAATTCCGAAGCGGAAAATGGCTTCACAATATAGTCATCAGCTCCAACGTTTAAACCCTGAACCCGGTCGCTCTCATCACCTTTTGCAGTCACCATGATTATCGGCACCTGGGAAAAACCTCTGATGCGCCGGCAGGTTTCAAATCCATCCAATTTCGGCATCATCACATCCAGCAACACCAGATCAATATCCTCTTCAGATACAATTTCAACCGCTTTTTCCCCGTCGAGGGCATCGACGACTGAAAATCCATCAACAACCAGGTTGGCGGCGATTAATTGAATGTATCTGGGCTCGTCATCTACAATTAGAATGGTTCCTTTTTCCATTTCTATCCATCTCCTCTCTTAATCATTCAGCCTCTTCATCTTGAAGAAGAGGCATAGTGATATGAAATGCAGCCCCATTTCCGTTCTCCGATTTTGCGGAAATCTTCCCGTTGTGTGCTAGGATTATTTGACGGCAAATATATAAACCCAATCCGCTGCCGCGTACAGACATCCGGGTTTCCGGAACCCGATAGAACCTCTGGAATATTTTTTCAAGATGATCTCCATCGATTCCCGGTCCATCATCGATTACTTCAATAATTGCATTATCTTCATCTTTCACCAGTTTCACGACTACTCTCGAGCCCGGTGCATATTTTGAAGCATTATTAATTAGATTATCAAATACCTGACCCAAACGCGTTGGATCGGCTTTGACCATCACTCCCTGATTTTCAATCTCCAGATCGATGGTTACATCAATATCTCTCAATTGTGAGCGCTGGATCATATCCCGCAGCACCACATCCAACTGCAAAGTTTGTAAGTTCATTTGCAGAGTACCAGATTGGAGCCGGGAGGAATCGAGCAAATTATCGATCAATTCCTGCAAACGATCTGCCTCATCATCAATAATACCCAGGAATTCCCGAAAAGTAGGCACATCCCAATCGGTGTCTTCCCGCAGCAAGGTTGTTGTATACCCCTTAATAAATCCCAGTGGAGTCCTGAGATCGTGAGAAACTGTGGCAACAAAGTTTTCCTGCATTTTCCACATTCTTTGATTGCCTTCAATTTTATCTATCGTTCTGACTAAAACATCCCGCTCAAGAAGTTGAGCAATGTGATCAGCTATAAACTGGAAAGATTGGCGATCCCGATCGGAATACTCAGGACCTCCAAACCGGATCATAACCAGAGCTCCAACACAGTTTTTCCCATGTCTTAATGGGATGCCAATGTAGAATGGTGTTTTTAATCGGTCATCTTCAGGACCTTTTATAAGATCCTGATGCACAATTAATCGGTCATCTTCAAGAATTCTTTCAATGAAATTTTCCCCCCAGGCAACATCAGCTTCCTTAGAACGTCCCCTGCCAACAGCTCTGGCGTAAGATGGGCGCATTTCACCATTTTCTTCCAGGTAAATCACAAAATTATCAAAAATAACTAGTTTTCTAGAGAGGTCAATCAGAGTTGGTATTACCTCAGATACATTATCTGCTTGTAAGACCAAACTGCTTAGCTCGAATAGCGTATTGATAAACGCTTTCCCTGAAAGTGTGCGATCTCCCATAATTTATGGAAAAACCTGTAATTTCTGTTTTTGGTTGAAAATATAAAGGTATGATGATGCTGCCTTCATATTCTTGCGTGTATTATAACGCTATTGATGATTTTCAGGTTGATTTCAAATCAAAACTGCTCTGAAGCCCGGATTGTAGTGACTGACCGCTGAAAATATCTGAATTTTACTTTTTGTTAGCTGGTTGTAAAGTCATTTCTGTTTACTTCTATATGAATTTATGTTGTAATACAACCACTTATGATGAACCCTAACCCATACAATACCCCAACGATTTTGGTGATCGATAATGATCCCTCTACTGCAGCAGTATTTAAAAAGTTGCTAATGTCAAAGGATTATCATGTTTTAACTTCAAACTCCAGCAAAGAAAGTCTGGATATTGTCCAGCGGGTCATGCTTGACCTTATCATTCTCGATTTACTTATGCCAGAAATGGACGGATGGCAGCTGTGTCAAGCAATCAGGGAAATGACCAGAACGCCAATTTTAATTATATCAGCAATCGAGTCATCTGAAATTATCACAAAAACATTAGATCTCGGCGCAGATGATTATCTCGTCAAACCTGTCTCATCCTACACCTTGATGGCCCACGTAAAAAACCTTGTCCGCCGGCATAAAACTGAAGAACTCGCCCTTCCCGAAAACGAATAGTTCAATACGGTTGATTGTTGAACCTCCCGGTTAATATCTGACGGGGCGGTTAGATTTGTCGCAATCTAGAAAACTTTTGGTATAATGATCCCAACTTAATTAATCAAATGCAGGGGAGAGTCCCATATTTGGGCACCGAAGGGGCAAGTCTGCTGTCAAAACAGGCATGCAGTAGATGAAACTCTCAGGTAAACGGACCTTGCACTTCAGACCCTCTGGAGAGTCCTCGGACACCGAAGGAGCTAAAATCTCTCAGGTCCCAAGACAGAGGCACACGCCGATCCCTTTGCGTGTGTTTTTTAATTAATTCAGGTACCCTGATTATAATTTTTGGACAAAGGAGCAAAACATGAAAGCACCAGCCGATTTGAAATACTCAAAAAATGATGAGTGGATCCGTGTTGAAGATGAGGTAGCCACTATGGGAATCACAGACTACGCCCAGGACCAGCTTTCTGATGTTGTATTTGTTGAAATCGTCGTATTCGAGGGAGATAAACTAGGACAGGGGGAAACCTGTGCCGTAGTGGAATCCGTTAAGGCTGCTGCAGATATCTACCTGCCGGTTGGTGGAGAAATCTTGGCCATCAATGAAGCGCTAGTGGATTCTCCGGAATTGATCAACGAGGACCCGTTTGGAAAAGCCTGGTTGATTAAAATCAAGATATCCGACCCTGGCGAGCTGGACAGCCTCATGGACGCAGAAGCATACAAAAACCTGGAAAGAGACCATTAATTTTTCCCGGAGGCTGAAAATTACCAAACCTATCGCTTAACAGATGATGTTGTTTCTATTTATTGTATGAAAAGGACCTGATATGTATACATCACATACCCAGGCTGACAGAGAGGCTATGCTCAAAACAATCGGGGTGGATAAGATGGAAGATTTATTCCAGTCCCTGCCTGATGAGGGAAAATTCCCGGAGTTAGCCTTACCTGGCGGCATCACCGAAATGGAAGCTCTGGATGAACTGCAATATATTTCAACGGCAAATGAAACACCCCAGGAATTAGTTTCCTTCCTCGGAGCAGGAGCATATAACCACTATATACCGGCTGCAGTCGATTCAATACTGCGGCGCAGTGAGTTTTACACTGCCTATACACCCTACCAACCTGAAATCTCCCAGGGCACGCTGCAAGCAATTTTCGAATACCAGAGTTTAATCGCTGCCCTGACAGGAATGGATGTCGCTAACGCTTCACATTATGACGGCGCCACTGCTGTGGCAGAAGCTGTCAACATGGCATATCATAACTTCAGGGGCCGCCGCAAAAAAATAGTCCTCTCTCCCACAGTTCATCCCCAATATCGAGATACTATCCATACTTATATGAAGGGCATGAACCTGGAAATAGTCGGGGAAAACTTGAAATCTGAAGACGGTCCGGACGAACTGATTCCGCTAATCGATGATCAGACCGCACTGGTGCTTGTCCAATATCCGGATTTCTTCGGAAGGATCTTTGATCTGACAAAACTTTCTGAAGCTGCCCATGCAAATAAGGCTCTCTTTTCAGTGCATGTTAATCCCATCTCATTGGGATTGATTAAACCACCGAGTGAATTTGACGCAGATATTGTCACTGGAGAAGGTCAAGCCCTGGGAATTCCGATGGCTTTTGGCGGACCTTATCTCGGTTTATTTGCCACAAAAAACCAGTATGTCCGAAAAATGGCCGGCCGTCTTGCTGGAGAAACTGTTGATACCCAAGGAAAACGTGGTTATGTCTTGACCCTGAACACCCGGGAGCAACATATCCGGCGAGAACAGGCAACCTCAAATATCTGCACCAACCAGGGATTAATCACCCTGGCTTCTACGGTTTATCTCAGTTTGCTGGGGAAAAATGGCCTGCAGGAATTGGCTAACCTGAATTACCACAAAGCCCACTATGCAGCCGAACGTATCAGTACTGTACCGGGATTTATGGTCAATCCTGTTCAACCGTTCTTTAATGAATTTGTGGTCCACTGCCCTCTCCCAGCAGCAGAAATCAATCAGCTCCTGCTGGCTCATGATATCCTCGGGGGATACGATCTGAGTCAGGATTATCCCGACTTGACTCATGAACTGCTTGTAGCGGTCACTGAAATGAATTCCAGGTCAGAAATTGACTTCATGGTTGAGGTACTGGAGGAGGAAACTCATGACTGAACCCACCATTTTTGAATTATCCAAACCCAATCGTAAAGGAATCCGCTTCCCGGCGCCTGATGTTCCTTTGGCTGAATTGCCCAAAGATTTTTTACGGGAAGAACTACCGCTTCCAGAGGTACCTGAAAACGAAGTCATCAGGCACTTTACCAATATTTCACAATTGAATCACGCTGTTGATACAGGGTTTTACCCTCTGGGTTCCTGCACTATGAAATACAATCCTAAAATTAATGAAGAGACTGCCCGTCTTCCTGGATTCAGTCAAATTCATCCCCTTCAACCGGTTGAAACGGTCCAGGGTGCATTGGGATTGATGCATGAAACCCAACAATGGCTGTCAGAAATCAGCGGATTTGACGCTGTATCTCTCCAGCCAGCTGCCGGCGCCCATGGTGAATTGACCGGCGTACTGATTATCAGGGCCTATCACCGATCCCGGGGAGATACAAAACGGACCAAGATGCTTGTTCCGGATTCTGCCCACGGCACCAATCCCGCCTCCTCAGCTATGAGCGGGATGAAAATGGTTGAACTGCCATCAAATGACAGGGGAAATGTCGACCTGGACGTTTTAAAAGCCGAATGTGACGATACGCTTGCAGGGATAATGATCACTAATCCCAATACCTTGGGCCTCTTCGATGAAAATATTATTGAAGCCTGCCAGCTTGTTCACGAATCCGGCGGTCTGGTGTATGGTGACGGAGCGAACATGAATGCCCTGCTGGGAATTTACAAACCGGCAGATATGGGTATTGATGTAATGCATTTTAACCTGCATAAAACCTTTTCAACTCCCCACGGCGGAGGCGGACCAGGTTCTGGTCCGGTTGGCGTAACAAAAGAATTAGCGGATTTCCTGCCAGCGCCCTTGGTGGTCATGACATCCGAAGGTGATGAAGACAATCCCGCATTCTACGATCTGATAAATCCAGAACAGACCATTGGTAGGGTGAAATCCTTCCATGGTCACTTCAGCATCATTGTCAGAGCATTTACCTATCTGCTCATCCTGGGTAAAAACGGACTCAAGGATGTGGCAACCCATGCAGTCCTGAATGCGAATTACATTCAGGCGCGGGTCAAAGATATCTATCACATCCCCTATGAGCGGATGTGTATGCATGAATTTGTTACTGAAGGGAGATGGGAAGATGCCCCTGGTATACGGGCCCTGGATATCTCAAAACGCTTGATTGATTTTGGATTCCATCCTCCCACAAACTACTTCCCGCTGATTGTTCCTGAAGCACTGATGATTGAACCCACAGAAACCGAAACCAAAGAAACCCTGGATGCATTTGCAGATACTTTGTTGCAAATAGCTGATGAGGCAAAAAATAATCCAGACATCCTCCATAATGCCCCGACCAAGGCGCCATTTGGCCGCCTGGATGAAGTCAAAGCAGCTAAAGAATTGATCCTAAAGACTCAACTTCCGGAAGATTACTGATCTTCATAATCTTCTGCGCATCAAAATAAAGCCCTGCCTTCAAGTGCAGGGCTTTTTTTGATCTGCAGTGTGTTTTTCAAAATTGTCATGTTCAGGCTGCTGAGTATCCAATCTGAGATGATAGAATAGTACCAGAGTGAAATATTTAGATTCAGGTTGGATATTATGAGCAGCGAACAGGATATTAAATTTGTATCACCCCGGAAAGAAGTAGAAATTCATCTCTCCAACGGAGAGGTAATTTCAGGTCCCAGAGGCAGTACACTGGAAGATTGTTTTTCTATCCTGGGTGAAAAAGATTTGCCTCCGATTATGGGCGCGATAGTAAATGGCAAATTAACTGAACTATCCTACACTGTTACGATGGATGTTGAAGTTCATCCAATCACAATGAAAGATTCAGATGGGATGCGATTTTACCGGCGCTCATTAACTTTTTTACTCGAGCGCGCTTTTCACGACATTTACCAAGATGCCATCCTGACCATCGATCATTCTGTTACTTCTGGGGGTTATTTCTGCCAGGTATACAGAAGATCACCTCTCACTGCAGAAGAACTGACCCAGCTTGAAAAACGTATGCGTCAGTTGGTCAAAGAAGACATCCGATTTGAAAGATTAAAGATCTCCCTTCAGGAAGCAATAGAATATTTTGAGAAGAGGGGATATAAGGGTAAAGTCCGCCTGCTTACCTATAGGAAGAAGGATTATCTGACTTTATACAAGTTAGGAGAACAACTCGATTACCATCACGGATACATGGTTCCATCAACCAGCTACTTAAAATGGTTTGATTTGATTTTGATGGACGACGGATTTATCCTCCGTTTTCCACGCCGCAAGGATCCGACAGTTCTCCAGCCGGTTCCCAAGTACTACACCCTGATGAACGTTTTTCAACGTTATGGTGGATGGCTGCACCGTCTGGGAATCGACAACGTGGGCGCTTTAAACGACTCTATTGCCCAGGGCCAGATCCGGAAACTGATCCTGGTCTCTGAAGCACTTCATGAACAGCGTATTACCGAGATAGCAGCCCAAATAGAGCAGCGGTCTGAAAATATTAGCGTCATCTTGATTGCAGGTCCATCATCTTCAGGAAAAACAACTTTTTCTAAACGGCTTACAATCCAGCTTCTGGCAAGGGGGATTTCTCCCTTTCCGCTGGAAATGGACAAATACTTTGTGAATAGAGAGAACACGCCAAAAGATAAACTTGGCGAGTGGGATTTCGAAGCCCTGGATGCGGTTAACCGGAAGCGGTTATCCCGGGATCTTCAGCGGCTGATCGCCGGAGATGCTGTCCAGATGCCTACTTATGATTTTCAATCCGGGGAAAGCAGCGAAGGGGATACGGTTCAGCTGCGTCCGGGTCAGATTATCATTCTAGAAGGTATCCACGGATTAAACCCGGATTTACTTCCAAATTTTCCACAAGCCAGCGCGTACCGGATCTATATTTCTGCCCTGACACAGTTGAACCTCGACCGCCATAATCGTGTCTCAACGACTGACACCCGGTTGATCCGCAGAATAGTCCGGGACGCACGTGAACGGGGATATTCCGCCTTGGAAACAATCAATCGCTGGGAATCTGTCCGGCGGGGTGAGAAACAGAATATTTTCCCCTTCCAGGATAACGCAGATGCCATGTTCAACTCTGCCCTGGTGTATGAAATGGCTGCCCTCAAATCCTTAGCTGAACCGATTCTCAGGCAGGTCCCCCACAGTACCCGGGCAAGGATCGAAGTCAAAAGATTGCTTGCCTTCCTGGAATGGTTCCTCCCTCTGGACATTAATATGATCCCGGATAACTCCCTCCTGCGCGAGTTTATCGGGCAATCAATTTTGAAAGATTTTAATCTATGGGAACAATAGAATACATTAGGTAATACTGATTGTCAGTGTATTCAGTATTGAGTTCCGGATAAAGTCCTAAGTTGCGATTTTAATCTCTTTACTTTGATGTTGTTGAGGTTAAATTCCGTGTTCAATGATGAAATGTTTAAACGTTAGCACATAAACGTCATTCCCCGTCTCTCCTGTTTGAGCTTGACAAAAGGCAGACTTCCTGTGAAGCTGGTTTTCTGTCAGTATATGCCCTCAAAAGAAGATGCTTATCTAGCTGAACAGCAGATCAAGGGGTGGTCTAGAGCAAAGAAAAAAGCCCTGATTGAAGGGAATTGGGATCTGGTTAAGTACCTGGCGAAAAAGCCTGCATTTAGGAAGTAATGTGTTTTTGAGCCGGCTCCCTTCGATACGCGCTCCTCTGTCGCGCTACTCAGGATGCCTGTCCTGAGTAGACCGAAGGTCGTACCGAAGGGCCTGTCCTGCTTGTCCTGCCTGTACTGAGCGAAGCGTAGCGAAGACGAAGTGAGTTTATCGAAGGGAGTGAAATCGAAGGGCTTGTCTGGACATTAAATGAACAAGGCTTCTTGAACACAGGTCGCAGGTCTTGTCGAAGGGCTCCCGCTTTTCCGTGCTTGGAGGGAAGGAGCCTGTCCTGAGTAGTTTGAGCAGAGCGAAAACGTATCAAAGGGCCAGCTCTCCCGGGTACGAAATCGCAGGAGATGGCGCTCCTGCTATAGCGTGTTTGGAGGGAGGGAGCACAGCCCATTTTCATTTGTTCAGAATTTTATCTAATTCTTACAGCCGCGGAAATCGTCGTAAAATAGTAGCCGTATCCGGCAAGGCGACCCGCTGACCATAACTTAAATCAGAAAGACCTGTTCCCTTTCTCTTTGACACATCCTGATAGATGTACAGCAAGGTTCCTTTTTTGGCATAGCGTTTATTAACGAATGCCTGACCAAGAAAATATCCTTCACTATCATTTGCGCAGCTGGTAACTTTACCTATCACCCGTCCCTGCTCGTCCATTACCGGATCTTCAAAATGAGCTTTTCGGACCCGTTTTTCACTGAACCGGAAACGGGCAATGACATTCTCTCTCTGCCTTTCCTGCGCCAGGTATGCTTCTCTACCAATGAACCAGGGTTTATTGATTTTTACATAGGAAGCGAAACCTGCTCCTCCAACACCGATATTCAATTTTCCTGCCATTTCATGTCCATACAGGGGCAGTCCGGCTTCTGTCCGGAGAGAATCCCGGGCACCTAATCCGCAGGGTTTAAGCCCAAAGGATTTGCCTACCTGCAAAAGTTTTTTAAACAATGACTCTACTTTGTCTGGGTGGACAAAGATTTCAAATGCCTTTCGTTCCCCGGTATAACCGGTTCGGGAGACGACCAGATCATATTCTCCGCTTGTAACTTCACACAGTTCTGCCCATCTTAGATGATTTATCTTGCGCGCATCATCTGCGTTAAATCCTAAAGCTAACAAGATATCCTTTGAACTGGGACCCTGCAAAGCCAGGTCAACCAACTGCTCACTGCCTTCGTTTGGATCCCGCAGGTTTCGTAAGATAGCTCCTCTTCCATAAACTTTTGCCCAGGGGCGATGGTTATCCACCTTAACAGAACCTTCCCGGACCTCATTGAGCCATTTCCATACTTTAGCATCATTGGAAGCGTTGACAACGATCATGTATTCCAGGTCTCTCCGGCGATAGATCAGCGTGTCATCAAGGACATTCGCATCAGGGTCCAGAAAATGGGTATAAGCAGATTCGCCAACTTTAAGAGCCGAAATACCGTTTGCCACAACACAGTCTAAAAATGCCATAGCATCCGGTCCTTCTACCTGGAAAACACCCATATGGGTGACATCAAACAATCCCGCATTTTCGCGGACTGCATTATGCTCTTCCAGAACAGAATCATAGCGAACCGGCATTTCCCAACCGGCAAACGGGACCATCCGGGCGCCCAGTTCCACATGCAGATCATATAGCGCTGTTTTCCTAATTGGCGGATCATCCGGTTCATCCCAGACAAAATCGGGTAAGGCTTCCCCCTCACCCTCCCCCATACCCAGGTAAAAAGGTTTATCTCTGCCATAGGGATCACCCTCTACGAGGGAGTCATACTTCCTGTCGGATTCGCGGACGATGACCGGTCCGGGGATTTTTCTCAAAATATCCTCATCTACCCGTACATAACCATCCGAGACAGCCCGGAGCCAGGTCAAAACTAATCCTGATTTTTCTGCAGGCACTGTGAGGTGGAAACTCTGCATTTCATCACAGGTAATCATGGCAGGAATATTTCCTTCTGACGTGTATAGAATCGCCGGTTGATTCATTCCGCACTCGAGCGTTTCTATATCGCTGCTGACTATGTAATCCAAGAATTCTCTCGATTTTTCTCCACTGATAATATATGAAGAAGTTATCTTTCCTTTGTCTACCTCATCATCCAGATAATAAAAATGGGGATATCCATGTTTTGCGGGTTTGTAATCGATCCCGGCGCTTTCCGCGAGATCCCGGATTTTAAGTTTAGCGTCCTCCAGGATTTTAAAATCAACTTTTGCACGTAAAGCCTTACCCTGATAATATGGCTCACAAGAGAACAAAATATCAGCGATGATATCCGCCAGCACTTTGGTCTCTTCTTCCTTAAATCCCCTCTGGGAAATCCAGGGAGTACCCAACCTCACACCTGATGGATTCAGAGCAGACAGGTCACCTGGAATTGTATTGCGATTGGTGACGATACCAGTAACATCCAGTATTCTGGCAGCCAAGTCTCCGCTCAACCAGGCATCATCTTTACCTCTAACGGACTTTGTATCTATATTAGTCAGATGTGTATTAGTTCCACCGAATGGTATTTTAAATCCACGTTCTTCCAAGCGATCGTTTAGAACTTTACAATTCGTAACTATTTGTTTCATCAACTCTTTGAATTTATCTGTACGCGCTAGTTTAAAGGCGATTGCCATCGCCCCAAAGACATTAACATGCGGGCCGCCCTGCTCTCCAGGGAAAACAGCCCGGTCAATGGCTTTGATAATATCCAGTTCAGTACTCATCAGGATTGCTCCTCGGGGACCGAGCAGAGTCTTATGAGTAGTAGAGGAAATAATGTGGGCATGCCCGATTGGGGAGGGATATTCGCCAGCGATGACCAATCCTGCGACATGGGAAATATCTGCTAACAGATATGCTCCTACTTTGTCTGCAATCTCCCGGAAACGAGCCCAATCCAACTGCCAGGAATAAGAGGAAACCCCGGCAATGATCATTTTGGGTTTGTGCTGGAGAGCAAGCCTTTCAACGTCATCATAGTCAATCATTTCTGTCTCGGGGTTCACAGAGTAAGAAATAATGTTATAAAATTCTCCGGAGCGGTTTACCCGGGAACCGTGTGATAAATGACCTCCGTGCAGCAGATTCATCCCCATCACTGTATCCCCAAGCTTGACCAATCCATGATAAACCGCGTTGTTGGCAGGTCCGCCTGAAAGCGGTTGGACATTTACATAAATATCAAGGGCTGTTTTTCCATTTGCTGCGAAAGCCTGGGCTGCCCGCTGTCCGGCGAGTCCCTCCAGAATATCCGCATATTCAACTCCCTTATAGTATCGGTCATCAGAGTAACGCCGATATTCAGTCAGCAGTTTATCGTAATCAAACAGTTCTTCTTCAAATAACCCCCCGGTTAGATCAAATGAATACCCCTCAGCATAGATATTATGAAAACCAGATCCGAGAGCTTTTCTGACCGCTTTTGGCGTCATGCTCTCGCTGGGGATAAGAATTAGTCTCCTGTATTGCCGTTCTTCCTCAATCCGAATCAACTCATACAATTTCGGATCAAGATCCTTAATAGACCCTCGAGTTAAAAAGTCATCCATAATTCACTCCCAATAAAATATTGCCTTAATCCTGCCGCTGAGAACTTCAGCTATCTTTCCGATGGTATAAGTAGACCTATTATTACTGCAAAATCTCACCAAGCCATTATTATACAACAGGTTCCTTTCAGCAGCCCTGGATATCAGGATGAAATTTGCGGACCGATCCAAAACAAATATTCCAGCTGGATCAGGTCATACTGGGTATTTCCAAGACAGTAAAAGTTACCTATTTTTTCTTTTTTCCCCGTCCCTGCATAAATAGATAACCAAACATTGAGACCAAAATGGTAACTCCGGAAATCAACCAGGTCGAAGACGGTACTCGTATCCACTGTTTGATAAATGAAGGAACTTTCACCCGCGGCAGCAGACTTGATTCTGCTCCCGGGCTTCGTCTGGTTTCCTCTATCACATTCAGTAGATAATCTCTGACATCTCCTATGGTCAGAAAAGAAACCAGGCTGGTCAGTATATCACTTTCATCTTCAGATCTTGTAGGTTTAGTATTAAGAATTTCCCGGTATGCTTCAGCGGTGGAATAAACAATATTGGACCAGTCAAGATGAGCAACCTGTTTTCTAGCGGTCTGGCACATGACCTGGTACTCATCAGCCGGCAAATTACAGATTCGTTCTATCTGCTTGGCAAAGTCAACCGGTTCTTTATCCTTGGCCAGCCAGGCACCAACTTCATCATTAATCAATTCATCGATGGTTTCATTTGATAATCCAACAACGGGTGTTCCGGATGCCAGTGCTTCAATCACAACCAGACTCTGGACTTCCATTTTTGAAGCAGATGGTAAAACATGGGCCCCCTCCAGGTAATCTGGGATTTGATCATGTTCAATCTGTCCTACAAATTCAACATTCTTTAGACTGTGTTCGCGGCAGTACTCTTCCAGCTCTTTTAGATATTCGGGGGTAAGAGGTTTACCAATCAACTGCAGGACATAGTTCGCCGGGAGTTCCTTGAGAGTTTTCAGCAAATAAGCCTGGTTCTTCCGTTTGTTCAAGAACCCGATAAAAACCAGTATTTTCTGGTCTAATGTATTATCTGCGTTTTTACAACGAGAGTAATGTTTTAAGTCTCTTCCATTTGGAATCACAAAGATAGAGCCATGGAACCCAAATTCCCGGATGGATTCCAAAGCCGATTGATTAAGGGCGATTAATGCATCACAGTTTAAATAAAAATTATTCAAAACACTATGTATGACCGATTCACTGAGAGAGTTTTTCAATAACCGGATATTTATTGCCTCTACCGTTCCAAAGTCCAATGCTTTTGAGGGTAAAATATGCGCAGTATGCACAAAGGGCACTAAATTCATTCTGGCCCAAACCTGCCCAATCAGCCCGACGAGAGCAGGGTCGTGAGCATGGACTATATCAGGTTGATAATCAACGAGGAAATCAAAGATTTCCCCAACTGTCCTGGCGGACAGGTCCGGCATGCGAAACTCATCATCTCCAGCGCTGCGGATACCAAATGTACTTAAACCTTTTGCTCTTTTCTCATATCCGGTTTGCTCTGCAGGACAAATCATGACCACATCATGTTCCTGGGCAAAATGACTGGCTAATTCATGGGCAACCCTGCCCGCTCCTCCCCCTAAGCCTGGTCGAAATATCGAAGTAAATGCTATCTTCATCTCAACTCCAAACTCTGTATTTCAACCTCATCAGTGATAATCAAATTCCAACATCACATCTTTAAACCGTTCCCTCAGCTGCTCCCGGTTGACACCCATCTCTGACAGTGAATATTCATGCTGACTTTGATGATTCCTGGCCCGGATAGTTTCCTGCTGCAGAATTTTAAGATACCCAGGCGATACCGTAAATCCAAAACGGTTATATATCCTTTTAACAGTATCCTCAGCATTTGAAACCAGATCATCAAATTTCACTACAACTGCCTGATTCTCAGGGAGTTCCTTGAGTTTCTGTAAAGGATAAGTGTACCAATACTCAGACGCATCCAGAATAAAATCCCGGCAGGCATATTCCTCCAGGGGAGATCCTAGCATTTGCCACTCTCTTTCTTTCAGGCTAATATGCGAAGGAACTGCATCGAGAGGATTGCGAATCAGATAAATAAATTTCGCATCCGGAAATTTTGTCAGCAGTGTATCAATCATGGGTGAAAAGTTTGGGTTTTTTGAGAGGTAGTGTTTTTCAGCTCCCCTATAGTCGAACAGATGCCTTTGGATGCAGCTTTCATAAAAATCCATTATCCGCTGTTTATCTTCCAAGCTAATCTTATCCTCATGATAAATATAAGGATATACTTCATCAATCATAGCAGCAAAAGACCAGATTTTCATCGTGGAAAAGATGTGTATAAAGAGGTTCTCGTCCTCTTCCGGAGCACGAATCGCCAACCTGTGAATTACGTCGCTTTCCTGCCAGAGTCGTTCTAATCTCTTTATTCTTTTTGAAATTGGCACTCCGATTGCCCTGCTAATTTTTGCTGCCCTGTGAAAAATCTTTCTCATCAGGATTGATGGAGCGCCGAAAATCTCCCAGGTCCTCATGCAGATAAAAGAGTGTGAGTCCTTCGCTAATAATCGCTGTAGAAAGGTTGTGCCGCTGCGCGGATTACCGATGATAAAAACAGGCTGCTTAATTTTAATTTCATGATACGTGGGATAAAATACCTCATCAAGCAGCAAACCGGACCAAATTAAAACTTCAGCCGGTAGATAGATCACCAGAGACAGTAAAAGGATTCTTAACCTTTTTGATGTTAATCTATAATGCGTGCCCTTATTCTTGATGAAGGATTTGTATAAGAATCGTCTAAATGCCTTACCATTACAATAGGACATTTGTGTATGCTACCTGTGAGTTCTAGATCTTCCCCAAGCCCCGTAAAACACGTTCCGGGGTCAATGGGAAATCGTCAAACCAGATTCCAATTGCATTGTGCACTGCCGCTGTAACCGCCGGAGCCAGCGACATTATTGGCATTTCTGCCATTCCCAGGGCACCCCAGGGACCGTTCGGATCGCGGTTTTCCATCACCACTGATTTGAGAGACTGAGGTATATCATGAACAGTTGGGATTAAATAAGTTGAGAGTTTATCGGTTTTGACAAAACCATCTTCTTGAATAAAGTTCTCAGTCAGGACATATCCGAGAGCCTGAATAACTCCCCCTTCAATTTGCCCGACAACCTGGTCTGGGTTAATTGCCCGGCCAACATCATGTGTTGAGACAATATTCTCAACAGTGATTTGTCCAGTTTCAGTATCAACCACAACATCAACCGCTTGGGCAACATACCCGTAGGCAAAGTTAGGTGTAGATGCCCCGGTTTCCGGATCAAATTTGGTCGTTTTCGGAGCAATGTACTGGTAAGCTGCTACTGCCGGTCTTTCCTCATTTTTCCACTTATCTAAGGCCCTGATTGCTGCTCCACGAACGCTGTTCCCAGCCATGAATGTCATCCTGGATGCAGATACACTTCCTGAATCTTGCGTTTCTTCCGTATCCGCGCTGATCAGGCGCACTTTGTCAAATGACACTCCAACAGCATCAGCAGCCATCTGCATGATTGCGGTATGGGTACCCTGCCCTACTTCCGCAGCAGCATGGCGAACAATCACTTCTTCAATTTCCTCTGCACCATGAAGCTCGACCGTTGCCCAGGCGTTCTCCTGATAACCCGCAGAAAATCCAATATTCTTAAGTCCACAGGCAAACCCTATTCCCCTCTTATAAACCCCGCTATCGGCTCCGGAATCCTTTTTTTGCAGAATCCATTTTCCCCCATTCTTCTTCCAATAAGATTCTTCCGC
>JAUWEC010000039.1 GCA_030608465.1 Chloroflexota bacterium
GGAACACCAAGTTCCCGAATTGAAGCACCGGTTGTGATGATCAGGGATTCTGCCAAATATTCTCCGCCGTAGGTTGTGACCTTAAATGGTCGCTCCGAGAGGTCTACCTCGGTAGCAGAGTCAAACACGATTTCAGAACCAAAGCGTTCCGCTTGCTTTTGAAACAAGGAAACCAATTCTGGTCCATCAATTCCTTCCGGAAAGCCAGGGTAATTATCTACCGTGTCAGTTTTTGATACCTGTCCTCCCAGATCCATACCAGAGAGGACTACCGGTTTCAAGTTTGCCCTGGCAGTATACAATGCGGCGGATAAACCAGCCGGACCGGATCCGATAATTAAACACTGAAGGACATTCTGTGAAGATTCAGTCATTTAATGTTTTACTTTAAGACCGCCAGCACTTTTTCAAAGTCCATGATGATATATTCATCACTTCCTAATTTGATTTCAGTACCTGTATATTTCGGGAAAAGAACTTTCTCACCAACTTTGACAGTGATAGGTATATCTTCGCTGCCCTCACCTATAGCAACGACAACCCCTGATTGTGGTTTTTCTTTTGCGGTATCCGGGATATATAATCCACTATCGGTTCTGCTTTCTTCTTCGATGGGCTGAATAACAACTCGTACTCCTAAAGGTTTTATTCCCAATTCTTTCTTGCTCATTCTCTTAACTCCTTATTCTCAAAGTAATAGAACAACAATTTCACTCACCAATTTTACCAAATTTAAAACAAAATATGCGGTTCAGGAAAGCAAAGCTGCGCTTTTTAATAAATATTTTATATAAAACATCTGTTTTGGTACCCATTCCCCCTTCGTATAACTACTCTTTACAAACAAGTGCCAGCAAACCCATATTCTTAGGCGAAAGAAGAATTCATTTCTCCAGATATTTAAAAGATCCGGCAGGTATTTCCACCGGATCTTTCTATATCAAGCAATTTTTCAATTTACTTCTTTCGGTCTGCCTGTTGAGCTTCTTCCAGTGACCAACCTTCCAGAACTGCCTGTCTGGAAAGGCGGATTTTTCCGTCTTTGCTGATATCTGTCACCATCACAGTGATCTCATCACCAAAGCCAACCACATCCTCGACGCTTTTTACGTGGCTGGTTTCCAGCTGGGAGATATGCACCAGCCCGTCAATACCGGGCAGGATTTCAACAAAAGCACCAAAAGTCTTAATGCCGACAACCCGACCAGTATAAATCCGACCGATTTCAGGAGTAGCAGTAAGCCCTTCAATGCGCTCTTTTGCCATCCGGGCACTTTCACCATCATCCGATGAGATAAAAACAATTCCTTCATCATTAATATCAATCCTGGCACCTGTCGTTTCCTGAATATCACGGATGGTTTTACCACCTGGACCGATAATAGCTCCAATCTTGTCCACAGGAACCCGGATCGCCTGGATACGGGGGACATGGGGTTTTAAATCAGGCCGGGGATCTGAAATTGTCTTAAGCATTTCGCCCATAATAAATGACCGGGCTTCCTTTGCCTGCGCCAGTGCTTCTGACATCACCTGCGAGGATAATCCTTTCAGTTTAATGTCCATCTGCAGCGCAGTAATGCCAGCTTCAGTACCAGCAACTTTAAAATCCATATTTCCAATATGGTCTTCCAACCCCTGAATATCAGTCAGGATTGCATAGCGGTCTCCTTCCATTACCAGACCCATCGCCACACCAGCCACAGGGGCTTTGATCGGAACTCCGGTGTCCATTAAGGATAATGTTGATCCGCAAACAGAAGCCATGGATGAGGAACCGTTGGAGGACAGCACTTCCGATACCAAACGAAGTGTATAAGGAAATTCTTCCTCGGAAGGAATGACTGGGAGCAGAGCCCGTTCAGCCAGGGCGCCATGCCCGACTTCCCGGCGAGAGGTACCTCGCAAGAAACGGACTTCTCCCACTGAAAAGGGAGGAAAGTTATAGTGATGCATATAACGTTTGGTTTCCTGCGGGGAGAGATTATCAATCATCTGGGCATCCCGCGGTGTACCAAGGGTGGTCAAAGTCATCACCTGGGTTTGACCCCTGGTGAACAGACCAGAACCATGCGCCCGGGGGCTGGTATCAATCTCACACCAGATATCACGGACTTTTGTCAGATCTCTACCATCAGATCGTTTTCCTGTGTCCAGAATGCGGGTTCTTATTGCTTGTTTTAAGACATCTTCAAAGGCTTCTTTCACATCACCGGGCAAAGCTGCATCATCTGCAGTTAATTCTTCCACGATGCTCTTACGCAGGGCATCTAAGGTTTGCCTGAACTCCACTTTTTCATAATTCTTCGTCAGAATATCATTAATAGGGCCAAACGCTTTGGAGTGGACTTCTGCCTTTAGATCTTCACTGAGCACAAAGGATTGGTATTCTTTTTTGGCTTTTCCGAGATCCTGGATCATTTTTTCCTGGACGTCGATCAAGGATTGAATGGCTTTTTGCCCAAATTCAAGGGCTGCCAGGATGACCTCTTCTGATACTTCTTTCGAATTGCTTTCCACAGTCAGGATTGCATCCCGGCTGCCTGCCATGATCAGATCCAGATCAGATTTTTCAATCTCATCATAGGTCGGATAGGCGATGAATTCTCCATCGATCCTTCCCACCCGAATAGCTCCGATAGGACCTTCCCAGGGGATATCGGAAATGACCAATGACGCTGATGCCGCGATCACGCCAATGATATCCATGGGCTGTTTGCCATCTGCTGAGAGGGCATATAAGATCAATTGAACTGAGTTCCGTAAATCTTTTGGAAAGAGGGGTCTAAGAGGGCGGTCAATTAAGCGGGCTGTCAGGGTTGCATCTTCCCCAGGGCGTCCTTCCCGCCTGAAAAAGCCGCCGGGGATGGTGCCGCTGGCATACATCCGGGCTTCATAGTTTACAGTCAATGGGAAAAAATCTACCCCTTCCCGGGCATCGTCACTCATAGTGGCGGTCCCGAGCCTGATAGAATCCCCTAAACGGACGGTTACTGCTCCGCCTGCCAGTTCTGCCAGGGTTCCGGTTTCAATAATGACCTCTTTGTCTTGCACTACAGCTGTATATTTCTTTGATTCTGGTTTCATTTTTATCTCCTTCCGGCATCCAATGGGTCAGGGATTGGGAGCTAGGGACAATTTTTTGTTCATACCTCCCAATACCCAACCTGACTAGAATGCACGGACTTAATACATTACTACGATTGAATAAGTAGTTACAATAACTTCTATTTCTAAATTCAGTTTTTTTACCTTTGGTGAGAAAGTGATCCACCGCTCTGGTTGGCCCCCTCGTAATCCATCCTGTCCGCGCCGACAACCGCACTTCCCCGTAATTCTTTAACTCACAGGACCTACAAAAAGAAACCGAGGGGGCAACAGTATTGCTTAAACCCACTCGGCTTAGAAACTTATTTTCTCCGTAAGCCTAAACTATCGCTTATCGCGACATATCTCTGGTAGTCTTCCTGCCGCAAATAAGCTAACAATCTCCGGCGCTGTCCTACCAATTTCAGCAGTCCTCTCCGGGATGATTCATCGTGGGTATGTTCCTTGAGATGCTCGGTAAGTTCTGCAATTCTTGTGGTTGTGAGAGCAATTTGGACTTCCGGGGATCCGGTATCATTTTGATGTCGTCCAAACTCTTTGACAATCTCTTCTTTTTGTGTTTTTGTAATGGTCATGACGTCTGCTATCTCCTACTCTATTATTGATAATTGCTTTCTAGCAGGTCTCCGAATCCGCAGCGAATGCCGCAAATTGGTCTAGTCAGCACGGAAATTATACCAAAGACATCCCGAATGGCAAGGATGATCATTCTTCCCCTAAGATATGGAGTGCTTTAACAATATCCGCCTTAATTTGGGTTTGCAGAGCGCTCACACATTCAAACTTCATTTCATCCCGCAGCCGGTCAATAAATCGCAGACTCAAGTCTTCGCCGTAAAGATCCCCTGAAAATCCCATCAAATGAGCTTCTATCCGAGGGGAGGTTATTCCTTCTCCAAAAGTCGGCCGAAAACCAATATTTGTGACTGCTTTCCAGGTCTGCCCTCCGACATCAGTCAGGCAAGCGTATACTCCGGGTTTAATATCAACCATCTCCTGCTGTACATCAAGATTTGAGGTAGCAAATCCAAGGCTTTTTCCCCGATTTGCACCGACGACCACCTTGCCAGTGATCTCAAAGGATCTCCCCAGGAAAGCTGCTGCTTCGCGCACTTCACCATCTCGAATACTTTTCCGGATCCGGCTGGAAGAGACCAATTCTCCGTCTATATAGTAGGGCCGGATCTCTTTGAGTGTATATCCAAATTGCTGACCGAGGTCCTTCAGGTAAGCCGGATCACCTTCCCGGTCCCTGCCCAGCGCAAAATCGTATCCAACCCAAAGCTGGGAGAATTGAAGACGCCGGTGTAATAAATCAATAAACTCTTCGGCTCTCATTTGTGAGGTTTCTCTTGAAAAAGTGTAAGTCAGGATAATATCTACGCCAAGATCACCCAATAATTGCGCCCGTTTGTCAGGAAGCGTAAGGTAAAACGGACACTGCTCTTCTTTTATGATCAATTGTGGATGAGGAAAAAATGTAACCACAACAGCAGGGAGCCCATTATCATGAGCACCCTTAACAAGATTATGGATAATCTGCTGATGGCCTAAATGAACCCCATCAAAACTGCCAATTGTCAACCAGGATTGGTCCAGATGAATTTCTTCTACGTTGTGGAAATGCTGCATTCTGTTCCCTGCCAAATATCTCGTTCAGCTAGTGATAAAAACCTTCCTGGGCTGCCAGGCTTGTTCACCTTCCGCTACTTCTAAGAGCGCTATCAGATCTCCCTGTTCACTTAATCCTCTTGCCCAACCACTGTCGCCGGGTAAAGCGGGAATCCGAACACCGTGTTTGATTTTTTCTGTATCTTCTGCAGATAATTCAAGCGTATGCCAATCTGCTAATGTCTCCGCAGCAGGAATGAGGTGTTTATACCAATCCCCTGCTTCAAAAGAGTCTTTCAGCTCTTCCAGACGGACTGCATCCCGGAGAGTGAACTGACCATTTTTTGTCCTTCTCAAACCAGATAAATGTGCCCCTACCCCAAGATCATTGCCTAAATCATTGGCCAGGGAACGCACATACGTTCCAGATGACGCATACACGTCAATTACTGCCTCTGGCGGTGCCCACTCGAGAATTTCCAGGTTATAGACATCGATCATCCTGGGCTCCAGTTCTACTTCCTCTCCCTGCCGGGCTAATTCATATGCTTTTTTTCCATTTACTTTTACTGCGGAATGCGCTGGGGGAACCTGGGCAATTTTTCCTTCATAATTCTTCAGTAGCTCCTGGAAATCACTCTCTGTGATATGATCCACGGATTTGGTTTCCCCAACTTGTTTTCCTTCTGTATCATAGGTGTCGGTTGCTACACCAAACTTGATAATTGCTTGATAGCGTTTGTCAGAGGCAGATAGGAATTCACTTAAACGGACTGCTGGTCCAATTAAAACCACCAGCACACCAGATGCCCTGGGATCGAGGGTTCCGGTATGCCCTGCCCTGCGAATACCAGTACCGTGACGGACCACTTTTACTACATCATGGGAAGTCATTCCTACCGGTTTATCCACGACCAGTGCCCCGGTTATAAAATCTTTCAAATCATCTTTATTCATCTTTTTTTATCTCCCCGACTATTTTTCAGATGTATCTGGATTATCTGCTTCCGTTTAAGGCTTGTCTGGTAGCTTTTATTACTTCTTCTTGCACTCGTTCCAGGGCTCCCTTGATCTCTGCTCCGGCAGCGGGTTTATGTCCACCCCCTCCGAATTCGAGTGCTGTTTTGGAGACATCAAAACCGGGACGCGCCCGCCAACTGACCTTCACAGTCCCATTTGTCTGTTCTACAAAAACAAGACTGATATCCGTCTCCTTAATCGACGCAAGCAGGTTAATTAAATCTGCATCATCCCGTCCGGTATAATCAGCTTTTTTCCTGTCTTCTAGACTGAGTGAGGTCCAGACCAAGCGGTCTTCTAAATTAATTTTTGATAAACCCAACCCCCAGTATTTTACTGCCTCCAATGACTTCTCAACCATTGCTTTCCGGTAAAGAAAGGGAAGGTCCGCGCCCAATTCCTGAAATTCAGCAGCGATCCGTAACGCTTTAGGTGATGTATTGGATGTTCTAAATCCCAGGCTGTCTGTAAGCAAACCAGTCAGGAGAACTTCAGCGATCGATTGGTTTAAAGGCAGTGAAAGAGTGACGGCCAGGTCATAGATAATTTCCGCAGTAGCGACAGCATCATCCTGAACCAGATTCAAACCAGCGAACCGGGTATTGGTTGGGTGATGATCAATATTTACATCCGGCTCACCATAATCATCAAGAACCTTCCCGATCCGGTCGATGTCGGAACAATCCACGACAACGATCAGATCATAAACACCGGCAGCTTGCCGGAATACTCTGTCATAAGAAGGAAGATGATGAAATACCTTCGGGACTCCATCTGCCAGAACCAGGTTTACTTCTTTCCCCAATTCTTCAAAAATAAGTCCTAATCCGATCAGGGATCCAACCGCATCGCCATCCGGCCGAGTATGGGAAATGATCAAGATCCGATCTGCCCGCTCGACCAGGTCTCCAAACGCCTGAATATTCTCTTTATTCATCCGAATCTATAATCCCTTCTTCCTCATCCAGCTCGGCTAGAATTTGATCGATCCGGTCCACCCGTTCAGGAATGGGATCCCAATAGAATCGTATTGACGGGAACGTCCGGAGGTGAGAGATGCTGTGAGCCAGCTGCGACCGGATAAATCCCCCTGCCTTCTTTAAGGCATACATGATCTCCGATTTTCTTTCATCCCCATCCAGTGCTGAAATATAAATATTTGCATACGCCAGTTCGCGGTCTACCTCTACGCTGGTGATATTGATGCCAGCCAGTCGGGGGTCGCTAATCTCATGTAAAAAAAGCAGGGTGAGCTCCCGTTTAATCCTATCGGCTATACGCGTTGAACGTGATTCTGATACCATTTTTTTCCTAAAACTCTGACACGAGTTCAATTACATAACTTTCCAGGATGTCACCTTCTTCAAAACTGGAATAATCCTTTAGTCCGATCCCGCATTCAAATCCTGTCCGGACTTCATTAACATCATCCTTATGCCGTTTGAGTGAAGCGATATCCCCCTCAAAAGCCACTTTGCCATCCCGGATCACTCGGATTTTGGCATTACGGTGAATTTCTCCTAGATCTACCCGGCAGCCTGCTACCTGATTATATTTGCCGGAGGGGAAGACTGCCAACACCTCTGCTTTACCGACCAGAATCTTCTTCTCAACCGGATCGAGCATACCCTTAAGGGCTTTTTCAATATCATCAATCAGATGATAAATGATATTGTATTTGCGGACAGAGATGCGTTCCGAATCAGCCAGCCTTTTGGCAGCGCTGTCCGGACCAACATTAAATCCAATAATGATCGAGTTGGTTGCTGAGGCCAACATGACATCATTTTCACCTACGTTGCCTGTACCTGCGTGGATTACTTTCACGCCGATATCCTGCTCCCCTCCAGATTTAAGATCCTGCACAGAGGAAACAATGGGTTCCAGTGATCCCTGGACATCAGCTTTGATAATTAACCTCAATTCTTCTTCTTCACCAGCCTGCACTCGTTCAAAGAGCTGCTCCAAATTGGCTACCGGATCATCGGCTACTTCCGGTTTTTCTGCCTGACGCTTCCGCTTTTCCACCTGTTCCCGAGCGATTTTTTCATTCTCTACCACATTAAAAAGCTCCCCGGCCTTGGGAACCTCATCTAATCCCATCACAGAAACCGGAACGGAAGGACCAGCCTCTTTAATTTTATTTCCAGTGTAATCAAACATGGCTTTAATCCTGCCGCAGGAAGTGCCAGCAAGGATGGTATCACCCACTTTTAATGTGCCATTTTGGACCAACAGGGTAGTCATCACACCCCGTCCTTTGGTAAGTTCTGCTTCAATGATGGTACCAAATACATCACCATGCGGATTGGCATAGATTTCTAAATCATCGGCGACCAGCAAAATGGCTTCCATTAGATCATCCAATCCGGTTTTTTCAGTTGCAGAAATTGGAACAATGATGGTATCGCCATCCCAGTCATCGGGTACGATTCCCATATCAGATAACTGCTGTTTTACCTGATCAGGCGCAGCATTATCCCTGTCCATTTTATTCAAAGCAACGATCATCGACACTTGGGCAGCCCGGGTATGGGCGATGGCCTCTTCAGTTTGCGGCATTACACCATCATCGGCAGCCACGACCAGAATAACAATATCAGCTCCCTGGGCACCACGAGCCCGCATCGCTGTGAAGGCGGCATGTCCCGGTGTATCAAGAAAAGTGATCGATCTCCCGCTGTGATCAACCTGATATGCACCAATATGCTGGGTAATTCCACCAGCTTCTCCGACAGCAACAGATGTATCCCGTATCGCATCCAGCAAGGTCGTTTTCCCATGGTCAACATGACCCAATATGGCGACAACCGGGGGTCGTAATTCCAGCTGTTCCTCATCCTCTTCTTCCAACTTTTTTCGCCAGAGAGGAATTTCTACTGTTTCCAGATCCTCTTCTTCTTCAATCGGGCGAGAGATGGCTTCAAAGCCCATTTCCTCGGAAACGATGGCTGCAGTATCAAAATCAATCTCCTGATTGATATTGGCCATCATGCCATTTGCCATTAATGTCTTGATAATCTCAATCGGACTGGCATCCAGTGTTTGTGCCAGTTCCCGGACAGTTATACTGACTGGCAGTTCTATTTGTTTGGTCTCTTGTCCGTTTTCGCTCATGTATTACCTCTTTGGTCCTGGTTTACTTGCCGTTTTCATTCCTGGGACGCTAACTCCTGATCTGTCTCCGTCATGGTTAGTCCCGACAGGATGTTCTGGTATTGAAGTAGTCTCTCCCGGTCCTGCTCTGTAAAACTGGTTTTTAAAGCCCGTTCAAGGGATTTCTTTAACCCAATCTCCCAGCAGGAAGGATCCGCATGCAGATAAGCTCCCCTGCCCGCTCGCTTGCCAACTTCATCTACAAAAACCCCTTCATTTGTCCGAACAATCCGGACCAGAGATTTTTTGTCCTGGCTTTGCCGGCAGGCAACACACATCCTTTGCGGTTTATGCTTCTGTCGTGCCATCAAATTTTTCCCTATTACTCCTCGTCCTGAGTTTCGGTTTCTGCCTCGTTGCTCTCGGCATCGGTTTCATCCGCTGTATCCGGTTTATTTTCATCTTTCCCGGCAGCTGGATCTCCCTCAGCGGCCTCTTCTTCGGCCTCTGTATCTTCTGCTTTTACAACCTCTTCCTCGACCCCTGTTTCTTCTGCTTCAACAAACTCTTCCTCTACCTCTGTCTCGTCTGTCTCGTCTGTCTCGTCATCAGCTCCGGTTTCATCCGTTTCGTCAGCAGCGGATTCGGCATCTTCAGTTTCAGTTTCAGTCTCTGTCTCTTCCCCTTTTTCCGCGTCGGTTTCGGCTTCTTCAGTTTCTGCCAAATCTTCAGTGTCGGATTTGACCTCGTCACCAACTTCGGTTTCCTCAGCTTCGGATTCCACCTCTTTTCCTGCATCGGCTTCGTCCGCGTCGATCTCGTCGCCTTTTGCTTCCTCATCAGCGTCAGTAGAGGGACTCTCATCTTCCAGCACGATTTCTTCCGTAATCGCAAATTCCTCCGGAAGCGGTTGGTAACCAATCATCACTTCCAGCGCGCTCTCAATTTGTTTTATATACGAGGGGCCGATTCCATCAATGTCGTTTATTGAATCCGGGACCAAGAGCAGCCGGTAGGCCAGTTCACCGACATTGGAATGTCCGGCTTCTCCCAACAGGTTTTCCACCTTGGTGGGCAGACCCAGGGTCATAATCGGCAGGTCATAAGCATCAACAGGTACAGCTTGTTTAGCTGCTTGGATCCTGGCCTTCAACTGTTTGGAAACCTGCTGCCGTTCTTTAATCAGACCAGACTCTATCCGACTATTAAAATTATGCAGCTCCCGGTACTCCTCCGGAGAAATCGGTCTTCCTTCTGCTTTTTTACCCATAATAGCCTCAATCCTCGGGAGCGTAGTCACTTCCAGATCCTGGTAATGAGTGTATTTGGGATCATCCTGGATTTTAAAGAGTGTTTCGGATGTCGCTTCGAAAAGACCCTTAATATCAATCCGCCAGCCTGATAATTTTGCTGCCAGTCTGGCATTCTGACCGTTGCGGCCGATCGCCAAACTGAGTTGATCCTCAGGAACAACCACCGTTGCTGTCGGCATGCCGTCGGTTTCTTTATTGAGGAAAACGCTTAATACCCGGGCAGGACTTAACGCCTTGGCGATAAATTCTTCCGTGTTCGGATTCCATTCGATAACGTCAATCTTCTCGTCGCTTAATTCCCGTACGATAGCCTGAATCCTGACTCCGCGGATGCCTACACAGGCACCAACAGGGTCCACACCGGGTTTCATAGCAGTTACTGCAACTTTGGAACGGTATCCGGCTTCACGGGCGATTGACCTGATCTCTACCAAACCCTGGTAAATTTCGGGGACTTCATTTTCCAGCAGCCGGCGCAGAAAATCCCGGTGACCCCGGGAGAGAATAATCCGCGGCTCACGGGTGGTTTCTTCTACATCCAGCAATAGCGCTCGAATTCGGTCATGCACCCGGTAATATTCCTTGGTTATTTGTTGATTGCGGGGCATTTTGCCTTCGGCATTTATATTTAAGCCAATTGTCAGTTCATGACGGTGAACCGCCTGAATCACACCGGTCACTATCTCACCGATCTTCCCGCTGTAATATTCATATTGAGCGAGACGCTCAGCCTGGCGGATGCGCTGTTGAATAACCTGACGGGCAGTCTGGGCTGCCACGCGTCCAAAATCCTTCGGCGTGCTTACAATCATTTCCAAATCGCCATACTCCGTATCTTTGTTTACCTTTCTGGCTTCAGCAATGACAACCTCAGTCCGATCATCCATGATTTCTTCAACGACTTCTTTTTCAACAAAAATGGTTACGTCTCCGGTTTCGAGATCGATTTCAGCCTCAACTTTTTGAGCGCTGGAAGCGTTCACAGACCGTCTATAGGCAGAAACCATGGCGTCTTTTAACGCTTCAACGATAATTTCCTCAGGAAGGTTTTTATCGTTTATGATTTGTTTAAAAGCCAAAGCAAATTCTGTTTTCATTTCTATTTCTCCAACTACACTTTATGGGGAAGGATTTATCTTCCCAGCGCGGGCAATAAAAAAAGTGGGGTTGACCCACTTTACGTCGCCGCCAGTATTGCTGCCTCCCTCTGAAAAATCATTTTATCATGAATAAAAACCACTGGCAAGGCATCCCCGGAAGAAAGAATACCGGGAAAAAATGGGCGCAAAGTCTTCTCCCTCATCAACCAGGAATGTGCTTATTCAGATTTTTCCCTGATCATTCCCGGCTAAAAGGTTTTTTAAGAGAGCTTTTTCATCTTTTTTACTGTTAATTTCTCCATCTAACCAGGCATTTCGGACTCTTGATAAGATTTCCGCATACCTTGGGCCAGGATCCAGTCCCGCCTGCTTCAGATCAAGGCCGGTGATATTCGATTCTACATGCTGCCAGGAAGATAAGTAGCGAGATAATACACCCTTATATTTTGGCTCACTCGCCTCCAGATACACAGCATAGATAGCCAGTTTCGATACCCGGTCCAGTTCAACCGTTACCTGGCTGGGGGGAAGTTTATAAAGATCTTTTAACTCTCCCCGCAATCTGGATGCTTCCCGGATTACCTCAGAAATAAAGCTAACCAGTTTCAATCGTTTGCTGACACCGTTGTCTACTGGAGATCGCATCAGCCAGACTGTATAAATAATAGCTCGATCGATCGGCATCCCACCTTTATCCTGTTCAATCTTCCATTCTGGGGGGTGTTCCTTTTCCGGCAGTGATTTAACCAGCTGCAGCAGAGATTTATCCCAATCCAAATCTGGATGAATTGCTTTGAGGATGGTCAGCTGGTGAAGCCGGTCCATCATCTGAGCTGCATTTTTTTCGTCAAATATCCGGTCCAGCTCATGGCGAATTCGGTCGCCTGAGACGCGCTTCAACAGTCCCTTCGCTTCGAGTAATAAGTCCTGGGTTCGTTGATCAAGTTGAAAACCATAACGCTGCTCATAGCGGACAGCCCGTAATATTCTGGTGGGGTCATCCACAAATGATAGGGAATGCAGCACCTTAACCAATTTACCCTTCAAATCGGCAAGACCACCCCAGTAATCGTACAGCTCTCCTTTGTGATGTCCATCCAACCGCAAAGCCAGGGTATTGATCGTGAAGTCTCTCCGGTGCAAATCCAGCTTGATACTGCCCCGTTCCACAGTAGGAAGCGCAGTGGGATGTGTATAAAATTCTGTTCTTGCGCTGATAAAATCCAGGGTCTCCGGCAGCGATTCTCGTAATTTTTTAGTCGATCCCAGTATTGTCAGCTGGTGTTTGTCGATAAACCATTTTGCAGTTCCAAAACGGCTGTGGCTGGTCACCCGTCCTCCAAATCTTTCCCGGACGCTCTCGGCCAGTTTAATCGCGTCACCTTCCACTACCAGATCAAAATCCAAACTGGGATGGTCAAGGAGCAAGTCCCGCACAAAACCGCCAACAATGTAGAGGGCTGACTTATTTTCTGTTGCAATCTCCGCGATCCGGTTCAGCAGCTCCATCCGCACTTCGGGCAGGGTTGCTTCCAGGCGGGTAGAGAGATTCTGGTGTCCCGGCGTTGGGCGGCCTGGGGCAAGAATCTTAATCAAATCTGTCCGGGTAACAATCCCAACGATCTTTTTTGATCGAGAACTAACAACAGGGATTTGACCCCAGCCGGATTCTGTCATTACATATTGGATCTGTTCAATGGAATCGGACGTAAATACCCGAACATTCCCGGCCTCCATTAAGCTGGAAGCTGTCAGATTAAGTTCATGAGCCAACGCTCGATCCACCGCCCGTCGGGTGAGCAAACCGACAATCTTACCCTTTTCCACAATCGGATAACCCTCATATCCAAACTTGATCATCATCTCAGCCGCTTCTTTAACAGGGGTATCTGGCGAGAGAGTTTGTGGATCGCGGGACATGATGTCCTTCGCCCGGACAGCCGGTTTAACATATTGAGGCAGAATTTTTACCAGCTTCTGATGAATATCATCAATTGAGGCATCATTAATCAGGGCAGCTGCCGCCCGGGGATGTCCTCCCCCACCTTCAAAAACAGATAAAATCTCATTAACATCAATATGATCATCCGTGGATCGGGCGATTACCTGCACACCGCCTGACGTTGTTAACAGGATAAATAATGCATCCGGATCCAGAAGATCGCGTAATTTGTGGGCCAGGCTGGAGAGTTCCTCTTCCAGATCGGTGGCATCTGCCTGGGCAACGATCAGGTTGTGCCCATGAATCATCAGGCTCTCTGAACATGCCCTCAGATCTTCATAAATTTTTTGCTGCGCCAGAGAAAGAGGAAGATTAATATAATCGGTAACGATGGACAAACTGGCTCCCCGCTCAACCAGGATACCGGCTGCAAAGATATCCTCTGCGGTAGTTCTGGTATAGGTCAATGATCCTGTATCTTCGTAAATACCCAGCAGCAACAGTGTTGCCTGGATGGGTGTAAGGGGAATTCCCCTCTCCTGGATTGTCTGCACAAATATTGTGGTTGTTGCACCGATTTCCCGAATGATCCTCTCCCAATCCTCTGGCATATCATCCCGCAGTGGGTGATGATCAATAATCCTTACCTTCAGATCGGAAACCATTCCCTTGATGCTGGTCATGGACTGGGTATCTACCAGACAAACTGACTCAATGGGCTCACCGGTCAGATCCCTCGGATCCAGAAACGGCAGCTCTACCCCATAAAGGGTGATGAAAGCCTCTACATTCCGGTTCAGCTGGCGGGGTAAAACCGGTGTGAGATGCTGCTCAAGCAGATAGGCTCCCAACAGAGATGCCAGACCGTCAAAATCTGTCCGTTCATGGGTTAATATGATATCCATAAAGCATTCCAGCAGGTACAGGATTTTCAAAGGTATTGTAACATCATCTAGGGTGCGTAATCCTTGAAGGATTACGAGGGAGGGAGGCAGCCCTCCCGGGCATTATCCCGCAGGAGCTGGCTCTCCTGCTATAGCGTGGTTTATGGCTCGAGGGAGAGAGCCTGTCCTGAGTAGTTTGAGCAGAGCGAAAACGTATCGAAGGGACAGCTCTCCCCGGGTATGAAATCGCAGGAGCTGGCTCTCCTGCTCTAGCGTGGTTTATGGCTCGAGAGAGAGAGATGAAGAAGACCAGGAGACTAGGTGACTGGGTGAGAGGGTGACAGGAAGACAGGAATTATTTTACTTGTAATCTTTCGATGCTCACTCCAAGGCATCCTGAGTAGCGCGAACGAAGTACGCGCGTATCGAAGGGCTCATGACAAGCCTCGGGGGGACTAACCATCAGACCTCACCCGGAGACGGGTTCGGGAGCAAAATAAGAATGAGGAATCTGGTTCCCAGATCGTTTATAATTGAGCCATGAAAACCATAACAGTATTCGGTGGATCAAAACCCCTGGCTGGATCTACCGCCTATCAAGAAGCTTTACGATTAGGTTCTCTGCTCGGCTCCGGGGGTTATGCAGTCCAGACCGGCGGGTACATCGGAACCATGGAAGCTATCTCACGCGGCGCTGCAGAAGCAGGGGGCCATGTGATCGGCGTCACCTGCGATGAGATTGAAAGCTGGCGGCCGGTTAAACCCAATCGCTGGGTCAAAGAAGAAAGACGCAGCCCTACACTCAGGGATCGTTTGTTTGTACTGATTGACAACTGCGATGGGGCTATCGCCCTACCAGGCGGAATTGGCACTCTGGCAGAAATTGTTTTAATGTGGTCCCAGCTCCAAATTAAACCAGAACAATCCAAACCGTTGATTGTAGTTGGACCCGGGTGGGATGATACCATCCATGGTTTTTTGTCTCAGTTGGGTGAGTATGTGCCCGCTGCGGATCAGATCCGGATAACCACTGTTCCGGATGTGGAATCTGCTTTTTCTGCTCTCAAAAAAGTCCTGCCCTTATGACCGCCATCAATCCGGCTAGATTAAAGATCCAATGTGTGAAACTGAGCGAACTGTACTCGGACCCTGAACAATTTATCCAAGGTCTGCACGAACTATTTGATTTTTATGCCGTTCGGGTGCGTCAGACCGGGATTGCCCGAACACCGCTGCTTCTTCAATCCTACCAGGTCTCTCCTCCAGTGCTGCGGGCGTTAAAACAGGAATTAATTGAGCCCCTGTATACTCAGCCTTCCCAGGGATTAATTTTGATTGATGCCCTCTGGGAGCAAGAGTGGGTCGAAACCCGGGCTCTGGCAGTATCCCTGCTGGGATCCATTCCGCCCATCAATCCGGGTTCAATCTTTAAACGAATAAAAACCTGGTTATCTGCCAGCAAGTCGGATGAAATCCGGTCTATCCTTACAACCCGGGGAGTCAGCCGCCTATCCATAGAAAATCCAGAGGGAGTTCTGAACTTTTTCCAGGAGCTGCTGTCATCTCCAACAAAGGGGAACTGTCAGGCTGTATTATTTGGATTGGTTCCCTTTGCAGGAGATCAGAATTTTGATAACCTGCCCAGGCTCTACAAACTATTGGACAATATCCTGTTGGTCGAGGAAAAGGGTTTGATTAGAGAGATCCTGGATATCCTCAAGATCCTGATCAAACGATCTGAGCAGGAGAGTTTATTTTTCCTGGAACGGCAGCTTTCCACCGGGTACAAACCAAGAATATTCCGGGTTGCCCGGCAAATCCTGCCCTGCTTCTCAGCGCAAAACCAGGCGGCATTAAAAGAAACGTTGAAAAATTATATGTAACAGAGAGGGTTTTATTTAATTGTCCGTTTTATTGGGTGCACTCCATCAAAGGATGCCGTTTCCAATTACCTTGACATATAGCCGAGCATTTCATATACTGTCCTTAGATTACTAAATAAGCACGGGGAGCCAAAGTTGAGGCTGAGAGGAAAACAATCGTTTTCGACCCGCGAACCTGATCCGGATCATGCCGGCGGAGGAATGCAAATACCAAATCCTCCGACCGGAGGATTTTTTCGTAAATATATGGGACCGGATTCCTTTCTCAATTGCTAAAGCCGGAGCCCTTCGACACGACCTTCGGTCGCAGGACAGGAGCCAGCTCCGGCGTCAATCTGACCGGGAGAGCTGACTCTCTCCCTTGAGCAGTGAAATTTGGAGTAACCATGCGATCCATCATATTTGCCAACGGCGAGTTTTGCCAGACAGTTAATGAAATAAACGTAACCAAAGATGATCTGGTGATCGCCGCCGACGGCGGAAGCCGCCACTGCCAGACCCTGGGAATCATCCCCAACGTTTTGATCGGGGATCTTGATTCCACCCCGAAGGACTTAATCCAGGAATGGCAAACCGCAGGCGTGTTGGTAATTCGCCATCCAAACCAAAAGGATCAGACGGATCTGGAGCTGGCCCTGCTGCACGCCCAGGCAGAAGGAGCTTCAGAGATCATCGTTTACGGTGCGGTTGGTGGACGGTTGGATATGACCTTTGGCAACTTGCTGCTGCTGGCACACCCGGAGCTCACCTCCCAAATCACCTTGATTTGCGGGGGAGAGGAAGTACGTGCCCTGCGCCCGGGAGAATCACTGACACTAAACGGAACTCCTGGCGATATCGTATCACTGCTCTCGCTGGGTCCAGGTAAGTCGCGAATCAGGACAGAGGGATTGGAATATCCATTAAATAATGAGGATCTGGGTTTTGGTCTCACCCGGGGAGTCAGCAACCGGATGGCGGATGAGCGGGCGGTCATTCAGCTCGAGAGAGGTTTGCTGGCTGTGATTCACACCCGGACTAATCAAACGGAGGGAGGAAAAGATGAGGAAATTTAGTTTATTGGTTTTAAGTATTATTGCCCTCACAGCCGGGGCCTGCGCTCAAAAACCGGATCCTGATGAACACCGGATCCTGACTGTGATGACGCACGATTCTTTTGCCATCTCAGAATCCGTGGTGGCTTCCTTTGAGGAAGGTTACGGCGTCCAGGTGCAGTTCCTGGAAGTGGGAGACACGGGAACCGCGGTTAACAAAGCCGCCCTGTCCAAAGACAATCCACTGGCAGACGTTTTTTACGGGGTGGATAATACTTTCCTCAGCCGGGCGCTGGAGGAAGAGATTTTTGAATCCTACCAATCTCCCCTTTTGAAAGATATCGACCCCGTATTTCAGCTCGATGAAGGGTATCGGGCGCTGCCGGTTGATTTTGGCGACGTGTGCCTAAACTACCAGAAAGCCTACTTTGAGGAAAATAAGCTGGCGCCGCCGGATTCGCTGGAAGACCTGATTGATCCCGCTTACAAGGGTCTGCTGACAGTAGAAAATCCAGCCACTTCCTCCCCGGGATTGGCGTTCCTGCTGGTAACCATCGGTCAGTTCGGCGAGGACGGCTACCTGGATTATTGGCTGGCGCTGGTAAAAAATGAGGTCAACATTGTCAATGACTGGGAAACTGCCTATTATGCTGAGTTCAGCCAGTCCGGCGGACCGTATCCGATTGTGGTTTCCTACGGATCAAGCC
>JAUWEC010000001.1 GCA_030608465.1 Chloroflexota bacterium
GATCAATATCATTTCAGGCAGAGCCGCATTCACAACCTGGACCCGCGTGTTAAGGTCTTGGTGATGATCGCGTTTATCCTGTCGAATGCGATTTTGCCTGATGGAAGCTGGCCCGCATTTGCATTAGCCTGGTTGGTACTGCTGATTGCCAATGACCAATCCAATCTGGGATTGGGCTTCACCTTCAAACGGTCTTTTGTAGCTTTACCATTTGCCCTGGTGGCTGTAAGTGCGATTTTTTCTCCATTGGGTGAACCATTAGCCGAATGGAACCTGGGATTCATTACGCTGATCCCCACCGACTTTGGCTTGATCCGTTTCTTGAGTATATTAGTACGGTCCTGGCTGTCTGTGCAGATGGCAATTTTGCTGGTGGCAACCACCCAATTCCCTGATTTGATACACTCCTTTGAACACTTGCGAGTGCCGCGTGTTCTCACTACCATTATTGCTTTCCTGTATCGCTATCTCTTTGTTCTAACCAACGAAGTCTTTCGTTTACTGCGAGCGCGGGATGCCCGCAGCGCTGGCCTGCCTGGAGTCAAACAAGGTGGTTCCATCTTATGGCGCACCAAAGTCATCGGTAGCATGGTCGGACAATTGTTTCTACGCAGCTACGAGCGCTCGGACCGTATTTACAGTGCGATGATATCAAGGGGATACACCGGTCATTTGCGCACGCTCAACCCGCATGTAATGAACCGTCTGGATTGGTTCATAATGACAATTTCATTTTTTATTTTGATTCTTATTCAACTTGTAGGATGGATTCGTTAATGCCTGTCAAACACCAACCATTATTTGAAATCCAAATTCCTGAGTGTGAAGGTGATATCCTTCAGATTCAGGACTTAAACTTTGCTTACCCCGATGGTCATGTAGCCTTGCGCGGTATAAATCTATCGATTTGCGAAGGGGAAAAAGTTGCCCTGGTAGGACCCAACGGAGCCGGAAAATCGACCCTGATGCTTCATCTTAACGGGATTCTGGGTGAGAACAGTCATATATCTATTGCGGGGATCTCTGTCGAACCGAAAAATTTTCCCACAATAAGAGCATTGGTCGGGCTGGTATTCCAGAATCCCGATGATCAACTTTTCTCTCCGACAGTGTTCGATGACGTGGCCTTTGGACCGCTCCATATGGGACTTCCGGAAGATGAAGTTTACCAACGAGTGGAAGAAGCCCTGGCTGTCGTTCAGATGAGTGGTTTTGGCGCCCGGCTCTCTCATCATCTCAGCATGGGCCAAAAGAAACGGATCGCAATCGCCACCGTCCTGGCAATGCGGCCGCAAATCCTGATTTTGGATGAACCTTCGGCTGGACTCGACCCGCGTGCCCGGCGATCTTTGATTAATTTCTTGCGTGATTTGCCCATTACAATGCTGGTTTCATCTCATGATTTACGAATGGTCCAGGATCTTTTCCCCCGCATGGTCATCATGGATGAAGGAAAAATTGTGGCCGATGGTTTGACAGCAGAATTACTTAAAGACGAAGTTTTACTCAAAGCGCATGGGTTGGAATGTCCAAATTCTTAGCTTTCCCATGTACAATCTCACCATCTCCCTGATTTATATTTATAGAGCAAGTTCTTTACGAGTAATACTGAATATTAATCCACGCGTAATAATCACGTCTTACAAAACATCTGTTTTATTGTAAAAACATATTTTAATGGTGAGTTGTATGAATACTACTTTCGAGAATGAACCTTCCATCATCCATCCTGATAAAAAAGAGTCACGGAAACCGATTCCAACGGCAGATGAGCTGTTACGGTTGCCCCGAGATGGTGGACCCGAATACAACCGGCTGGTATTTGAAAAATCCCCTTATCTTCTCCAGCATGCGGCAAATCCAGTGGATTGGCATCCCTGGGGTGAGGAGGCTTTCCAAAAAGCGAAAGAAGCTGACAAACCGGTTTTCCTATCCATTGGTTACTCCACTTGCCATTGGTGTCACGTGATGGAGCATGAATCCTTCGAAGATCCTCAAGTGGCTGCCCTTATAAATGAGACTTTCATACCCATTAAGGTTGATCGCGAAGAACGTCCGGATATCGATCGGATCTATATGTCAGTTTGTCAGGCGTTGACGGGGACTGGAGGCTGGCCTTTGACTATCATCTTAACGCCTGAGAAAGAACCCTTTTTTGCCGGGACTTATTTCCCGAAAGAAAGCCGTTTCCGGCGAACTGGATTAATGGAGTTAATTCCTAACCTAGCTGAGCTTTGGACGAATAAACGCGGAGAGCTTCTGGACAGTGCGGATAAAATTGTAAACTACTTGAAACAGAACAGCTCACCCGCTGCCGGAGAGTTGAATAAACCGATTTTGGACAAGGCTTACCAGCAGCTGAGTGATAGGTTCGATGGTGTTCAGGGAGGATTCGGTTCGGCACCAAAATTTCCATCAGCGCATAATTTGATATTCTTGCTGAGATACTGGCATCGAACCGGAGAAAATCACGCCCTAGAGATGGTGGAAACGACCCTGGAAAAAATGCGACTCGGTGGGATTTTTGACCAAGTTGGTTTTGGTTTTCACCGCTACTCAACTGATTCCTATTGGCTGGTGCCTCATTTTGAAAAGATGCTTTATGACCAGGCTATGCTGGTGATGGCTTATGTGGAAGCTTTCCAGGCCACTGGTAAAGAAGAATATGCCCAAACTGCCCGTGAAATTTTAACCTACGTATTGCGGGATATGACATCTCCTGAAGGTGGGTTTTATTCTGCAGAAGATGCTGACAGTGAAGGAGAAGAAGGTTTGTTTTACCTCTGGACCCCTGATGAATTCCGAGAATCCTTGGGTGATGAAGGTAGTAAATTATTTATTAACTTCTTTAACTTGGAGGAGGGGGGAAATTTTTTTGACGAGTCAACAAAGAGCAAAACTGGCCGCAGTATCCTCTATCTCAAAAAAAACCTTGCTGAGTTAAGGGAGGAAATTAATTTGCCAGAAGAGGAGCTTGGCGATTTTTGGGAAAAAATACGGCAAATGCTATATGGGATTCGTGAAAAGCGAATTCACCCATTTAAGGATGACAAAATCCTCACTGATTGGAATGGTTTGATGATTGCTGCCTTTGCAAAAGCTGCCGCTGCGTTGGGTGAACCCCAGTATGCTCTGGCAGCTAAAAACGCTGTAGATTTTATCTGGGATAAACTGAGGGATAAGGATGGAAGGCTTCTAAAACGTTATCGGGATGAAGAAGCAGGACTTCCTGCACATCTTGATGATTATGCTTTTCTGGTCTGGGGTTTGCTTGAACTCTATGAGGCTGAATTTGACCCCGAATATTTGCAAAGAGCGATTAATCTAAATGCATTGATGCTGAAAGAATTCTGGGACCCTCAAAACGGCGGGTTATTTTTCACTGCGGAAGGCCAGACTGATTTAATTGTCCGCAGTAAAGAAATTTATGATGGCGCAATTCCTTCTGGCAACTCAGTTGCGGCGTTAAACCTGCTCCGTATTGGTCGGATGACATCAAATCCAGATCTTGAGGATAAGGCTCGATTGATAGGTAGCGCTTTTTCTAATCAGGTTAGAAGTGTCCCGATGGGGCATACTCAGCTTTTATCAGCAATGCTATTTGCCTTTGGACCGGCCTATGAAGTGGTAATCACAGGCGAAGCAAAAGCCGCGGACACAGTAGCTATGCTCGAGGTACTTAACCTCAATTACCATCCCAATAAAGTTACTCTTTTCCGTCCCATTGGTATCCAAAAACCAGCGATCGCCGAACTTGCGGAATTTACTGAATCTCAGACACCAATTGACGGGAAAGCGACTGCTTATGTATGTAAAGATTACACCTGCAGTGCGCCAACAACAGATATAAATGAGATGCTGAAACTCTTGAAAACCGGAGGTTGATCCAGAGTCTATTGGTGAATCCTGTTTCTTAATAAAAAGAACCCCAAACCGCGAATTTTAGCTGACGAAATGGGGTTTCTTTTTTTTAAGGAGAGAGTGTTTTCTACTCAGGACCTTCTTCGGTTTCTTCGTAATCTGATTCCTCGGGTTCCTTTTCCTTTTTTCCCGCAGCAGATTCTTCGTTTTCTGTTTCCTCGGGTTCAGCTTCAACCTTATCAGTTTCTTCGATATCTGCTTCCCCGGGTTCCTTTTCCTTTTCTTCCGTATCAGATTCTTCGTTTTCTATTTCCTCGGGTTCAGCTTCACCCTTATCAGATTCTTCGATTTCTGGTTCCTTTGATTCTGTTTCATCGATTTTTTCAGATTCAATTTTCTCCGGCGATTTGACAACTGCTGAGATGATAATAATCCCCAGCCCCAATCCTGCAGCAATTATTGAGTAAATCCGGACTTGCGTGAAAAGCGACTTGATCAGTTGTACTGCAAGGCTGCTGCCAGTTTCAATCATAACGGGACTGATTCCTGCCAAAGTTCTGTTGCCAAGAAAAATATTTGTTAAGAAGTTTGACAGGGGTCCAACCAGCATCGCCAGCACGATACCAATCAGTCCGCTGATCGCCAACGGATATCCCCACCATACACCGAGGGCTTTATATGAATGTACTGCCAGGAGGGCAATGATCAACAGCAGTGTAACGCAGAATAGCGGACTCATTCGTATGGACCACTGAATCCATTTGAACAGCATATACTGGGGGAGATCATATCCAAACATATTGATTAATGCAGCCTGGTTTCCGGAACCACCGGCGTCAAATAATCCCTTTCCGAGATCGATCTCATCCGGGACATCCCGCAGGGATCGCCGTACAATAACCTCAAGCTGGGGTGTGTAATTTTCGATAAATTTAGCAGGAGGTTGGCAGGTGAGAAAATCCTTTCCAACCGCCTCCCTCCCTTCCAGGATCCGTGTCATTTCCAGCAAATCATCTTTGCTGCACTCAGGCTGCGCCTCCAGCAATTGGGCGATTGCCTCTATTCCGGCTTCACCGCTGAGATTGTTTTTTAGTTCCACCATTGATATCTTGATGGTGAGGTCACCTTCTCCACTTTCAAGCGCATTAAAGAGGTTTCCAGTAATCTCTTGGATCTGGTCTTCCAGCCACTCTTGAGGTAACAATCCTGTCAGGAGCAGTTCCCAATCTTTTTCAGACAGAGCCTGGAAGTAACTGGGAGGACCTCCCTGGCTTGAAGAGAAATCTAGTTCATCATTCTCACAGTTAGCAGGATCCTCCAGGCAGGGATTATCCCCCATTGCATAGCGGATCTGAACTGCTGCAATCTCAGGCAGTCGATCAAAAAAATCTACCTCTTCAAAAACTTCCAGATAAAAATCCGGATTGAGTAGTTGAGATTCGAAAGAGAGCAGAAGAATGCTGATAAGAGCACACACCAAAAATAGGAGAACCAGGATGCTCGCCACCAGTTTACCGAAAAATCGAAATATTTTTATCATATCAATACCCTCACAATTGCATGGTATTCACAAATGGGTTGGCTTTAGCCTCTTAAATCAATTTACCTTGCTTTCCTTTGCCTCAACCAAATAATGAAACCTGTGGCTCCAGCAAGGAGAACCACGATGAGAATAACACCCCCAGTAGCAACAACCATGCCTTGAGCTGATAGCAAATAAGGCAGATCTATTACAGGTGTAGACAAAATCTCTGGACCTGGACCAGCGCAGGGATTGGTGCTGACTAGAATACTGAATGCGGTGTCCATTCCCTGGTCATCCTCATTGGAGAGATTTATGACCCATTCACCAGCCATTGGGTTTTCAACTGTAAGCAGTTGGATCTGATTCCTGGTCTGGTAGCTAATGCCATCCGCTGTTAGGTCAATTGGATTTCCCTCAGGATCGACCAACTCGATCATTGGCGTCCCGCTCAAGAAGTTGAGAACCAGACTCAAGTCACAGGTATTTTGATCAATGTCTACCCGGCCAACTTCTCTAATATCACCAGCATCGATGATACCGGTAATTTGTCCAGCGAGTTCTTTTCCAGCAGCAGCTTCACGACAGGCGGCAAAAAATGATCCCAGTGCCGCACCGCTGTTCGTAAACAGGTATTCTCCATTGGTTTGATAAGCTAGTCCTTCCAGGAGAACAAAATCGACTTCGGCTTCGATATCTGCAAAACCAGCTGTGCAAAGTGTGATATTTGCCGCATTTGCGCGGGGTGGAATAGCCGCCAGGATAGCACTGGATGACATCCCTACATTGGCATGCCCGTCACTTAGCAAGATCACCATCATTGGTTGATCTGGATCGGCGCTTGTTTCCAATTCGTTCAGACCCAGTGTAAGCGCATCCCCGATGTTGGTTTGCTGCATAGGCTGCAGAATCTGGATCAGCGGTTTCAGTTCCTCGTGTTTCAACGTCAGACCATGTTCAAACATGGCCTGGTTTGAGAAAGTAACCAAACCTATCCAAGAATCTATGCCTGTGTTGTTTTTATCTAAGCGGGAAAGGTCAATCAGGTTTATTGCTGCAGTTTTTGCCAGCTCAAGCCGGGAAGGAATACTGTAGACCTCAACCAGCCGGTCAATCTCCAATTGAACCTGTTGATATTCACCACTGGCTTTATAGTCTTCAAGCTGTTGAGAGAATGAGCTGAAACCGGAAACTTCCAGTATTTCATCATACACCTGGTAGGATTCCTGCCAAGCCTCTCGTAAGGCTTGATATTGGGGGTCATCCAGATAGGGAACCAGATCCACAACCTCAACCAGTAGGGCATCTGTAACAGCACCAGCAGGGCAATTGGCGTTTAGATAAAACTCGATCTGTTCTGTGTTTCCCGCAGTGGAAATTGCCTGATCTGATGAATCATCACAACTGGCAGATTTGAGGACAGTTCGGATAATCGCCTGGTTTCCTGGGAGACTTATGTGATGTTCCTCAGTGATCCAATCACTTAGCTCCTGAAAAGCATCCAGCCAATCCTCTTTGGCGGCTGCCACATCAGGATCTTTTTCAGCCTCTTCGAGTTGTTCAGTGAGCTCGATGTATTGAGGGTTGTTTCGCAGCTCATCCATCCGCAGCAGCAATGAAAGTAAGTCTTCAGGGACGATGCCGGTGTATACCCGCGTGCCCATACTTCCCGAAACATCCAGCACTAAGACAATCTGGATCATTTCCTCGGTTCCGGATTGTCCGGGCGGGGCGGCAAACATCGCCTGGGGTGTGAGAACCAAAGTGATAAGCAAGATCAGAAAACAGGATAAGATACGAGAACTTTTCATGTTTGCTCCTCAGGTGTCCCGCCGGGAAGTCAACTTCCCGAGCTGAATGATGGACAAATTTATATTGTTTTATCTGTTTAGACATTAATACTTATGGTAAAAGTTCGGAAGAACTCCATGCCCGGATAGCGTTTTACAGTACGATACCGATAAAGAATAATTCGTTTGGATTAATCGTTAATGGTTTAGTAGAAATGGGTTTGAATGGATTTTTTTATTATAGCATAGGAATATTTCTTTCAGATATTATTCCCGGTTTATTGGTATACTGTTTCCAGCTAACTTTTACCTGATCGATAGGGATCTTTCTATGTATATTTGTGTTGACTTTGACGGCACAATAGTGGATCATCGATTTCCGGAAATTGGACCGCCTGTCCCCGGAGCGGTGGAATGGATGTTAAAGTTTCAGGAGGCAGGAGCCAAGTTGATTCTCTTTACCATGCGATCCGATGACGGCATGAGTAGAGATGCATTGGCCAGGGCTGTTGATTACCTGGAAGAAAACGGTATTTCCCTTTATGGCGTAAATAAAAACCCTACGCAGGTTCATTGGACCAGCAGTCCAAAAGCCTTCGGCCAGCTCTACATCGATGATGCTGCCTTTGGATGTCCCTTAATACATCCGGATGGTTTCCAGCGTCCCTGTGTAGACTGGGCGATTGTCGGGCCGGGAGTGATGGAGAAACTGGCCGACTAACAAATTAACTCTTTACCTGATTATCAGTAAATCCTGGTTTTCAGGAAGGGGGCTCTCGAAAATCCACTATTTTTTGCCCCTTTCCTAGAGGGTGATTATATTTAATATTGGCCTATGGGTTAATCAGTTCACTATCTCTACTCATAAGTGATCTCCCAGAATTCTTCTCGAGTAACCGGGGGCACGGGTTTCGGTTATTATGATAAAAGACAGATATACAAGGAGAGAAAATAATGACATCCCAATCTGAAACCATTATTCGTGGTCTGCTGGCTTCGGCTGATATTGAAGTAAATGGTCCAAATCCCTGGGATATCCAGATCCATGATGACCGGTTTTACCGGCGAGTTTTGAGTGAAGTTGAACTCGGACTGGGGGAATCCTACATGGATAGCTGGTGGGATTGCCAGGCCATTGACCAATTTATTGACCGGGCATTACGGGCTAGACTGGAGAAGAAAGTTCAAGGAAATTGGAAAATCCTCTCTCATATGCTTAAATATCGTCTATTTAATTTGCAGACCTCCTCCCGTGCATTCAAAGTCGGAGAACATCATTACGATCTGGGAAATGACCTCTATCGGGCTATGCTGGATAAACGATTAAACTATACCTGTGCATACTGGCGGGACGCTTCAAATCTGGACGAGGCCCAGGAGGCGAAGTTGGACCTGATTTGCAGAAAAATTGGTCTCAAGCCGGGTATGACTATACTCGACCTTGGCTGTGGGTGGGGGAGTTTTGCAAAATACGCAGCAGAGAAATATGGGGCGGAAGTATTGGGAGTGACTGTATCCGCCGAACAAGTTGAACTGGGTATGGAACTATGCCGCGGGTTACCGGTTGAACTCCGGTTGCAAGATTACCGCGAAGTGGGTGGTGAGTATGACCGGGTGATCTCTATTGGAATTATGGAGCATGTTGGATATAAAAATTACAGGACCTATATGGAGGTGGTAAACCGGACCCTTAAACCAGGGGGAATCGGATTTTTCCACACTATCGGGAACAATTTTAGTGGTAAAGGAAATAACACCTGGACGGAGAAATATATCTTTCCCAATAGTATGCTGCCCTCCATTGCCCGGCTGACGGCTGCTATGGAGGGTCTCTTTGTAATCGAAGACTGGCATAATTTTGGACCGGATTACGATCCCACATTAATGGCCTGGCATGCCAATTTTGAACTGGCCTGGCCGAATATAAAAGACCGCTATGACGAACGGTTTTACCGTATGTGGAGGTATTACCTGCTCAGCAGCGCCGGAGGATTCCGTTCCAGGAAAACCCAACTCTGGCAAGTGGTTTTTACCCGGACTGGTGATCCGCAGCCGGACTGCCGTAAACTATGAGGCACCATCGGATTATCATTGTCGGAGGAGGACCTGCAGGATCTGCCTGCGCCTGGAAGTTGGTACAGGCTGGAGTTGATTGCCTGGTCCTGGATAAAAAAACGTTTCCTCGCCCAAAAATTTGTGCAGGTTGGATCACTCCGGAAGTTCTCCGGGATTTGCAATTTGAACCCAATGATTACCCCCACCGCTTGACCTCTTTTCCCTTTTTAAAGATTTTCCTGAAAGGATTCCCGATCATCCGCCCCGGCAGGCAGTATGCTATCCGCCGGGTGGAATTTGATCATTGGCTGCTGCAGCGTTCTGGAGCGCCGGTAATACTGCATCAAGTAAAAAAGATTACATTAATAGATCAGGGATACAGCATAGATGGAAAATATTCGGCTGAGTTTCTTATTGGCGCTGGAGGAACTCACTGCCCGGTTTACCATACATTTTTCAGTAATAATAAACCCCGGACTGGTGCCCAAATTGTTGCCCTGGAAGAGGAATTTGCCATTGATTGGCAAGATGGCGACTGCCGTTTGTGGTTCTTTGATAATGGTTTGCCTGGATATGCCTGGTATGTACCAAAAAAGGGTGGATATTTGAATATCGGAGTTGGTGGTAACGCTGCTGCCTTGAAGGATCGGGGCAGCAGTATACAAGATCACTGGGAATATCTGGTGAAGAAACTGCAGGATAAAGGATTGGTATCTGTGAAGGATTTCCAACCGGAAGGATATATTTACTATCTAAGGGGGAGTCAGGACCAGTTTAAGAGAGGTAACATATTTCTGGTTGGTGACTCAATAGGTTTGGCAACCCTAGATATGGGGGAAGGGATTGGACCAGCTATCCAGAGCGGACTGAACGCAGCAGAAGCTATCCTTGGCGAAAAAGAATATTCCATTTCTAATATTCATAAGTATTCACTCGTGCCGTCATTCTTAAAGTGAGCTGCCCAAAAAGAATTATCCCGGTCTATTAACCTGATATTTCCAATAAGAAATATGAACCGCGGATCTTTCTTGGGGAGGAATGGGCAATAAACAAAAAATGCTATTTTCCCTCAAGGGGTGAACCGTTATTTAATGGGGATTTGGTAAACAATAGAGAAAGGAATAATTATGATGGAGAAATTGGATAAGACTGATTATGTTTTCCCGCAGGTGGAATGGGAAATCAGAGACTTTGACAGTGAAGGGTACATTCTCGATCTGGGCGGCGGCGGTGAGGGCGTTATTGGCCAGTTAAAGGGAAAGGATGTCATCGCAATTGACTTCCGAAAAGAAGAACTCCTGGAAGCTGCAGAAGGACCCCTAAAGATTGTTATGGATGCCCGGGAATTAAAATTCCTGGATGAAAGTTTCCACGCCGCAACAGCATTCTTTTCCCTGATGTATGTCCGAAAAAAAGAGGACCAACTCAAAGTGTTTCGGGAAGCCTGGCGGGTTTTGAAACCCGGAGGTGTACTGCACTTCTGGGATGTGGACATCAGCCAGAAACCAAAAACCGATTCAAAACACTTCATCGTTCACCTGCTGTACCGCATTGGAGAAAAGATCACTGAAACCGGGTATGGCATGCCCTGGCCGGAAGAACCACGCGGGATTGATTATTACCAGGAATTGGCCAAACAAGCCGGATTTCAAAAGAGTGACACCGCATGGGAGGGAAATACATTTTATCTTCATTTGGTAAAGAGTTAATCAGCGGCAGATAACAAAGAAACGTAAAAAATCAATTTCTCCTCCATTCAGCTTGGATAAGGATTTCCCATGATTAGAAAACTCCCCCTGTTAATATTCATCCCGCTTATTTTCTCCGGGATGTCTTGTAATCAACCAGCTTCCACCGACCTGGCAGAAGATCAGGCCCAACCAACCATCGATGTTAACCCTTCAGACCAACCCGCGGCTGAAGACTTTTCCCCTGCTTTACCGTCTGCCGGAAGCCTAATCCAACCTGATGATTTTACGTATTTAGGGTTTTTTCGACTGCCGGAACCATCCGGAGGGTCGGATTGGGATTACAGCGGACATGGCTTAACCTACTTCCCGGATGGCGATCCGGAGGGATCAGTAGATGGTTTCCCCGGCTCCCTGTTTGGATTTGGCCATGATCACCAACTTTTTGTTTCAGAGATCAACATTCCTGAGCCGGTAATTACGACAAACCTGGAAGAGGCAAATACTGCCCAGACTCTACAGCCTTTTGCTGATCTTACCGGAGGTATTTTTGACACTGGGGGGATGAGTATTCCCAGGGCAGGACTGGCGTATTTAGCAGAGCCGCAGCCCCGGCTTCATTTTACGTTTGGTCAGCATATCCAGGACTTTGAAGAGTCCCACGGTTGGGCAAATCTGAATCTCTCCAACCCGGATGCTCAAGGTCCCTGGGTGTTTGACGGCTACACCAACTATGTCACCAATGATTACCTGTTTGAGATTCCACCGATCTGGGCAGAAGCCATTGCTCCCGGTCCTCTCCTGGCCAGCGGTCGAGCCCGGGAAGGATTATGGAGCGGCAGAGGTCCAGCTTTGTTTGCGTATCAATTCGGGAATCTCTCTGTGCCTCTGCCGCCTGGCAGTACACTCGGCGAAGTGGTTCCGCTTTTGTTGTATGGTGAACAGCAGCCCGGTCAACCTGACCTGATCAGTTCTCCATCCCAGGCCGTGATCGACTATCGCGAGGCAGATCATTGGTGGGGTGGAGCCTGGCTTACTGCCGGAGATGATTCTGCGGTAGTGTTTGCCGGGACCAAAGCCATGGGAGAGGAGTGGTATGGATTTGCCAATGGGGTGATCTGGGAACACGACTGTGCTGAACAAACCCCACCCACCTGTCCGGATCCGCCAGAGTGGCCCTACGACGACCGTGGTTTTTGGGCGGAGGGTTATCAGGCGCAGTTGATATTTTACGACCCCGCTCACTTGGCCGCTGTTGCCCGGGGAGAATTGGAAAGCTGGCAGCCGCAGCCGTACGCGGTCCTGGTGCTGGATGATTATTTGCTGGATCCATCTCTGGATTTCATGGAATACAAACGGGACCTGGTTGGCGCGGCAGCATTTGACAGGGTAAACGGGTTGTTTTTTCTTGTTGAGCGTTTAGCAGATGAGTACCGCTCTGTCATTCATGTCTGGGAATTGGCTCCCTGATATGAGATAATCCTTGGATTGATGAGAACGAAAAGAAGGTGCTGTTTACCAAGGCTGTATCATTCTAAAGCAAAAAAGTTGGTATCTATTTGGAAATACTAAACCTCAGGCAGCCTTGAATGATTACCAGGTAAGGCCTTTGTAAATCTTAGTTGATACTATCTCTAAACTTATCCTATATAGTAATCATAATGTAGGCCGAGGGCAACATTATCGCCATAATGTTGAATTTATGATGCTTTTAAGCATCATAGAGAAAGGAATCTTGGCAATCTGTTGTTATTGGTGTACAATATAGGCTGTAAACAGAATTGGTTGCAATTACACATTATAATGAGGTCTGGAGACATCGTTATGACAATTTATGGAATGAGTGACAAGGCGATACTACAGGAGTTAGGAGAACGTTTGAAGCGTATGCGTTTAGCAAAAAATATCTCCCAGCGGAGATTAGGTGATTTGGCCGGTGTGGATCGGACAACTATTAGTGGGATTGAAAATGGCAATCCGTTTGATGTATTGACCTTAATCAAGCTTTTACGATCATTGGATGCATTGGAAGCCTTCGATGCGTTTCTGCCTGACCCGGGAATCAGTCCACTACAACTGGCAAAAATGGAGGGAAAGGAACGAAAGCGTGCATCTCGTAAAGATTATTTATCTCTCAAGGGATCTGAGCGGTGATTGATCAAACTAAAACTGCATTTATCAAACTGTGGGAGCATTTGGTCGGAGCCGTTGCCTGGGATGTTGAAAATGAATTTTCCACATTTGAATATGACCCAGATTTTCTAAAACTGGGTTTGGATGTATCACCTCTTCGCATGCCAATTGAAGCAGCTCGGTCAGGAGCTGCAATATTCTCTTTCCGAACTTTGCCGAAAGATACCTATTACGGTCTTCCGGGTATGCTGGCGGATGCTTTGCCGGATAGATTTGGCAATGATCTCATTAATAGATGGCTTGCGACACAGGGTCGTTCTCCCGAAAGTTTCAATCCAGTAGAAAGGTTGTGTTATACCGGCAAGAGGGCGATGGGAGCTCTTGAATTCGAACCAGTCCTCCATCAAGCATTGGAAAAATCTGTGCCGGTAGAAGTTGCAGAATTGGTTAAGTTGGCGCAGAAAGCAGTAGATGACCGAGCTAACTTGAAAGTAGAATTGGGTGATGACCCAACTGAAGCACTGTTAAATATTCTACGGGTGGGAACCTCTGCGGGGGGGAATCGCCCGAAAGCAATTATCGCCTGGGATGAATCCACAGATGAAGTTCTGTCAGGACAAGTTGAAGCGCCCCCGGGTTTTGGGTATTGGGTATTAAAGTTTGATGGGGTGAAAGACCGATCTTTAGGAGATCCAGCGGGATTCGGCAGGATTGAATATGCTTATTACCTGATGGCGAAGGATGCCGGTATTAATATGAATGAAAGCCGTTTGCTGGAAGAGGAAGGAAGGGCTCATTTCATGACCCGGCGATTTGACCGCAATTCTCAAGGTGGAAAACTTCATTGCCAGACTTTATGTGCAATAGCGCATTTTGATTTTAATGCTGCTGGTGCTTATTCCTATGAACAAGCCTTCCAGGTAAATCGGGAATTGAGGTTACCTTATGAAGATATGGAACAATTTTTCAGACGCATGGTATTTAATGTGATAGCACGTAATCAAGATGACCACACAAAAAATATCTCATATCTAATGGATCAAAAAGGGATCTGGCGCCTTTCTCCAGCCTACGACATAATCTATGCATATAATCCTAGTGGTCGCTGGACACACAATCATCAGATGACAATCAATGGAAAAAGAACTGACTTTTCCGAGGGGGACTTGATTCGTGTTGGGAAGGAGATGGGAATTCGCCATGAAAGACTGATTATTATGGAAATTGTTGATGCAGTATCTCAATGGCATAAATATTCCAAAGAGGCAGGAGTAGAGCGAGACCAAGTTTTGGAGATCCGAAACAATTTTAGAACAATTTAGAATCAACTTTAAGTGACAATTGACCTATGGTACGCTTTTAGGGGTCAATGGATGTTAGTTAATTGAGCGCATATTATTAAGTATAAATTTATTATGGTAGTAATAATGATTGAAATACCTTGGAGTTGAGCATTGAACTTTATCCATCTTTCAGATCTGCATATAGGGAAGTCTAATAACAGGGAAAAATCTGCACTAATTGTGGATTGGATTCTTAATAATAAGGATAAACATCAATCAGAGCTGGTGATCATCAGCGGTGATGTGGTGGATGATGGGGAAGATTGGCAGTTCTATCAGGCAAGGGAACAACTGGAGCGTCTGCGCGGGAATGGATTTCTTGTATTGGTCTGCCCCGGCAATCATGATTATGGTCGAGAAGGTTTCCTGGAAAGTCACCTGAGCCAAGCACATTTTTTTTCATTGATTTCCGGAGTGAAGGATTATCCCCATTTACAGGTAATCAAAGGGCAGGCGTTTATCTTGCTCGATTCCATGGCGGAGGAAATAGAAAATATAGAGATGTGGGGAGCGCAGGGAAATTTAGGTGAGGAACAACTTCAAAAGTTGGATCAAATACTGGAGGACCTGGCAGAGGACCCAGAAGTAGAAAATATCTTTGTTGTTCTTCACCATCATCCATTTGATTTCCTTTTTTATCATGGGTTAAGGGATCAGGCAGATTTAAAAGGAGTAATTTCCCAGCGGATAAATCACCCTCCCCGGGTGAATGGTCTGTTATTCGGCCACAAACATATCGAAAATCGTTTTAATGATCCGGATGAGAATAAGGAGGAGTTATTTGGAATTGACCTGATTTATGCATCCGGGTCTACTGTGGAACGTAATCAAGATGGCAGGATGGTGATTCCAGTCATTAACGCAGAAGCGAAAAATATCAAGCGGTTTTTGATCCAGTAATCCCAGATTGTTATCCCTTTTTCTGGAATAGTTATTTATGAGAACTGATACCAAATTCATCCAGGGCATAAAAGCCGGCTTACCTATTGCCCTGGGATATTTCCCCATAGCAATTGCTTTTGGCGCACTGGCTGTCCAGGCTCAATTATCATGGATTGAAGCCACCTTAATGTCGGTGATTGTTTTTGCGGGAGCCAGCCAGTTTGTGGGGGTAAGTATGCTGCTGGCAGGGGCAGGTGCGGCACAGATCATCACCACTACCCTCTTCTTGAATATGCGCCATCTGATTATGAGTCTAACAGTTAATGACCAAATGCGGCATTTCCCCCAATCGTGGAAAAATCTGCTTTCCTTTGGAATCACCGATGAAACATTTGCGCTGCTTACTCTAGGAGGAACAGGCGAATCTCAGGGTAAAGAATGGACTCCCTATTATGTAGCAGGATTGATGGGAACCGCCTACCTGGGTTGGGTGTCTGGAACAGCAGTAGGCGGATTGGGTGCCAGTTTTATTCCGCCGGAAATCACTACGGCGATGACAGTAGGCCTGTACGGGCTTTTTATTGGGCTTTTAGTTCCCCCAGCCCGAAAATTTCTGAGCTATGGTGTTATTGCCCTGGTCAGTATGATTTTGAATACCACCCTGGGGCTTTTCCTTGATTCCGGCTGGGCGATTGTTTTGGCAACAGTGCTGGCAGCTGGGCTGGGAATAGTATTGGTCAAGGAGGAGGCATGACTGTCTTGATCTTGATCATCGGTATGGCGGTTGTAACCTATATCCCGCGCTTGCTTCCTGCTTTGTTCCTGGATCGCTACAAATTCCCCACCTGGTTCCAAAAATGGCTTAAAAGTATCCCCTATGCTGCGTTGGGTGCCTTGATTTTCCCGGGAGTTCTACTGGTGGAGAAAGATCAGCCGCTGTTGGGACTGGCAGGCGGCCTGGCGGCATTTATCCTGGCTCTGTTGAACCTGCATGTCACGCTGGTGATGGCTGGAGCAATTACCATGGTGATCATTCTGCAGCTATACGTCTTCTAGTCCGACTGAGTGTAAAAATTTAATCTGGCAAATCATCCAGTACCATCTGGAGGCTGCTTTTGTAGTTTTTGAATGCCTCCCGGCCCTGGGGAGTTAGTTCAATTTTGGATTGCGGCTTTTTCCCTTGATAGCCTTTTTCTATTATCACATATCCGGCGTTCTCCAATTTCGCCAGGTGAGTTGATAAATTCCCCCAGGATAAACCGGTCTGGTTTTTCAGGAAAACATAATCAAGGCTTTCAACTACATACAAAAGAACCAGGATCATTAACCTTGCGGGTGCATGGATAACCTGATCTATTTCTGATAAGGGATGGTTTTCTTTGATTTCCATGATTTCACCTTTCATTCCAACCCCTCTTGGGAAATAACTGGATGTGCCTTGAGTAAACGCAGAAAGATGCCCAGCCCGTTGAGGATGATAAAGAGTGAGGTAATACCAAAAGTGATTGGAAATCCATGATGGGGAACATGAAAGGTAATGTACAAGAATTCTCCAACCAGGGGAGCCAGGGCAATGAGAATCCCATAGAGATAAAGGCGGGGGAATTCTAGCATATAACCTGCCAGGCTAAAGCCCACCAGGATTATGGCTGAAAGTCGAATGGAATGAACCCACCCGGGAAGATCAGCAAAGTTGAAAAATGACAACACGCCAAGGACCAGGACCAGTAGATTAAAAACCAGGATTACAAGGTTCAGCTTTTTTTGCCGGGTTTTACGGTATTTCCCATACTCGACAACTCCAACACGGGGTTGGATAATTTTTTTTCTGATTTCCCTCATCCCTAGATAGATTACAGCCCAGAAGGGTAGAAATATCATTGATGACCAGAAATCTCCTAAGTACGGGCTGAGTGGGGGAGCGACGACAAACATCAATAGCACACAACCAATTTGGATATCGATTAATCCATCCTGGAAGGATTTTTGAAAAATTTTCTTTTCCAGATCTTTCAGACTAATTTGAGGGGACATAAGAACCTCCATATACCGGTATCCGGTTATTTAGAAAAACAAAGAACTTTGTTTTACAAAGTAAATATAACAAATCAAAACCGGTTTGTCAAGTCAAATTTTAAATTTTATCTTGGTTTGCTCCACAAACTAATTTATTTTCTTTTTCAAGCCCAGAAGTTGGTAGGATGCAGCTGAAAATTTATTAATTTTGAACTGATAGTGACTATAATAGTATTGTCCAGCTCATAAACCAAATAATTTTCTTGAATTGCTAGAAATGATGAAATTCGCTAAAAATTCCTGCCATTCACCTAGGATGGAAAACCAATGGTTCATACCTGTACAGAGTATCTGAACAAACTTTGCCTGGAAATATCTGAACGACCAGTAGGAAGTGATGGAAACAGGCAGGCAACGAGGTTTTTCAGGGACATCGTGACCTCTTTTGGTTGGGAGGTGGATACCACGTTATTTGATGCAATGGATTGGAAGGAGAACGGAGCTACTTTAACGGTAGAAAATCAAAGTTTTCAAGTTATTCCCAGTCCCTATTCAATTGGTTGTGATTTTTATGGTGAACTGGTAGCAGCTGGTACTCTGCAGGAACTGGAGGGTTTAGATTGCTCTGACAAGATCCTTTTATTATGCGGAGAACTTACCCGTGAACAACTCATGCCGAAAAACTTTGTCTTCTATAATCCGGAACATCACCAGCGAATAATTTTTTTACTGGAACAGAAGAGACCCGCTGCTATCCTCTCAGCAACCAGCCGAAACGCGGCATTGGCCGGCGGGATCTACCCATTCCCGTTGATTGAGGATGGAGATTTTGAAATCCCATCCGTATATCTTACAGACGAAGAAGGGCAGAAGTTGATCTCGATGGTGGGGAGAAAAGCATTGCTGGTTTCCCGTTGTATGCGGGTTCCAGGAATTGGATATAACCTAATAGGCAGATTAGGGAAAAATGCCCGGAAAAGAATCGTAATAACCGCGCACATTGACGCAAAAAAGGGCACCCCAGGGGCAATAGATAACACAACAGGGGTGATCATTTTGATGCTTCTGGCAGAACTGCTGCAAGATTATTCCGGTCAAACCATGATAGAGCTGGTGGCGTTTAATGGAGAGGATTATTACGCTGCACCCGGGCAGATGATTTACCTGGACCAGAATCAGGATCGGTTCGGAGAGATTTTATTGAATATTAATATCGACGGTGCTGGGTATTTCCAGGGATTATCAGCTTTCTCTCTCTTTGACCTGAAAGACGATATGAGAAGTCAAGTATTGGATGTAATTGCGGCGTTTGAGGGCATAACCGAAGGTCCTCAATGGATCCAGGGAGATCACAGTATTTTTATTCAGCAGGGAGTACCTGCAATTGCCGTTTCCTCATTATGGTTTATTCGAAATATAGACCAACAGGAGATTACCCATACACCGAAGGATCATCCCAGGATTGTGGATTGTCAGAAAGTAGTGGAGATTGCTGAGGCAATTCATCTTCTGATCAGGAACGAAACCGAATAATACGAGGAATAGCATATTTCGAGACACTCATGCCCGGTTCATTGATCAGACTGATGTTCATCCACCCTGGATTATTAAACCAATGATAGATCCAGAGCTAATCTGGAAGGGAGAAGTATATGGGAAACAATAAAGGTGAAACAGATCTGCAAATCCTTCTTAAGGAGATGCAGCCAGTCCTTGATGATGAGCGTATGGTGTTTTGTTCCCTCCCAACTGATAAAGCTGAGAAATATCTGATGTCTTGCCAGGGATATTATCGGGAGCAGGAAGGTGTTTCGCTGATAATTAATAAGCGCCAGGCGGATCTGGATAACCTGACCTATGAGCCGGTTTTCAGGCGTATATCCCTCATGGTTCATTCCAACCTTGAGGCAGTGGGTTTCCTGTCCAGGATCACTGAAATACTGGGGGCGCAGGGAATCAGCGTGAATGTGGTTTCTGCTTTTTACCATGATCATCTTTATCTAAAAGAGGATCAAGCTGAAACAGCCCTGAGAATTCTGGAACTCTGGCAAAAAAAACTAATTGAGTCAATTTAGCTTATTCTCTCTAAAACCAACCCGATTGGGACGTGTTATAAAAGGTGGAAAATAGATTCAACACAAGATAAGAATTAAGGAGAAATTATGAAAAAGTGGCAGTGGATATTTCAGATTCTGATTCTCCTGATTATTGTTGTAGTTGGCGTAATTCTGGTTAACTCAGTCCAAAACTCGATCTCTAGCCAGCTTCTTCCAATAAGGGAGATGACAAACAATCTTTCCACCCAGATTGCTGTAGTACTTCATCCAACGCCAACAATTCTTCCAGATCCAGTAACCATTGTCCATGAAATTCGGAGCCTTGCCCGGCTGGAAACTATCAAATTTAGCCTGGAAAAGATTATTACCGCGGAAATCCACCAGGGTGTCTTTGACTGGTTGATAGGAGACCGATTGATCTTTGTTGCCCATGGGGAGGTGATAGCTGGGATTGATCTCAATAAGCTGGATCCGGAGGATTTGGAGGTTAAGGGCGGAGTGCTTTATGTAACTTTGCCAGAGGCAGAGATATTTATTACGGCGCTGGATAATGAGCAATCCTATGTTTACGATCGGGATACAGGTCTTTTTACCCATGGTGAAGTTAATCTGGAAACAGAAGCACGACGTGCTGCAGAACAGGAAATTGAAAGAAGTGCTCTTGAAGACGGTATTCTGGATCTTGCTGAGCAAAATGCGATCAGTTTCCTGGATCGTTTGTTCAGAGATCTGGGATATCCAGTAGTAGTTTTTGAGTAAAAGTGAAATAAATACACAAAACCGCATCCGGTGGGGCTGACCCCGGATGCGGTTTATGTTGTTGATAATAGGCTCCCGGAACTTTTTAAAACTCCGGGAGCCGTATACTTTTTTTTAGAGACCTTTTAGGTAGGTTGCTAAAACCAGCAGAACAAACGCTACAACTACCAGCCAGAAAGCATATATGGATAGGAAAGGGATTGCCACAAATTTCGCGATAATACCTACGACGCCAATAACAACTGCGACAAGCCAGGTATTCTTTTTAGGTGCGTTCAATTTCATCAGAATTCTCCTCTGGATAAAAAATCAATAATCACTAGTCAATCAGCCCCAAATTACTGGCGAAGTATAAGGGATATCAATTGGATTGTCAATATATGCTATTACTAGTCACATATTAACTAAAATTGGTTTTATATGTGTCCAGTATCTACCAAAATAGCCTAACTACGACTGTCATCTTCCGGAATCACATATAATCCGGCATCCTTCATCACATAAATCAGGGCTTCCGGCTTCTCAGTAAGGAATTTATCAAGGTAAACCCGAAGGGCTTCCTGTGGGCTTCCCAGATTTGGAAGCGGATCCAATCGGTAGACCAACCGCAGTTCATCCGGGTCCATCTCGCTCAAAATCTTAATCCTATTTTCTCCCAATGTCTTGAGCATCCGCAGGGTGTCCACTGGTTTCTGATTGCCAATTCGGAAGGTTTCCTGATTGCATTTATTATTGATAACCCAGGAAAGAGCTTCATCCAGGCCCATTTTTTGAACTGCCTCCATGGTTTCCTGGTATCCGGCAGTACCGACGCCATCCTCACAGGGAGCGAGCAGCAGCACTGTTCCCCCGGGTTTTTTGGCAGCATTCCAGGCGGCATGGATGCCTTTTCCTGCCTGGTAGAGATTTATGCCTAATTTTCCCACTGTCACAATGACCAGGTCTGCCAGTTGATTCACCTTGATTACCCGGCGATGGAATAAGATTTCCTGGGCAATCTCGTGCAGGGTGATAATATCCCCGGCATTAAGCAGGGTAATCTCACCACGATCCATTATGGCATCGATACAAAATACTGGGGTATATTCTTGAAATATTTCAGCCATCTCTTTCATATCAGAGATGACCGGGTTCTCTTCTGTGTTTCCCATGCGGCAGGCCGGGGTAAATCCCAGCTCTTTGTCAAACATCTGAACATGATTCGTGTTTGTTGTAATCCTACCTGCGATTCCTGGGAAGATTTGTTTGACGGTGCCTGCCACACCGGCAAAATAATGGTACTCAGAGTCTGTGACTGAAATTATCAGGCAGGAGTCAATTGCATTTTGGTTAACGGTGATCGGTGTGCCTCTTTTTGATATACCTAAATCCTCCAGGTTGTCCTGGTCGTTGTGAATCAGGATTTGGTCCTGGAAATCAAGAAAGACCTCATCTCCCAGGATTCTTTCCCTAATTTCCTTTTCAGTTGGGGGACGATGTGTTCCGCTAGATACCAGAATTCTCAAATCATTTTTAGCCACCCCGCAGGTGGTGATTAAATAATTCAGGAGAAGGGGGTGCAGGATTTTTGTGTGAATATTGGGACGGGTATTATCGTCTGCCAAAACCAAGATTTTTTTCCCGGAGATGGTATAGTGCGTTTGAACCAGGTCTTTGAGTGGGGGACTGTTGGTCGGATTTTCGAGAACTTCAATCAGGTTTTCCTTAATAGAGGTGATCTTTGAAACTACCTCGGGTGATTCAATAACCTGGACATATCCCCGTCCTTTGGGAATAAATTTCCTTATAGTTTGGTCTCCGTAATCAATATTAATCTCGTGATAAGTCATATTTTTCCTTGATGCTGGATAAAGTTATCTTCAATTAAAATCTTACTATATCGAAAAACCAGCTGAAGGACAAGGTAATAAAAAAAAGAATCATCTTAAAGATGAAGGATGAATGCTGCGAATAAATATTGAATTGTGAGATTCGATCGGTGGAAAACCGGGCTGCGATTGTTATATCAACGAGAAATTCTTATTTAAGAGGATCTAAACTCGAAGCCAATTTCTCGGCCTTTTGTAAATCTTCTGGTGTATTTAGATTCAAAAACGTATACTCGGAAGAGGTTACTTTCCGGGTTGCTTCCGGCGACAGGATTAGAATTTCAGCCTGATCAAACCAGGCGTTCATCCGCCACAGATTCTGGTCAATCGCTCCTTTAACCAGGGGAAGTGAGGTATTTCGGCGGTAAACTGCATGGAGCGGTTCGAGACCTCTCTCTGTACTGGGTATCGCTGCATCGGCATCCGAAGCTTGAAGTGTTTTAATTAGATGAGCCATCAATGCGGGACTGGCGAAAGGCAGATCGGCGGCGATTAACCCCACAATGGGGTTTTTCGATATTGACAGAGCTGTATACAATCCTCCCAGCGCGCCGCGGTCAGGAATTAGGTCCTTGTAGAGCGGTACATCCAAGTCCCGGTAACCGGGAAAATCATTGGTGATCACTAGTAATTCTTCTCCCATTTCTGAGAAACGGTCTCGCAGTCTTTTTATTAAGGGGATTCCCAGGAATGGAAGCAAGGCTTTATCTTTTCCCATCCGGGTTGACTTACCTCCAGCCTGAAGCACGATTGTAATCATATTCAGATTATAATAAACAGCAGCAGTTTCTAGGATATCCATTTTGAATAATTTCCAGAATTCCTGGGAGAGGGAAATTGGATGAGTTTAGTTGAAGAGCTTGACCGATTAACCCGACCGGGAGATTTGGGGGAGAAAGTCGACGACAACTCTGTGCGCTGTCTGGCTTGTGCTCACACCTGTCTCATCCGGGACGGAAAGCGCGGTGTGTGCAAAATCCGTTTTAACCGGGAAGGTAAACTGCAGGTTCCTTGGGGCTATGTTTCCTCAATTCAGGTTGATCCTATAGAAAAGAAACCTTTTTACCATTTTTTGGCCGGCTCAGATGCACTGACTTTTGGTATGCTGGGCTGTAATCTGCGATGTGATTACTGTCAAAATTGGCTTACTTCCCAGGCTTTACGGGAAAAAGGTACAGAACACCTCTCCGGCATTATCCGCAGGCTCTCCAGTGATGAAATAGTTGATTTTGGCTTGCAGTATGGCGCTGAAGTCGTTGCCTCCTCCTATAATGAACCCCTCATCTCCTCGGAATGGGCCAGGGATATTTTTATCAAAGCCGGTCAGGCTGGGTTAAAACAAGTCTATGTATCTAACGGTTTTGCTACTCCGGATGTTCTTGATTACCTTAAACCCGTTTTGCAAGGCTTTAAGGTAGATTTAAAGACCATGCAGGAGAATAATTACCGCGACTTGGGCGGCAGACTGCAGCCAGTACTGGACAGCATCCAGTATGCCCATCAGCTGGGCTTGTGGATAGAGATTGTAACCTTAATCGTTCCTGGATTTAATGATTCTCCTGGAGAGCTGTTGGAAACTGCTGGATTTATCCGGTCAGTTTCTCCCAATATTCCCTGGCATGTCTCTGCTTTCCGACCGGATTATAAGATGACAGATAAACCAAGGACATCCGTTGCTCAACTTCTTACAGCGGTTGATATTGGCAAGAAACAAGGTCTTAACTATATTTATGCCGGGAATATGCCTGGCGGTGTCGGTGAGTATGAGAACACTATTTGTCATAACTGCGAGTCCATTTTGATTGACCGCCGGGGATACTTGATACGGAAATACCGGATTACCGCGGAGGGGACATGTCCGGATTGCGAAACCAGGATACCTGGTGTATGGACCGAACACCCGGAAAGGATTAACACAGCAGAACCCGGTTTTCCCAGGATGATTTAACATTTAAATGGGGTACGGGGGTTTTTAATAGTCCGGTTCCTATTTCAGCTTATCAAAAAAACTTGCCCAAAGTTTAATATCCTAGCAGTTGAGGTGTAACTGAATGATCCTTATTTCTGGGATACTTGTATGCGCAGCACATGTTTATCAATTCCCCCAAAGTTGTATTTGTAGGGTTCATCTCCCCGCATAAAATCAAGTTCAGTCCTACCTGCTTCTATGCTCCATTGGATAATTTTGCTTAACAGTACCCAACCGGGAGAAATATTCTCAAACATGGGATTTATTCCCGAATTGTAAACCCAGATTTTCCCATCGTAATCAAAGTTCAGATAACCTGCTGCTTTGATATCTCCGACAGTCAGGAATGCCAGCTGAAGCCATCCAGCCAGGAATGCTTCCCGGGCTGAGGATTTTATCTGGTTGATCATTTTGCCGGTCAGGAAAGATGCTTTTTCCGGGTTATGCGCCATTAATTCCAGGAAGCTCTCCAACTCCTGATCCAGCTGCCCTTCATCCTCAACGATATACCAATTCACAGGGAGAAAATAGTTTTCTGCCCTTCTATATTTACGTTCAATTTCATGCCGGTAGCGGTCATCCAGATGATTACGATAGTCTTCCCAGCTGCCGGGCAAGCGGAGGTAGGGAGCCGGCTGCAGCACTTCCTCTTTAATAATCCAGTCATTTGATTCCACTGCCTTGTGAAGTAATGGTATTGTTGGAGAATCTTCCTGAAGATTGAATAAATCTAGAACCTGCCAGGCCGGGCTCTCGGCAGACTTAAGAAATCCAAATATCTCATTGATGAAACCAGGCAATGTATCTGCACTCGCGATCAGGTCCAGGTAATCAGATATTTGATGACTGCCCAGAAACAATATCCGCTGGTTTTCAATGAAAAATGGGGCAATTCCCCGCAGGATGTTTGTTTGATCTCGGCTGGTGAGGATTAACAATTCCCCCTTTTCCCACTCTCCCCCGCCCAGTGTAGTCCACCAGCTGGTGAGATATTCGTGTCTCAGGAACGGCACATGACTTGCACTTTTTGTGAGATGTGCGTTCCATTCATTTTTTAGTTTAAAAAAATCACTTTCGGACTGAATGATTTCTATGGTCATTAATTTTCCTCTGTCCACCAGAGCTGGTTTCGAAACTCATTTTACCAGTATAATAAAAGCAGGTACTGATCTCACCCGGGATATGTGACTATGGCTATCAGGTTTAATCTAAATATACTGCCGATTTACCGGCAAGCGGGGAAAATTGTATCGGCACATCCGGGATTGTTTATTGCTTCTCCACCCCGGCGTTCCCCAAGAAGGCGATCTCAGGAGCAGTTAATCTTACATCTCAAGATCGAGGGCAATGCACCTTTATCTGAGACTGCTCAACAGCAGCTGCTTGCGAAATTGGCAGAGGTATATTTTAAAACGGATGGATCTACAACTTCAGCTTTACGCAATGTGACCGACATTTTAAATAAATACCTCCTGGACCGTAACTACAGGGCTGCCTCCCGGGGTCTAAAAGGTGTGGGATATCTCACCCAAATCGTATTAAGGGAAGATCGGATTTTATATGCCCAGTGCGGTCCCTCGTATATTTATGTTATTACTCCGGATCAGGTAAAGGATTTACATGATCCAGAACTGTCCGGAACCGGTTTGGGAGTGGGGAAATCATTTAAAGTACGCTACCACCAGGAAAATATTCAGCAGAACCAGCTGGTGATTATTACGCCAAAGCTGCCTGAGACCTGGACAACCAGCGTTCTTAAGAACCTGCCGCGGATGAAACTCAGCGCACTTGTTCAGCGTCTACTCCACAAGATAGATGATAACCTGGAGGCTGTTCTTCTGTTTCCTGTAGATGGGAATGGGGAAGTAAACGTCCTTCACCCGAAATGGGAATTGGGCTCTGGCGCGATCATGTTGCCAGAATTGGATAAGGAACCAGAACCCGAAGCAGTAAGGGTCCCGGAACAAATCCAGAAACATCCAATTCCTTCCATCCAGATAACTGAAGAAAAGGTTTCTGAACCCGTACCAATCACGCCCCCCGGAGAGGATGTTCCCGTTGTTGACATTCCGGAAATCTACCGGAGAGATTCGCGTGATCAAGCGGGATTATCAAAACGGTTAGCCTCTAAGCTAGTTCCGGTTATCAGGGACATCACAGAATCAAAAGTTTGGTCTGTTTTATCCAAAGCAGCCTCAACTATAGGAAGATTATTCCAGGGAGCTTGGAGATGGATACTCTCCTTGATTGGAAGAATGCTTCCCGATGAACAGCTGTTGGATTTACCTTCCTGGATGTTAAGTTTAATTGCAGTCCTGGTCCCCCTGATTATGGTTACCTTTGGTAGCGTTTTTTATATCAACCGGGGAAGAAATCATCTTTATCAAAACCATTTCACAGAAGCGCAAGCTTTATTGAATATGGCAGAAAACCAGGATGACCCTGCTGCCTATTACCAATCTATCGTTGGTGCGATGAATGAGATTCAATCTGCGAGAAGTTATCAGCAAACTGACGAAGTTGAAGAACTCTATCAGGCTATCAGGTTGGAATTGGATATCTTGGATCGCATCACCCGCCTTAATTACCAACCGTTATTTAGCAGGGGCTTGGGAGTGGATGTAACTATTTCCAGGATTGTTGTCACTCCTTGGAATGACCTCTATATGTTAAATGAGGATCAAGGCACAGTGATTTGGGCTCAATCAAATCCGGATGGATATCAGATTGTGAGTGAATTCAGCTGCGGCCCGATTGATGGACATATTACTGTCGGACCGCTAGTGGATATTGTTTCCCTGCCGACATCCCAGGAGGATCAGGCTACAATTCTGGGAATTGACCAAAATCACACCATGATCTTTTGTTATGCAGATCTGAGTGAAGTGCCGGTAATATTTGAGGATACATCCTATACATTGGGCCGGGGACCAGCTAAAGCGATTACCATGGCCAGCAGCATGCCCTATAACCTGTTTATCCTCGATCCGGAAAAACGAGCCATCTGGATTGAGTATCAAAGCCAGAATTATCATGAAGGATCTGAGTATTTTGGCGCGATAGATTCACCCGAGATGGCTGACGCTCTTGAATTAGTGACCAGCGGCAGTGAGTTGTATATCCTGCACACTGATGGATTTGTCACCAAGTGCGTGACAGAAAGACCCGATTCTAATCCTCTCTGCACAACACCGTTTGAATTTACCGATCCCAGAGAAGGTCATGAATCAGGAGCTTTCATCACTGGAGCAAACTTTAATTCATTTGCCATTAAGGGCTCACCAGGTATGGCTATTTATATGTTGGATTCAGCCGAGCAGGCATTATACCGATTCAGCACGCAGCTGGAATTTCAGGAACAGTTCCGTCCAATGGATGGGATTATCGACAGACCAGCAACAGCATTCACGATTACCATGAGTGATCGGGTTTTCCTGGCAGTGGATGACCAGGTGTACACTGCCCAGTTAATTCCCTGAACCAAATTTAAGGTAACAAAAACAGGCTGATATTGGATGATCAGCCCGTTTTTGTTTCAAATACATCATCCCTAATCCACCAAGGATTAGGGATGATGTTAATTACGAATTGTCCTCTTCAAATAACTCTTCTGCGGGGGGTTGGAGCAGCACAATTGTGATATTGTCGTGTCCGCCCCGCAGATTTGCCAGATCTACCAGTTTTTGCAGCTGTTCATCGTGAGTGTCGTCCCCCTGAAGGATTTCAAGAATTTCCTCATCCGCAACCAGGTCAGAAAGACCATCCGTACAGAGAATAATCTGGTCCATCGGCAGTAACGGAAGTCCCTGATTTGCTTTCGCCTGCTCCATGTTCTCATAGTCTGCCAAATATAAACGGAGGTCTGGTTTAATCGGATCCGAAGAACCAAGATAGCTGCGGATTAGATGTCTGCGGGGATGACTGCGGGCTTCCTCGGAGTTAATAACACCTACATCTAGCGCTTCTTGTACCCAGGTATGATCGATATTCAACTGGCGGATTACGTTATCCCGAATCAGGTAGATTCTTGAGTCTCCCAGGGTCGCAATATAAAGTGCAGTGTCGATGATCAGGGCGCATGCTACCGTCGAGCCCATTCCTTTTCTTTTATCATCTTCAGCTGCTTCTGCGGTAATGCTGTGATTGGCTTCCAGGAGAGCACTTTTGAGTACCCACTGGGGATCACCCACATCGCTTTCAGAGACAGATTCGATGATAGTTTCAACGGCGACTCTAGAGGCGATCTCACCTGCTTTATGCCCGCCAATTCCATCAGCTACCACAGAGAGCAAGACAGGCGTATCATCATCGCTAATAGTAAATGAAGTAATCTGATAGGAATCTTCATTTAATCTGCCCTGGCTACCCGGGTCTGTAATGGCTGCTGTATCGAGGTGATTTTGTTTACTCGGGATCAAGTTTTTTTCTCCTCGGTGATAGGTAAGTTACTTGCCCTATCCATTACCTGATATCGGAATCCAGCTTCTCCGATGTGTATGATATCACCATCTTTGAGTGGATGGGGCTTGTTGCTCAAAATCTGTTTGTAGTTAATCCAGGTGCCTGCTGGAGATCCTTCGTCTGTAATAACGAATTCTCCGCCCGGTTGGACAGTAATGCGGGCATGCAGTTTTGCTACAGAGGGATGTGGGATATTGATAATTCCAGGAGAAGGGTCATTTCCCATGATGACATCGTCTTGCCATCCCCGAATTGGTTCAGGTATCTGCTGCTGTATTACATCACTGATAGGAACTAATCGGAAAGTTTTATTTTTCTTGATCTCGAGAAAGTCTAGGTCACTTGAGCCGCTGATAAACTCTCCGGTTTGAGTGATTTTCTTAAGTTGAGGATTGTTATTTTGCTCCAACCCGTCTCTCTTGAAAAACCGATTTCTTCCAAAATTTAATTCAGGTTTGATTGTCCCTTTTGAAATTAATATAAACAACAGTATACCCAGGATAAGTACGAGTGCCAGCCCAGCAAAAGCTGCAGCATTATCTACCATGATTGTGCTGATAGATGGAGAAGGAATGTCTATGATAACCTCTATCGGAGTTTGCATACTCTGTTTGCTGAGACCGAGAAGATCTACTGCTTCAATTGTGAGGTAGTGGAGAGCACTGTTCTCATACTGGCTGAGATCCCAAACAAAATGATCATAAGGTTCCGTGGTTAATCTGGAAACTACTTCCCCATCCACCCGGAAGATGACTTCCTCAAGCTCTCGCGGATGATGATCAGGAAACTCAACGATTACATCAAGTGTAATTGATTCGGGGACAAATTCAGTAATGGGAGAAGCTTCATTTTCAGCTTGAACCATTTTTCGGAGAATAACCCGGGGCGGGGAGATGAATATGGGGTTTGGGGGTTGTACATCTAGGAAAAACTCCCTTTGCCCTTCACTCTCACCCAAATTTGAAGATATTGTTATCTCCAGGGTATGGGAGCCTGAGGTAACGATTTGAGATTGATAATTTATCAAATAGGTGCTTCGCAGTGGAGCAAATAACCTGACAAAGTCAGGAAGGGGTTCATCACCAGAAAAGGTGGAATAATTTCCATTTGTTTCCGCTGATAAGCCTTCTAGTACTTCCGCACCTGTTGATGAAAAGAAAGCCAGCGAAGATACCAGGATTGTATAAACCATAACCTGACTATCTCTAGCCCTTGAGACTAAACTTTCAATTGCTGCAGTCCCTGCCGGGGTAGAAGGGGGTGTAAACAGCAGGACAACCCGTTTCATTCCCAGTTGATCAACAGGATCCGAGGCGATTTCAATTGCCCTTGCCAGGACATTAAAATTAGGTTCCGTTTCCCTCAGATCTGGTGAATAATCTTCCAGGGCAGTAATGAAATCCTCTCTGTTGTCCAAGTGGGTCAATTCAATACCATCATTGGTAATTAAGCTCAAATCATCCGGGGAAGATGAGGGAGTCTGATTTGCCCAGTCCAGCAGAGCTTCTGATATGTAATTAAATCGTGATTTCCCGCTGATGTCCTGGATAGCAAAAGGAGTTGAGATATTTATTGCTGTAACCAGTTGAATACCAGGTGTAAGGGCTTTAAAATCCAGGAATTCTTTTTCAATTCCATCTTCTCTCAGCGTAACCTGATCTTCAAGTAAATCTGTGATCAACCTTCCGTCCCTCTCGGTGATATCGAAGCATACTGTCATGAAGGGGAACTCCGCAGTATCAGGAGGGGAGATATCCACTACTCTACCAGCCTGTGCTCCCGCAGTAACGGTGGTGCACAGTAAGCTGATCCAGACCAAAAACACTCTTAGATAGTTCTTTTTTGACTGTGATTTTATCATTATTGACCTAAGCCATTGTACCAAAACAAGTTTAAAAACCGGCTTACTGTTTTTTTAGGAGATCTGGATTAGCCTGGAACGGATCAAAGGATAAATGGGGTAGGGTGTGATAAAATTTGTTGTGTTGAAAACACAGCCCATTCGTTTGTGAAATTTGCAATTTATTATTCATGACTGAATTTATTCTGGCATCAAAATCACCCAGGCGGCGTATGCTGCTCCGGAATCTAATAAATCATTTTATCGTTATGGAAACGGATATTGATGAGATCACTCAACCTGGAGAATATCCTTCCGATTTTGTACTCAGATTAGCATCAGAAAAGGCATTTGCTGCCGGAAAAAAACTGGATGAGCAGTTGCTTCAAGGTGTGGTTGTGATCGCTGCCGATACAATTGTTGTTGACAGGGAAAAGACCCTAGGGAAACCAAACGACGCGGCAGATGCAAAAAAAATCTTAGACCAGCTAAGGGATAGAACTCATCAGGTTTTGTCTGGGATAGCAGTATATCAACTCGAAACCCAGCAAATCCGATCCAGAATAGTTCTTACAGAAGTTAGGATGAGAAACTATAGTGAAAAAGAAGTCCAGAAATATATAAATAGCGGTGATCCTTTTGATAAAGCAGGTGCTTATGCCATCCAGAATGACTCGTTTAATCCGGCACCCGATTTTAAAGGATGTTTTGCCAATGTGATGGGTTTACCGCTCTGTCACCTTTCGTTGTTAATGAGAGATGCAAATCTGGAAATTGATTCAAGGGTGGCGGACCGCTGCCAGGAATCGATTCACTATCAGTGCCCGGTTTATTCCCAAATATTAGCCGGAGAGAATGGATAATAGATAATGAGTGATTTGATATGAAAAAAAGATTAATACTTTTATTCATCCTGGTGTCCCTTGTGGGATGTAACAAGTCAAGTTCCGAAGCCACTCAAACGGAAGAATTTACTCCCACCCCGGGCTTGGCAACGCCGGTAGTGCAAACAACTCAAACCCCCGATGTGGAAATAACCGCTGTGGATTTCCTGAACAGTTGGAAGGAAAGTGATTTTCAGGCTATGTATGAGCTGTTGAATCCTGCAAGTCAAGCCTTAATCAGCGAGGAAGAGTTTTCTCAACAGTATCATGATTTTGCTGTGGAACTTGCCTTGGAAACCCTAGATTATCGGATTTTGTCTTCCTTTATTGATCCTACTCAAGCTCAGGTTGCGATATCCGTAGATTACAACAGCCGGCTGATAGATGATCTATCCCGGGAAATTATCCTTATGCTCGCTCTGGCAGAAGGTGAATGGAAAATTGAGTGGTCAAAAGCTCTAATTTTCCCGGAACTGGAAGGTGAGAATCAACTGCAGCTTACTAGAATTGTTCCCTCCCGGGGTAATATTTATGACCGGGATGGCAGTGTGATCGTGGCCTATGCGGAAGCTGTTTCTCTGGGAATCACTCCTTCACAAATTAAATCTAAAGAAGAAGAAAATTTACTGGAGGAATTGGGCAGGGATCTTGATATACCGCCGGAAGTCATTGCTGCAATGTATGAAGATTTTCCCCCTGATGTAGATTGGTATATCCCGTTGGGTGCAATTTCGATGGATACAATTGAAGGACGGTTGGGAATCCTTCAGTCTTATACAACTACTGGTCTTTTGCTCAGGACTTTTGATGGCCGGTATTATTTTAGCGGTGGAATTGCGCCTCAGTCTATAGGATATGTGCGCTGGATACAAGAGGCTGAAGAAGATGATTACAGGATCCTTGGCTATTCCAGGGATGAAAAAGTCGGCGGACAGGGTTTGGAAAGTTGGGGGGAACCTTACCTGAGCGGGGACAGGGGAGGGATCCTCTACGTGGTGGATGGAGAAGGTGAGATACTATCCCAGCTAGCAAGAGCGGAAGCCGGTCCAGCATCAGAAATTTACACTACAATCGAAAAAGAATTCCAGCTGGAAGTGCAGAAAGCCATGTATGGATATAATGGCGCAATTGTGGTCCTGGAATTGGATACCGGACGTGTTTTAGCCATGGTTTCCAATCCACACTTTGACCCCAATGCCTTTAATTCCTATTATTTCAACTCTAACTTCCTGCTGCAGGAATACTATAAAACAGATCGGAAATCACCCTTCCTGAACCGGGCTACCCAGGGTTTATACCCACTTGGATCTGTATTTAAGATTATTACCATGGCAGCGGGTTTAGAAAGCGGTGAATTCCAAGCGGGTGATAAATACGACTGTGGATATTTTTTTGAGGAACTGGGTGGGGTGACACTGACAGATTGGACATACGATCACTTTCTTGAAGATGACGAAACGCCTCCCAGCGGTGTTTTAACACTCACTGAAGGGTTAATGCGCTCCTGCAACCCGTATTTTTGGCATATCGGATTGGATCTATACCGGAAAGGTCTTACGGATGCGGTGTCTGAAATGGCGAAAGGTTTTGGCCTGGGATCGCTGACAGGAATCGGGACAATTGAAGAAGAAGCTGGAAATATTCCTCTTCCGCAATCTGAATTAGATGCCACAAATTTCGCGATAGGTCAGGGAGACACCCTGGTAACCCCCCTCCAGGTTGCTCAATTTATTGCCGCCCTTGGTAACGGAGGCACTATCTATAGACCCCAATTTGTAGAGAGCATCAGAACCTCAGGAGGAGAAGAGATCTTTTCCTTTGAGCCCCAGGCAGTAAGTGAACTGCCAATCAGCAACACCAACCTGAACATTATTAAAAATGCCATGGTGCAAGTGGTTGATAATCCCCGGGGTACAGCGAATCACCGGATCCGCGGATTGCAAATATCGGTAGCAGGTAAAACAGGTACTGCCGAGTCAGGATCAGGTGAGGCACACGCCTGGTTCGCAGGTTATACAAATAACCAGAATGAAAACAAGCCCGATATCGCAGTGGTTGTGATTGCCGAGAATGCCGGGGAGGGATCAGATGTGGCTGCCCCAATTTTCCGGCGGGTCGTTGAGCTCTACTTTAACCAGGTATTGCGTTATTATCCCTGGGAAGCCGAAATCGGAGTCTGGTACGTACCGGATCCGGAAAACGGTGAAGAATAATCTGATGAGGAAGGCTGCTTAGTGAGTGAACTCCTGCGGGGAAGAGTAATTCAGGCTCAATCCGGTTTTTACACAGTTGAAATCGGGGAAGGTGAGTTGACCTGCCAGCTTAGAGGGCGATTAAAAAAAGGGCGCAAGACGGGGGATATCGTCGCAATTGGAGATTGGGTCCAGGTGTCCAGGCAGGACGAACGGGAAGGGATGATTGAAGAAGTTGAATCCCGCAAGAGCATGATCTACCGAATGGCACCCACGGCGAGAGGGGAATATCAACAAGTGATCATTGCCAACCTAGATCAAGCGGTTTTTGTATTTTCCATTACCCAACCGGAACCTCGGTTACGGATGTTAGATAGATTCCTGGTCATCGCGGAGAAAGAAAGTGTATCTTCAATCATTGTGGCTAACAAGATTGATTTAACCGGTATGAAAAAAGCCAGGGATCTTTTCAGTCGTTATCAAAATATTGGATATCCGGTTTATTACACTTCAGCTGTTAATGGGCGTGGGATCAAAGCTCTTAAGAAACAATTGATAGGCATAACCAGTTTGTTCGCAGGTCCTTCCGGAGCTGGAAAAACCAGTATTTTGAACAAAATCCAGCCTGGATTGGGTTTGGAAGTGAAGGAAGTCAGCGAGGCAACGAAAAAAGGCAAGCACGCCACAGTTTCCCGAAAACTGGTTGCCTTGAGTGGCGGAGGGTATGTAGCTGACACACCGGGATTAAAAGCACTGGATCTGTGGGATATTACACCCGAGGAAGTGGATGGCTATTTCCGGGAAATCAATAATCTGGTGGGTGATTGCCGTTTCAGCGATTGCTCCCACACCCATGAACCTGACTGTGCTGTGATAAACGCGCTTAAGAATAAACGCATCCACCCGGACCGCTACCGGTCCTATTTGCGGATGAGAGAAGTTGAAGAAGATAAAATTCCATGGTTCTAAAGAGCAAATATTTCCTTTCTATCATTTTATTGTTTTTAATCCTGCTGTCTGCCTGTAAGGAAGAAGGAATCCAGGCTCTTGAGATTCCACAGTCCAGCAGAGAAGATGAACTCTCTGGGCTGGTATTGTCTCCCGCTCCGGAAAGAACGCTGTCTATTTGCCTTGGTGATGAACCGGATTCGCTCTTTCTCTATGGGGATCAATCATCTTCCGCAAACATCATCCGCCAGGCAATTTATGATAGTCCTGTAGATGAGGTAGATTTTCAGTATTCTTCATCCCTGCTGGAGGAAATCCCCTCCCAGCTAAATGGGTTGGTAGCTGTAGTCCCGGTGGAAGTTTTTCCCGGTGAAAAGATCGTTGATTCAAAGGGAAATATCACAATATTGGCGAGCGGTGTTGAATACCGGCCAGCTGATTGTTCGACGCCAGATTGTTTGGAAACCTATCAGAATCAATCCCCGGTAATTTTTGATCAGGTAGAGATAAGGTTCCAGATAAAATCAGGGATTACCTGGGCAAATGGAAATCAACTGACTGCGGCTGATTCCGAGTTTTCATTTTGGACTGCAAAGGAGTTGTATGGATCCCGGGGCCCCCGAAGCATCCGCTATACTGCCAGTTACGAAGCGGTGGATGAAAGGACAATCCTCTGGAAAGGCGTGCCGGGGTTCCTGGGTATTTATTCCTATCCGGAATATTTTTTCTCACCCCTGCCGCAGCATCTCATGGCGAATATGACAATGGAAGAGATGTTAACATCTGAGGGTACGACTCGACAACCACTAAGTTGGGGACCGTACCGGATCACAGATTGGGTTCTTGGAGATCACATAACCCTGCTGAAAAATGAGAATTATCATTTAAATTCTGATGGGCTGCCAATTTATGACGCCCTGGTTTTCCGGTTTGTGGATAGCGGAGAGGAAGCGTTGGCGGCTTTTTTTTCCGGTGAATGCGAGATTGTTGCTAACGAAACCGGTCTCTTTGATTTCCTGCCGGAATTGTTGATCCGGGAGCAGGAGGGAGACGTCAGGATCAACTTTATTGAAGGGAAAGCCTGGGAACAGATAAGTTTTGGAATCAATTCACTGGATTCAAAACGGGTACTGCTTCGGGATTCAAAAACCCGCCAGGCAGTCGCCCAGTGTATTAATAGAGAAAGCATTTCCGCGGAAAGAGGTGACGGGGGTTCAGTTATTGATAGTTTATTCCTGCCCGGTGACCCGCGATTTAGCTCTCAATCTTCCGGCAATCCCTACCAGCCAGAGAGTGCAATTAAATTATTGGAGGAGATCGGCTGGGTCGATCACGACCAAGATCAGAATACCCCCCGCATTGCGCAGGGTGTAACAGGGGTTAAGGACAGCACGCTATTCCATTTGGTTCTCTTGGCGGCTGGTGTGACCAAGGTACCCCAATCAGCAGAGTTGATCCAGCAAGATTTGAATCGCTGCGGAGTAGAAGTTGAGATTGAAATATTGCCAGCTTCTGAGCTGCTGGCTCCCGGTCCTGAAGGACCGGTTTTCGGACGGCAGTTTGATCTGGCTCAATTTGCCTGGGCGACTGGGTCTTACCAGCTTTGCCAGCTGTTTATGACTGATGAGATTCCCGGTCTCTATCCGGTTAACCCCAAAGGGTGGGGAGGCGTAAACGCACCCGGATACAGCAGCGAGGATTTTGACGCCGCCTGTGGTTTAATTCTCACCAGTTTGCCGGATTCAGAGGATATTCCGGACGCTGTTGAGAGGTTAAGGTTAATATTTGAGGCAGATTTACCAGTTCTTCCATTGTTTTTCCGGAGGAATATAATCATCTCAACTCCGGAACTAATGGGATTGGAAAGTGGTGTGTTTCAACCATTCTGGAATATTGAGGTATTGCAATAAGATTATCCTAAGGTAAAGTGGTTTAATACCATACTTGAGAACCGTATTAATACTATTCTGGAGAATTCCTGGAGATTTAAAGGGCTTGGTATGGTAAAATGCAAAATTGGAATGTCCCTAAATAAATTAAAAAAAATTAAGGATAGCCTTTGTATTTTACAACCCAACCCGATATAATTAATATCTATGTTTTCCGGGATGTGAATAGCAGCATTTTGAAAGATATTTTACAGTGAAAATTCAAGGGAGCAGGAGGCATTAAAATTGGAAGATAGAGAAGTTATTCTTGATATTCAAAACCTGAGGACGACATTTAATACACAAGAAGGTCTAGTCCATGCAGTAAACGGCATCTCTTATCAGCTTCACGCGGGGGAAACAATAGGTGTCGTAGGAGAAAGTGGATGTGGGAAAAGTGTTTCAATGCTCTCCGTTTTGCGGCTTTTAGAGATTCCCCCCGCAGCCATTAAGGCAGATTCCATTAATTTCAAGGGCGAAAATCTATTAGATTTTCCAGATCATGAAATGCGCAAGATCAGGGGCAGCAAAATCGCCATGATCTTTCAGGATCCAATGACATCATTGAATCCGGTTTTAACCATTGGATTCCAGATCAAGGAACCTCTAAAATTGCACCTGGGCATGGATGGTGAAGCGGCTGAGAATAGGGCAGGAGAATTATTAAAACTGGTAGGAATTCCGGACGCGGATAGCCGCCTAGCTGATTATCCCCACCAGTTCTCTGGCGGTATGCGTCAGCGGGCGATGATTGCTATCGCGTTAGCGTGCAATCCTACCTTATTAATTGCCGATGAACCAACCACTGCCCTGGATGTGACCATCCAGGCTCAACTGGTAGAGCTGGTTAAAGAACTTCAAGATAAACTGGGAATGGCATTGATCTGGATCACTCATGACCTCGGCGTTGTTGCTGGATTGGCTGAACGTGTGATAGTGATGTATGCAGGATTTGTTGTGGAAGATGCGCCGGTTGATTCGCTCTATGAAGATCCCCGACATCCTTATACCTTCGCGCTCCTGAAATCCCTCCCGAAATTGCACGAAAAACCAGGTGAACAGTTGGAGACTATTGAAGGACTGCCGCCTGATTTGCTGGAACTTCCCGCTGGATGTCCTTTTGTCCCCCGCTGTGCTTTTGTAAAAGATAAATGCAGGACTGAAAACCCGGGCTTAGAAGAAATCTCCTTGGACCATAAGATCGCCTGCTGGGTTGATATCAAGACAGGAGAACTTCGATGAGTGATAATAATACGCTGGTACGGGTTGAGAAGTTAGTAAAACATTTCCCAATTACCCGGGGAATTGTATTTCAAAAACAGGTTGGGGCAGTAAGGGCAGTAGATGATGTAAGTTTTGACATAAGAAAAGGGGAAACTCTAGGATTGGTTGGGGAGAGCGGCTGCGGAAAGACCACCACCGGGCGGACAATCCTTCAGCTGCACAAACCCACTTCGGGAGATGTATATTTCCGCGATATTAATTTGGTTGAAGCAAATGATGGAACAATCAGGGAATTAAGACGGGATATGCAGATCATTTTCCAGGATCCATATGCATCTTTGAATCCCAGGATGACCGTAGGACGGATCATTGCCGAACCCCTGGATGTGCATAATATTGGTAAACCTAACGAAAGAAATGATAGGGTTCAGGAACTGCTGAAACTGGTGGGGTTAAATCCTTACTTTGTAAACCGCTATCCGCATGAGTTCTCCGGAGGACAGCGGCAGCGCATCGGTGTTGCCCGGGCTCTGGCATTAAATCCTGAATTCATTGTTTGTGATGAACCCATTTCTGCCCTGGATGTGTCCATCCAGGCCCAGGTGGTAAACCTGCTGGAAGAATTACAGCAAGAGTTGGGTTTAACTTATTTATTTATTGCCCATGATTTGAGCATGGTACGCCATATTTCAAACCGCATCGCGGTGATGTATCTGGGTAAGATTGTGGAGCTTGCTCCCCGGGATGTGTTGTTTGCCAACACCCTTCATCCCTATTCGATTGCTTTGCTGTCTGCAGTTCCCCTGCATAACCCGGCAGCCGAGCGGGCGCGGAAAAGAATTATTCTCTTGGGAGATGTGCCCAGCCCGGCAAATCCCCCCTCGGGCTGCCGTTTTCATACCCGCTGTCCTATTGCGGAAAAACGCTGTGAAGTGGAGGATCCTGAATGGCGGGAATACGAAAAAGGTCACTGGGTATCGTGTCATTTTGTTGAAAAAGCCCAGCAAAAAATGTAGGATCCTGTTTGAGAAAATTTCTATGCTAAACTATAAGTAGGAAAAATATTTGAAAAGGAGGTGATGTCCACTCGAAATACTTACGGTAACAGCCCATATTAGATTGAATATCATTATTTATGAAGGAGAAGAAAAACAATGAGTAAAAAACTTCTAGCGATCGTTTCATTACTGATCCTGGGCAGCCTGGTATTGTCTGCTTGTGGGCCCAAGGTTCAGGAAGGCACTGTAGCTACCGGTGATCTGGTAGCTTATCAAGGTACAGATACCTCCGATATCCCAACTTTGGATCCTCAATTGGGTGAGGACGTCACCTCGATTAATTACATCGAAAATCTGTTTGTAAACCTGACAAATTATGACCTGATCACTTCGGACGTCGTTCCTGAGGCAGCGACCTCCTGGACCATCAGCGATGATGGCTTGCTTTATACCTTTGTAATTCGCACTGACATCCCCTGGGTGAATCATAATCCCGAGACCGGTGAGGTGAAACAGGAAGTGAATGCAGACGGCGACCCGCTGTTTGTGACCGCAGAGGACTTTGTCTACGGCATCAAGCGAAGCTGTGACCCCAACAACGGTTCTTACTACAGCGGCATCATTGCCGGTGTTCTTAAGGGTTGTGAGGAAGTCTTCTACGCGGAAGATCCCGAGAACATCCCCCAGGCTGACGTTGACGCGATTGGTGTTTCCGCGCCTGATTCGGAAACCCTGATTATTGAACTCAAAGCTCCCGCAGCATACTTCCTGTCCATGACCCCCATGTGGACCATTGCGGCCACCCCGCAGTGGGCCATAGAAGCCCATGGTGAAGAGTGGATTGAAGCTGGCAACATTGTCACCAACGGACGTTATGTTCTTAACAATTGGGAACATGGTGTTTCCCGCATCATTCTGCGCAACCCGCTTATGCCGGAAGATATGCAGGGTAAAGGAAATATCGATAAGTTAACCATCAATGTAGTTCCTGATGTCGCCACTGAGTATGCCCTATGGCTCAATAATGAAGTGGATCTAACAAATATCCCAGGTGGAGAACTTGAAGCTCACCTGGCAAATTTTGGTGATGAAACAGTTCAAATTCCTGATCTGGCCGTTTTCTACATCGCCTTCCGGATGACCAAAGCGCCTTTTGACGACGTCCATGTCCGCCGCGCTTTTGGGGCTTCTTTTGACTCCGCCACCTACGTCTCTGAATTAAGACAGGGACAGGGCCTGCCCATGAAACACTTTGCGCCTCCCGGAATCTTCGGCGCGCCGCCCATTGACGAAGTGGGTGTCGGCTACGACCCCGAATTCGCTAAATCAGAGCTGGCTCTCGCTGGATATCCGGATTGTGAAGGATTCCCGCAGGTGACACTCTTGGGTTACAGCGGTGAATCAACCCTGGCCTGGATTGAGTTTGCTCAGGCGAACTGGGAAAAGAACCTTGGCTGCTCCGCAGATCTGATCCAGATCGAGCAGCAGTCCTTCGCGGATCTGCTGACCGCCACCAAGGCTGATGACGATGAAGCGCCTCACATGTGGACTCTTGGTTGGGGACCTGACTACGCAGATGAGAACAACTGGGTTGGCGACGTGCTGGACTGCAAATTTGCCGTCCGTATTCGCCGGGAATGCAACGAGATTGATGACCTGGTTGAGGAAGCTCGTTTTGAGTCCGATCCCGAGGTACGGAAAGAGCTCTATGCCGAGATCGAAGATATGTACTTTGGTTATGAGGGTGAATATCCCTTCTTCCCGATCTTCCTGAGAATTGCCTATGTCGGCGAACACTCCTGGATGGATCGTGATGTCGCTCTGTTCGGTGGCCAACAGTACTACAATTGGACCATTGACTGGGACGCCAAGCAGGCTGCTCAACAATAATCCGTTTCTTTAAAAAGGGCTTGGGAGGGCGGCAGCCGCTGCCCTCCCAGGTTTTCCTCACAATTAAACAGGAAGTTAGGGGGGTTGGGTGATGAGATGAAGAACCTCTCATCTGCCATCCCCGGTGATTTTCTGAAAGCAGGTTTTGAGGAGTAAAATCACCAATTTTATTGATGGAGGGATCATGTTTCGTTACATCATACGACGTTTGTTAACCGCTATACCGGTTATACTCCTGGTCATTCTGGCTACATTTGTGCTGGTGCAGTCCATGCCTGGCGGTCCATTTGATGTGGTGGGTTTTAAGTCCATGCCAGAACACATTAAAATAGTGCTGGAGCGTAAGTACGGTTTGGATAAACCGCTTTATGAGCAGTTTGCGAGGTATGTGCTGAATATATTCAAGGGTGATTTTGGACCCATGTTCCGGCAGCCTTCCCAGACAGTCAGGGATATCATTGGACAGACCTTCCCGATTTCGATTCAGCTGGGACTCATGTCTGTGTTTGTTGCTTTTTCGCTCGGGATACCGATCGGCATCATTGCGGCTCTAAATCATAATACCTTCATTGATTATACAGCGACATTTGCTGCTGTCATCAGCCGCTCCATACCGGTTGTGGTTCTCGCGCCTTTGCTGATCTACGTCTTTGTGGTGCAGCTGGATTGGGTGCCGATTGCCTTCTGGGGCGCACACCCCCCCTTCTTTTTGGGATTTATTCCTAAAATTGACCAGGAGTTTTTGTCTCATGCCATCCTGCCAGTATTCTCATTAGGTACCGGGGCGGCAGCGGGAGTTGCCCGTTTAACTCGGGCCGGGCTGTTGGAAGTGTTATCTTCAGATTATATCCGGACCGCACGGGCCAAAGGTTTAAGGGAACGAGTGGTGATCGTTGTTCATGCTCTAAAGAATTCTCTTATTCCAGTAGTAACGATCCTGGGACCCTTATTGGCAGCTATATTAACCGGTGCTTTTGTTACCGAAACCATGTTTGCCATTAACGGCATGGGCAGGAGATTTGTAAATAGTATTAACTCGAGAGAGTACTTTTTACAAACCAGCCTGGTGCTGATTTATGGATTGTTACTCATCATGGGTAACTTGTTAGTGGATATTATGTATGCCTGGATTGATCCCCGCATACGTTATGATTAGGAACAATATATGACCCCTGAAAAACAACTTGAACAACTTGTAAATAATGACAACGTAAAAGAATATGGTAAAGGCAGAAGTCCAGCTCAGGATGCCCTGCGTGAGTTTCGACGCAATAAAATTGCTGTCGCAGGAGTAATTTTTATCGTTATCGTGATTTTGGCTGCCACTTTTGCGCCCCTGCTCTCACCTTACGAGTTTGCCCAACAAAATACATTCAATAACCGCGCCAAACCTCTTACAGGGTACGACATCACCACCGATTATGCGGAGGAAAACTGCCATTGGTATAACACACCCCTGGAATGGGGCTGTACGCTCTTTATTGCCGGTTCAGATACTTTAGGGAGGGATTTGTGGAGCCGGATGATCTACGGAACCCGCGTATCATTAGCCATAGCATTAGTTGCTTCCAGCGTCAGTATCGTGATTGGTTTAACCTACGGAACGATCTCGGGATTTGCCGGCGGCCGGGTGGATAACATGATGATGCGAGTAGTGGATTTCCTGTGGGCGGTCCCTCAGCTGCCGATCATAGTCATGATGACGGTTTATTTTAAGGCGCTGGCCAGGCGCGGAGTCACTACCGGGCTTATGGGAACGGTTATCTTCCTCAATAAATCAACCGGTGGGCTGCTGTTTGTATTTGTCGCGGTGGGCGCTCTCAACTGGTTGGGCATGGCCCGCCAGGCCAGGGGTCAGGTGCTGTCTTTTAAAGAGAAAGAATTCGTGGAAGCCGCCCGGGCGATTGGGGCCAAGGATGGACATATCATCACCAAACACCTGATCCCCAACGTAATCGGCCCTCTGTTGATTATTGAGTCCATGGCGATCCCGGGTTATATTTTCCTCGAGGCAATTTTGAGCTTTATTGGCCTGGGAGTGGACCCTCCCACACCCAGCTGGGGGGCGATGATTAACGATGGGTATGCTACCCTCAGATCCAATCCCCACCTGGTATTATTCCCCGGGGTGGCGTTAACCACTTTAACGCTGGCGTTTAACTTTATGGGAGACGGTTTAAGGGATGCTTTTGATGCCCGCCTGCGAGGGAGAAAACTATAATCATGAAAAGAAGAAATCTTCTTAGTATACTCATAACCCTGAGCCTGCTGTTCCTTATCAGCATCGCTTGTCAACAATCGGGTGAGATCATTACTCCTGCTGTGGCAACCCAGCGTTATGAAGCCACCCAGGTAGCAATAGCAGGAGAAGTTGTCGGCGAGATTGAAGGTGTTGCATTTCCAGCCGGATCAACCGTAGAACTTAATTCCGAAAGTTTCCTGGTAGGCTTGTACAAAGAAGCTGGTGGAATTAGTACAGTTACATTTGCAAGCCGGGGCGATCAAGTTACAGTTATGGGGTCGATGGAATTAGAAGGTGAAATCTGGTATAAAATTGAGAGCTCGGCAGGAAATGGCTGGATTCCTGAGGCCAATCTAAAGGAAGTGGAATAAGGATAAAAATACATTGGCGATTCTAGGGACCAGGTCATTTTAAAGGACCTGGTCTTTTTTTATTAAGGCTCCCAGAGCTTTCGAAAGCTCCGGGAGCCTTAGTTACATATAGTTCTTGAGAAGCATAAGAACCCATACCCCCCTCTAATTGCATTTATAGCAGATCACGATATAATCGGTGATGCTTTGTTTGCCTCCAATTATGGGAGTAAGTTATGATTTGGGATCGAAAGATCAGAAGCAGGATAGTCTTTTTGTCATTAGTCTGGGCTGTTGTACTTTCCAGCTGCAGCAGTGGATCTCTGGATAAACTGTGGTTAAAATCGGAAGGCTGGAGCAGAGGGGTTTTGCTGGGGGAAACCGGGATGGCAGCACCGGCTTCAATTGCGTTTGATAGCTCGAATAGAGTATACTCAATTCTATTTCCAAAAATTGCAGAACAGACCAATCAATACCAGCCGCAATTGGTTATTTTGAATGAAAATGGAGAGTTGTCTGATCGATCCTCCCTGGATTTCCAGATATCTCAACCTCGGCAAACTAGAATCTTTCTGACAGATGATAGAGTTGATTTATTCTGGATTGACAGTCATCAACTTAAAATCATAGAGATCAGTAAAGAGGGAGATCTTTTATCAGATATCAAGGTGCTTTCCGGCGAGGAAAGGGTAGAGCACTTTGAAGTCATCCCCTGGGATGATGGTTATGAAATCTGGTATTCTGGCAGTCAAGATTACCCGGGTTTGTATAACCTTTCCGGAAAGTTGGACGATATTCAGAAGCGGTTAATTGATCCTCTCGGAAGTAGAATAAATGTCTTTTTAGACAGTGATAATCATCTCCATGCCAGCTGGGTTCGTTATCCGAAAAGTTACGGTGAGATTGAATTCTATTACCTGCAAACTGCGCCTGAACGATCTGCCGAAGAACCCGCGGAGATATTATTTACCACTGGTGTCTCACCTGCGATAAGAATATATGGGCCGATTATGGGTCTGGATCAGGACAATGTTTACTTGTTCTGGAGTGAACAGATTACTGCGGGGCTGGATGCTGGGAATAAAACCACCTTTATCCAGTCTTTCCCGATTGGCCATCCGGAGCAGATTACCCCTCCAGCTAAATTCTACGTACCTTCCATCCATAAAATTGATACTGAGCCGTTCCATTCAGGGATATTCCAGTCTGGAGAACGGATTCCATTGAATAGGTCAGCTTATCCAGTTACATATTCCCTGGAAAATATAGGAACCATTCAATCACAATTCACGGAAATCGCTGTGGTGTTCCGATCCCGATCTGAGTTTAAGTGGCGTGACTTTAGGAATCAGGTCAATATTGTCTATTTAGCGGACGGAAAAGGCACATCATACCAACCGCTCAGTTATACATCGATAGAATCGTATTACCCGGCAGTTTTCTATGATCAGGAGAATGATTTGTATGTCACCTGGTTGGAAAAAGGGGAGACGACCTACCGGGTTTACCTGACCACTACTGACTCCGATAAGAAATCTTCCATTGATCAGGTTTCCCTGGATGATTATCTATACCTGGGTGCAGAAGGTTTATTCGGTCTCCTGGCGGGTGCTGTCCTGGCGCCATTTGCAGCCGCTGTTTGGGGTGGGGCTGGGTTATTTGCCTTTCTCTTTAACGTTATCCTTTCACGATTCAACCACCGATTTTATCGAACACTGGGAGAGTTCTTAAGCATCGCTGGCGGTGTCTTTATATTCTGGTTTGTAAAAATGGCAACGCTGCCCGGGCTGAAGGATGGCTACGTCCCATTTTCTGCCTGGATTCCACGCATTCCACCGGGATTGGAAACCCCTCTTGTTGTAGGTGTTCCCATTTTAATCGGATTAATTAGTTTTACTGTGGCCTGGGTTAATACCTACGGAAAAAAATCTGGATCACCGATAAATTTCCATTTTATTTATGCAGCCTTGGATGCTTTATTATCCTGTGGTATCTACGGTATTCTGATCTACGGATCATTCTAAAAGATATTTGTTTCCCCTCTATTTGATAAGTAAATCCCTTTACCTAATAAAACTGCAAGGTAAAAACATCCTTCGGGGGATCAGCTGCTTTCCCCTCATGTTACAATTTCTGTATGGTGGATAAATTCCGAGTGTTAATTGTTGATGACCACCAGGAGATTCGCACCGCACTGCGGGCGAATCTTGAGGCGTTAGAAGTGGATCTGGATCTGGTTGATGTTCCCTCTGGAGAAGAAGCAATCGTGGAGGTCGTGGGCACGGGTATCGATCTATTAATCGCTGATATTGGTCTTCCGGGATTATCCGGGATTGAATTATATAAAAAATTGAAGCACACTTTCCCTGATATGCAGGTAATTTTTATCACGGGAATGGAAGAGGAAGATCTTCACCAGGAAATTGCCGATGCCGGGGCAGAGGCGTTTTTCTATAAACCGCTAAAGATGCCGGAATTTTTAAATGCAGTTAGACGGACAATGGGTCTGGATCCGGTGGAAACTGATCCGGAACCACTACAAAAATTAACCAAACAAAACCTGGATGAAAATGTTACAGAGAGAATCGCAGATTTGCGGGGAGAATTAGGAGCGATATCGATCTTAGTCATTGAGAAGGCAGGGATAATTTCAGCAGAAACCGGCATTGTTCCAGACACGATTTATGAAACCCATGTGATGCCGCTGCTGCTGCAAACTTTCAGCATAACCAATAAAATTTCCGGCTTTTTAAGGAAGGAAAAACCCAAGAGTGTGTGGTATTTTTCAGGGGATAAGTACGATTTGTTCTGGTCTCACATTAATACGGAATATGGGATGATGGTCATTACCAATCCGGTGACCCAGAATAACGACCTTACCTGGGTGCTGACAACATTAGATTTAGCTATTCAGGAAGTTACCCAGATAATCCAGGATCTACTGGGAACGCCTGTGGTTAAAATGGAAAATTCCGCCAAAGAATTGAAAGCTGATAATATAAAAAAGAAGACACTAGTAAAAGCTGAACTCCCCAAGGAGAAGGAACAGGGAACAAACGGATCTAAAAAAATAAAAACAAAATCGGTTCCTAAGAAGGGAAACAAAGTCGTGGAAGAAACACCTGACCCCGATAATGTTGATGAAAGTGAAGTGCATGAGTTCTGGAAAGCTGCAACGCTGGAAACAGAAATTCAGCGAATTGACAGTCCTGATTCGTTATCTTTTGAGCAAGCTCAAAAGCTTGGTTTTGTCCCCGGGGGAGATAGTATTAAATCCTGATGGCTGTTCAGGACAGGTAAAACCAGTTTCCATTGTCAGTAAAATTATCCTATGATACAATGCCTTCGCTGACGTTGGGGAGTGGTGCAATTGGCAGCACAGCGGCCTTTGGAGCCGTTAATCTTGGTTCGAGTCCAGGCTCCCCAGCCATACTGCCTTTGAATTATGATATCCGGGATTGAAGAAGACCCTCCTAAAGAGCACAATGAGAAAATAAGAACCATGCGAGCTTGGGCTGTCTATGACGACCCGCTCGCCTATTTGGTTATCAACTGCCGGGATTCAAGAATTTGATAATATTCACCAGAATGAATAATAAAGCGAAAGGGATCTTTTATGGTGACTGATGTTGTAATATTAGCTGCGGGAAAAGGGACGAGAATGCGTTCAGATTTTCCTAAACCCTTGCATTCCTTAATGGGAAAACCGATCATTCATTATGTTTTGGAATCTGCCGCTCCCCTGGTAAAAAGTGATCCGGTGGTAGTCCTGGGGTATGGCGCTGAACAAATCTGCCAAGCCCTGGGGGAGAACGTGCGCTTTGTTGATCAAGGTGAATTGCTTGGAACAGGTCACGCTGTCAGGCAGGCAGAATCACTCCTAAAGGGTCAATCTGATCTAGTACTGGTCACTTGCGTGGATATGCCGTTGGTCCGGACCCGGACACTGCAGCAATTAATTGATACCCAGAAATCCAATTCAGGACCGATGACCTTATTAACGGTATATGAAGAGGATCCCAGGGGTTTTGGCAGAATAATTCGAAACGCAGATGGGAAAATCCAGGCAATTGTTGAGGAGGCAGACGCTTCCGCAGAGCAGCTGGAGGTCACTGAATTAAATGCCTCCATGTATTGTTTTAATGCGGATTGGCTGTGGGAAAACCTGAAGAATATTAAATTATCTCCCAAGGGGGAATATTATCTAACTGATTTGGTAGCATTGGGAATAAACCAGGATCAAGACATAGAAACCGTACCTGCTGAGGATCCTGAAGAACTCATTGGCATAAATACACGGGTTCATTTGGCTGAGGCTGGAAAAATTCTTCGCAGGAGAATCAATGAGGAGTTAATGCTCTCGGGAGTCAGCCTCATGGATCCGGACACAGTATATATTGAGTCGGATGTGAAAATTGGTCAAGATACAGTGATTCTGCCCAACACATTTCTCCAGGGAGAGACATCAATTGGCAATAACTGCCAGATTGGCCCAGATACCAGGATCTTCAAGAGTCAAATCGGAGATTCCTGTGAAATTGAGTTTTCTGTGATCGAGGAGTCAAAAATTGAAAACGGGGTGGATATTGGTCCATTCAGCCACCTGCGGAAAGGTACCCATATCGGTCCGGGTGTCCACATCGGTAATTTTGGCGAGATAAAGGATTCTTATCTAGGCGAAGGAACCAAGGTGGGTCATTTTTCCTACTTAGGAAATGCCCAAATTGGTAAGGATGTAAATATTGGAGCGGGAACCATTACCTGCAATTATGATGGACATAAGAAACATCAAACGATCATTAGAGATGGAGTTTTTATTGGTAGTGATTCAATGCTGGTTGCTCCGCTTGAGCTAGGGGAGAACTCTACCACCGGCGCAGGTTCTGTAGTAACAAAGGATGTTCCGCCTGATACGGTTGTGGCAGGTATTCCAGCCAGAAAAATAGCGAAAAGGAAGAAAGAATAATTTAATGATCACGATTGTTGCATTTTTGTTGATTTTAGCGCTGGTTCTGGATGTGTATTTATCTGCTGCCCTTTCAGTATTTGGCAAGATACATTTCATCCGACAGCTTCAAAAGTTCAAGGAAAAATCACGACAGGCTGACTGGGCTCATTCTCTTCTGGAAAATTATTCTCGGGTGAATACCGGACTGAAAATTGTCCAGATGCTGATCCGTTTTAGCGCTGTGGGTTTATTGCTTCAACTTGTCCGCTGGGGTAATTCCATGGATTGGGACTGGTGGTATTACCTCTCATTTTTAGCAGGGGCGATGCTTCTGGCAATTCTGGAATGGGGGGCATCTATGAGCGTTGTTAAGGATCCGGAAGGCTGGATGCTAAAGTTGAGCGGAGGTATTAGATTTATCAACCGCATTGTTTCTCCGCTGGTAACCTTTTTATTTTTGTTTACCAGGGATTTAGAAGAAGCACAAAAGAAATTGGATCAAGTTAGTGAGGAAGAGATCAAGAGCCTGGTGGATGAAAGCCATGAGGATGGAATTCTTGAAAAAGAAGAAAGAAAAATGATTCATTCGGTTTTCCGGTTGGATGATACTCTAACCCGTGAAATCATGGTTCCCCGGATCGATATATTGACAATGGAGGCGAGCGTTCCATTTCCCGAAACTGTGAAACAATTTGTGGAATCTGGATTCTCGAGGATCCCGATTTATCAGGAAAAAGTGGATAATATTGTCGGTTTGCTTTACGCCAAGGACCTCCTGGAGGTAGCTGGTAACGGAGAATACCACGGGGGAATCTCTGAATTAATGCGCAGCGTCTATTTTGTTCCGGAAACCAAAGTGATCAATGAACTATTGGCCGATATGCAGAAAAGACGCGTCCATCTAGCAATAGTGGTCGACGAATACGGCGGGGTAGCCGGCATGCTCACCATGGAGGATATCATCGAAGAAATTTTCGGAGAAATCCAAGATGAATATGACGCAGAAGAAACTATTTACCGGGTGATAGGTCCAGATGAATATATTTTTCTGGGAAAGATAGATGTTGATGATTTGAATCTGATTCTTGAAAGTTCTCTCCCCAACCAGGAAGCAGATACATTAGGTGGCTTAATATACTACCGTTTGGGGCATGTACCCCAATTGGGAGAAGTAGTAAAATTTGATAACCTGTTGATGACTGTTGAGCAAGTGGATGAACACCGGATCAACAAGGTACGCATAAATAAGATAGCTGACGAATTGGCTGGTGAGGAGAAAAATAAAAATGACGATTAGTGATGAAAAACGACAGGAGTTAATCCACGAAGCAACTCAGGTCCGGTCCAGAGCTTATGCTCCATATTCTAACTACCTGGTCGGGGCGGCTCTGTTAACAAAGAAAGGTCAAATCTTTATCGGTGTGAATGTTGAAAATGCCGCGTATCCCGATTCAATCTGCGCAGAGAGATCGGCAATCTTCAGCGCAGTCAGCGCGGGAGAACGTGAATTTGAAGCAATCGCGGTGTCAACTCGGAATGGGGGTGCTCCCTGCGGTTCCTGCCGGCAGGTATTATCAGAATTCGGGTTGGATATCGAGGTCCTGCTTGTTGACGAGGGTGAGAATTTGCTTCAACAGAGCACTGTTCGTGACCTCCTCCCCTCTGCATTTCTTGGTCGGGATCTGATAGAGTAAAAAGTTACCAATCCGGCTGAGGGGTTGGGATCAAGAGTAGATTCTCAATTACCCAGCCGTCTTGTTCTTCTCCATCCTCATTAAAGAATCGTATATTTAACCAATTTCTTCCCTGTTCATCGTAGGACGGGGAGGGATTAATGATTTCAATGACTGTGCCGTTAACCAGGGAAGTCAGAATTTGACTCTCCAAACTTGGTTCGCTGCGGATAAATGCCCCGGCATACTCCTTAGAAACAGCGATTTCTGCGTAAAATGGGGTTGGTTTTGGTGTTATCGTGCTGGTAGCCGTTGGAAGCGGAGTTGCGGTTGCAGTCGGTACAGTCGGGGAAGGCGTGGGAGTAGGGGGTATGGGAGTTTCTGTGGGGGTGAAGGTCGGTGGAACTGGCGTTACGGTTTGTGTTGCTGTGGGCACCAGAGTCGGCATGGCGATTTTCCCGCCAACGACAGCTCCCGCGCTGCTCAGACCAATTACCAGAACGATTCCCAGGATGGTAACCACACTTCCCAGGGTATAGCCAATGAAGCTCAGGGGCTTGATGCCCAGAATTATAAATACAATTGTCCCGGTGATCGCCAGAACTGCCAGATGAATTCCAAAAACTACCAGTCCATCCGGCCAGAGGTGAGGTTGTCCACTTCCGAAGCCAAATCCGGCTATTGCCAGGGGCACATACAATTCATATGCCAGGGCGATGCTGGGCAATATTGGGATTTGATGCTGCCGTTTAATGCTGATAATAGAAAAGACAGTGCCGGCTATGAGCAGAATCAGGTGGGTCCAGGAAACCCTGGCGTTGTAAATTAGAAACTGAATATCCGGTGTCTTGAGCACAAAGGTTGCGTATCCTCCCAGTATACCTACCAAAAATACAAATCCGCTGGCAACCATCGATCCGGTGAAGCGCTGGCCAAAAAACTTCAGCGATCCAGTTGCTGTTCCCAGAGAGATCCCGATAAAAGGAGTGAGTGGTGGTGCGGCAAGCGCCCCCAGAACAAGCAGGGCAGGAGAATCAGCCAGAATGCTTGCCGTAATTATTGCTGCGGCCAGCAGTGAAAACAGAAAGAAATCAAAAGAAGGAATAGTGCTGTGGGCCAGTTTTTCTATATCTTCTGCTATTGAGACAAGGTCTTCCGGGACCAGACCTCTCTCTGCCCGACGACGACGAGCTGGTGATAAATCTTCTGGATCATCAGGGAATTGATCGGTTTTAGGGATAGACATATTTTTTCCAGTGTCTGGTCATTTTCTTAGGCTTGCTACTAAACGAGCAGGATGATTCAATATTGTCAGGGCAGAAACGATATCTGGCACAACAAGATCTGCCTGGAGTAATGTTTCCAGGGCTGCACCTTCTTCCGACAGGATGCAGATCCCGATTCTGGCTTCTTTCAGCAGCAGAGAATCATTTGCTCCTTGCCCAACAGCTGCTGAATGTTCCGCGCCGAGTTTAACAAGGTAAGCTGCTTTTTGCTCTGCTTCACATCCTTCTTTCACCCGGATAGCAGTCATCCCCAATTGCTGGTCAATTTCTGATTGTTTTCCATGTGTATCTGCCGTTAGTAGATGTATCTTAACTTTCTCACTTAGAACCTTCAGCAGGGAAAAAACTTCCGGAAGCAGAATTCCATCAACTGCAAGGGTTCCGTTAACATCAAAAACAACATGTTCAATTTTAAGTTCTCCCTCCCCGGGGATTTCGACATTAATCATATTTTTAAATTATACTAGATAGAGCCCTCCCCTGGAAAAAGTAGTAAAATAAAATCTGGTTAACAAAACCAAGGAGAAAGTGTTGGTGAAAAATAAATTTTTTTACTATTTGTTATTAATAATTTTATTCCTGGTTGGATGTAATTCACAACAGGATACTCAAACGCCAAGCAGTGAGCCGGTTTTTACAGAGACGCTTGTGCCGACTGCAACACAGTCTGACACGCCGACTCCGCTATCACCAGTTGGTGTGTTCCTAACTCCGCCTGAATCTGATCCAAACCTGGTAGAGGAATTAAATCCTCTGGTAGGGGAGTTTATTAGGGCTGAAGGACTCCGATTTCAAGTTCTCGAAACCATGGCCCCAGGAGATTTTCTGGTGGATGATTTCCGGTTTGTAGTTGTCCTCCCACCCTATCCAAATCTCAAGGCTCTGGCCCAGGGTGCTCCAGACACAAAATTCCTGGCTGTAGGATTTAATGATCTTGATCCCCTTGATAATCTTAGTGTTCTGCGTTTTGGCGGAGAGGATTACGGCGTTCAGGGGTTTATTGCTGGTTATATCGCTGCCATGATTACAACTGATTGGCGAGTAGCAGTGTTAAGCGTTCAAGAAAGTGATGATGCCCTGGCTGCCCGGGAGGGTTTCCGGGTGGGGGTGAAATATTTCTGCGGTTTGTGCAATCCGAAATATGCTCCGACTGGAATTCATTACCTTTACCCAAAATATATAGACCTCCCTGTTGACGCAAGTGACCCGGAGATAGAAGCCAATGTTAATCTGCTGATTGACCGGGCAGTAAATACCTTTTACATCGTTCCCGGCGCGGGAGATCCAAAAATTTACCAGATGCTGACCAACAACAATAAACTCATAATTGGCCCTGGCAGTGATTTCCGTGAGGAGTACAGGGACAATTGGGTCGCCTCGCTGGAGTATGATCTTGTTGCGGCTTTTGAGGTTATCTGGACGGCATTTCTGTCCGCTGAAACAGGGATTGAACAGACACCCCCTCTGTTAATTACTGACATTAACAGTGAACTGCTGAGTCCGGGAAAACTAAAATTGGCTGAAGGGATTTTGGAAGAAGTGTCTGATTGATAT
>JAUWEC010000031.1 GCA_030608465.1 Chloroflexota bacterium
TATCTTCAATATCCCTGGTGAAGGTTTTCAGGAAGTGGCAGCAAGGCAGATTCCCTCAGGGTTTCCGCATGATCCAGGGGCTGACGGGATTAACCATGCTGCGGATCATGGTCTTCTTGCTCACTTATTTCTCCTGGCGGGTGGAACCAGCTTTTACACATTCCCTCCTGGTGCTGGACCAGGCTGCCCATCTCTTGGGGTTGATCTTGATCATCTGGCTGTGGGCATTTCCGGAGCCCAACCGTGAAATAGATATCGCGGTCGCTGTTTTGTCAGTTCTTATCGCTTTCGTTGTGATCCTGCAAACAATTTTTCTACCCTCACTTCTAGAAGGGTTTATTGGGACTTTCCCATTCTGGCAGTTTTCTTCCATCCTGCTGCTTGTTTTCGGGAGTGGTCTGATTTTCGTCCGCAAACCAAACTATTGGGTATACGGACTTATTATGGGGGGTATCCTTTTTATAGGATCCGTTCTATCCCTGTTGATTTCAAATTCGGAATATTTACACCTGGTTCAACTGACCGCCTATCCGCTCCTGCTGATACTTGGAGATCGTTTTCCCATCGGGGAAAAAGTCTCTTCGGATCATAAACAGGAGGATAGTGAACTCCAGCGACAAAGGGTTAGTGTAGATTACCGAACCCTGGAGTTGATTCGGAAATTATTTAATGAAAAAGACCCGACCGGAATCCTGTATAAGATCGCTCAAGCAACATGTTATCTGATTCTTGCCGACCTGACTTTGGTTATTGATACTCCAGATAAACATGGAAAAATCCGTATCATTGCCGGATATGATTTGATACGCGAGGAACCTCTGCAGGCGATTACACTGGAAAGCAAAAATGTCCCCCTGCTCACCAATTATATCCAGCGGGGAAAAATGCTTCATATTCCTGCCAGTAGTACATCCCGCGATTTATCCCATCTATCCAAGATGCTCCAGCTATCCAAGCCAGGGCACCTATTGGCTTCACCGGTTCATGTTCCCGGTGCAAATAAAACCATCGGTGTGGTCTTGTTCTCTCCCTTTTCGAACCGTCCCTGGACCAAAGAAGATCAGGACTATTTAAGGTTGCTGTCCACGTTTTATGAGTCTGCCTTTAACTACCACCTGGCAACCCAAAAAGAAGAACCAGACAGCGTAAAAAATACTATCCGAGATCTGTCATCTAAACTTACCCAATTGACACAAGATAAACAAAATCTAAAAGAAGAAATGGGGCGGATATCTAAAGAACACCAGAATCTGTTATTGGATCAGGATTTCCTGACTACTAAACATGAACAATTGAAGAGCAGGGACAATATCCTTCAGCGTCATTTTGCCATGCTGGTTGACCTGTCAAAAAAGGAATCCACTGAGGCTTTACGGAAGTATATCTCTGTGATTGAAAAGGAAATCCAGGCTACCAGGGAAAAGGTGGAACCCGAAAAACCGGTGGAAGATGGCTCTCAAGATCAGGCAGCAGAACCTTTGCCGGAAGATCCGGATAGCAAACGATCTGCCAATCTTGAAGAAGCTGTTCAAACTTGCCTGGAGGATTTGAGTAAACAGATCAAGAAAAAGAAAATTAAAACCAAACTTGATCTACCGGATGATCCTCCATTTTTAACAATGAATCATGCGTTATTCCGAGAAATCTTTTCGTTCCTTATGTCCAACGCGGTGGAGGAAACCAAATTCGAAGGTGAAATCAACATCCGGACTCAGGTCTACGAGGAAGACCAGACTCAGCACTTTGCGCATATTAAAATTACAGATCAGGGAGATGGGTACTTCCCGGATGAAATTGCAGCTGTGTTAAACGATCATTTGACTGCAGATCAGCAGGAAAACTTGAGCCAGGTGATGACCAATCTTTACGTCACAAAGAACCTGGTAGAAAACGAAGGCGGGAGAATGTGGGTCGAAAGCAAACGGGGGGATGGAACTATTATAAGTTTGCTGCTAGCTTTCCAATCGGAAGAAAATCTTGCCGACAAGAGTTAATCTGGTACAGTTCTTGCTACTATACTCCACAGGCAAGGAATTATTTACTCCTTGTCCGTAAAATGGGTAAAGGGTGACCCAGATAAGCGGATAAAAGGAACTATCCGGGGTTAAGAAACCCCATGGCTGAAGATCCGGAACAACCAGATTATGTTTAAAAATAAACGGATTCTCATTCTGATTATTGGCCTCGTTCTGCTGGCTTTGGTGATTCTTGTGCCCATGTTCGGCAGCAGCCTGACCTATTCCGCTGCACCGAAAACAAGGGTAGCTTTACTGGAGGTTCCTCCAGGGGCTACACCTACATCCACCGCTTTTCAACCCCTAGTTTCCACAGAAACCTATATTCCGACAGATTATCCAACGCCTATACCTACAATCATGCCCCAGCCGGAGAGGATTAAACCGGCCAGCAATACCCAAGGAGCGGATCCCATTCCCCAGCCGGATGGACAGATTAACATCGTCCTCCTGGGATCTGACCAGAAATTTAAAGGATCCATAGGAAGAACAGATACCATCATCCTGGTCACAGTCAATACCAAGGAAGACACCATTAGTGTCACCTCGTTCCCCCGGGATCTTTATGTATATATTCCCAAATGGACCTCCCAACGAATCAACTCTGCATTTGCTCATGGGGGATTTTCAAGCTTGCAGCAGACATTCCTGCATAACTTCGGGTTTAAACCGGATTATTATATTCTGATCAACCTTCGGGCATTTGAATACATCATCAACAATCTGGGTGGGATTTACGTAAATGTCCCCCAAACAATTTGCGACGACAATTGGAATCACGGATTATCCCATTGTATTTATTCCGGAAACCAGCATTTCTACGGCAAAGAAGCGCTTTGGTACGTCAGATCCCGGATGACAACCAACGATTTTAATCGCAATGTCCGTCAGCAGCTGGTTTTAAATGGCATCTTGGACCGATTTTTTGATTTGAACACGATCAGTAAAATCCCGCAACTATATAACACCTACGTAAACAATGTAACCACCAACCTTGATCTGGGGACTATTGTCTCCCTGGTTTCAACTGCTGCAAAACTATCCGATAAAACTCGTATCAAACAGTATTTCATCAATCAGGATTCAGTTCGCTCCTGGATGACCCCGGGAGGAGCACAGGTGCTGCTGCCAAATTACAAAGCCATCCGCAGGATCCTTAAGAAAGCACTAAATTCGCCCTAAACCGTGATAAAACAAAATGTATACTGATAGGGATAGGATACAAAAGTAAGCGCTGGGGCATAAAATCAAATTTGGCTTAATCATATTTTTCATGAGTTTTTGTGAGGAAGACCTATGTTAACCGGAAAAGGAATGTTTATCTGGAAAATCCAGAACTGTCATAACGGCAATATCAATGAAATCATTGAGCTGGCTGTCAAGGCAAATTACAGCCACGTTCTGATAAAAATCGCTAACGGGATTTACAGCTATAACTTCGATTGGGATAAAAAGATTGATCTGGTTCCCCCTTTGGTTCAGGCTTTAAAAAGTAAGGGAATTCAAGCCTGGGGCTGGCATTATCTCTTCGGTGACCAACCGGGGCAGGAAGCCCAGAAAGCCATCAGCCGCATCCGGGGACTGGGTGTGGATGGATATGTATTGAATGCGGAAGGTTACTATAAAGGAAAATACAGCGCCGCTAAAACATTTATGAATCAGCTCAGAGCGGAGATTAATGATATTCCCATCGCACTGAGTTCTTACCGGTATCCCTCTTATCATCCCCAGTTTCCCTGGGATGAATTCCTAAAAAAATGTGATTTAAACATGCCGCAGGTGTACTGGATGCAGGCTCATAACCCCGGTGCGCAGCTTAAACAAAGTGTGGCTGAATTCCAGAACCTCACCTACAAACCTCCTGTTTTCCCGACCGGAGCCGCTTTTACCGAGTGGGGTTGGACTCCCACAGCTTCTGAAGTAGAAGAATTTATGAAAAAAGCCAAATCGATGAATTTATCCGGAGTGAATTTTTGGGAATGGAGCAATCTGCATCAATCTCTGCCACAAGTTATCTGGCGGACCATCAGAGATTTTGAATGGGATAAAGATCCCCAACCGCCGGATGACATCGCTGAACTGCTCATCCAGGAGTTAAATTCCCACAACCCAGATCAGGTCCAGGCACTATATCGTGACCAGGCAGTTCATATCACCAGTGAGAGGACAGTGCAGGGGAAAGAAGCTATCAAAAGCTGGTATGCCACCCTGTTCACCGATATATTGCCGGATGCAGTCTTTAATTTGGCTAGTTTTACCGGCACCGGCAATATCCGACACATCAGCTGGACGGCAAATTCATCAGTCGGGAATGTTCAGAACGGTAGCGATACCATCGGATTGATAGACGGAAATATTGCCTATCACTTCTCAGAATTTACCGTAACTAAATAACCCGAGGTGATTTGTTACCTATTTCTCAGAAACCGGGCGGACCATCTCCCAGGGGATTGTAAGCAGGGTCACCCGGTCTTCCTCCCGCATTTCCACAACATCTTTTCCTTTTTGAGCAACTCTGGTTTGGAGGGGGGCATCATCCAATCGGGTGGACTTAGGTGCAAATTCCTTCAGGTGCACGGTAACACGCATATTTCCTTTGCCTGCTGTCATCCCTGCTAATAAATCTTCTTCTGGGAGTTTCCAGGCAATTACACCTTTACCATACCTACCCTGAATTGGAAAATCGTCCTGTTTTACTCGTTTTGCTCTACCTGAGGAAGTCAGGAAAAAGAGCTCCCCTTTCTTTTGAAGCATTTCCATGCCGATAATTCGATCCTCTTTATCAAGTTTCATGCCGTTCACACCGGCAGCCACCAATCCCATCGGACGTACATCCTCTTCGCTGAACCGGATTGCCTTGCCCTGGCTGGTAGCCAGGAAGATATCTTTATTGCCATCACTTAAGCGGATGGATACCAGCCTATCATTATCATTCACTTTCACCAGAGTAAAGAGCTGCGCGGAAGGACCAGGCAATTCGCGAATTTCGCTTTTCTTCAACATACTCTTTTCGGTGATGGTAACCACGTGCCAACTTTCATCCCGATCTTCTTTGGGAGGTACACCAAACACGGAACCTAACTGTGCATTCTCCTTAAAGGGGGTTAATTTGGAAAAATGAGTGCCCTGGGATGGTTTTTCCGCTTCAGGAATGGTATGGGTAGGGATCGCAGCCGCTTCACCGCTCTCTGAAACCAGATACAGCGTATCCCTGGTATTAACTCTGACCAGCCAGTTAGGCACATCCCACCCGCTGGGACGGGGGGGATCATCTCCCGGTGTTCTGGAAACCAACCCATCCCGGTTGATCATCACCCAGACATTTTCAGATGGGGTGAGCTGGGTAAGCTGCATGGGCGCCGCGTCCACTCCTCCTTCCACCATTGCGATTTGAGTCCTGCGAGCGTCGGCATACTTTTCCTTGATTTCCTGCAAAGAATGTGCAACCACTTCCCTCATCTTCTTAGGAGATTTTATTAAGCTAGAAAGCTCCTTGATTCGTTTTTTTACCTGCTTATATTCATCCTCAATTTTTTTCCGTTCTAACCCGGCCAATCGCCGCAGCGGCATATTCAGGATGGCCTGGGCTTGAATCTCAGTCAGCGAGAATTCCCGCATCAGGTTATTGCGGGCAGTCTGCGCTGAGCGGGATTTCCGGATAGTATCAATCACGGCATCCAGGTTATCCAGAGCTATCGAGATTCCCTCCAGGACGTGTTCCCGTGCCTTGGCGTTATTCAAATCATATTGACTTCTTCGTTTGACAATAGTCAACCGGTGATTAATATACACCTGCAAAGCGCCCTTCAGACTCAGTAATTTTGGCTCATCATCCACCAGCGCCAGCATTATGATACTGAAAGTATTCTCCAATGTGGTTCGTTTAAAGAGAGCTTCCAGCACCTGTTCTGGCTCGGCTGATTTCATCAACTCAATCACAATCCGCATACCATGGCGATCAGATTCGTCTCGCAAATCCGCAATACCTTCCAGCTCCTCATCACGCACCAGTTTAGCAATCCGTTCCAATACAGTCACTTTTTTGGTCATGTATGGAATCTCGGTAATCACTATCCTGTGCCGGCCCCGTGACATTTCTTCCACAATGGCTTTAGCGCGGATGCGGATTTTGCCACGGCCAACGCCATAGGCACTTTTAAGCCCGCTCCGGTACTGATCTTCGATAATAACGCCACCGGTGGGGAAATCAGGACCCTTAATAAATTGGGTTAAATCCTCCACGGTAATCTTATCTATGGATTTCCAGTTCTGGAACATATAATCCAGAGCATCAACTATTTCCCCCAGATTGTGGGGTGGGATACTGGTGGACATGCCGACAGCTATGCCGGTAACACCATTCACTAATAAATTTGGGAAAGAGGATGGAAGCACACTGGGTTCCTGCAGGGTACCGTCAAAATTATCCCGGAAAACTACCGTGTCCTTTTCAAGGTCTTCGAGCATCAGGCTCGCCGTTGAAGCCATCCGGGCTTCGGTATAACGCATAGCTGCCGGGGAATCCCCGTCAATAGATCCGTAGTTGCCCTGACCATCTACCAGCGGATAACGCATAGAGAAATCCTGCGCCATGCGGGCCATAGATTCATACACTGCCATATCACCATGAGGATGATATTTACCCAACACTTCACCCACGATACGGGCAGATTTCTTGTAAGTTGAATCTGGACCCATATTCATGGCATACATAGCATACAGGATCCGGCGATGAACTGGCTTTAATCCATCACGGGCATCTGGAAGCGCGCGGGAGACAATTACGCTCATCGCATAATCTAGATAGGCCTGCTTCATTTCATCTTCAATATCAATAGGTCGGATTAGACCAATATCCATAGTTCCTCCAACTACAACACAACACGGAATACGATGTCTGCGGTATTTTCTCCACGTTTCGTATTCCGTAGTTTTTCCACATTAATAGTATTTTGGGAATTTGATCGTTGAGCATTATAACATGAAAACCCCGCCCGTCTTCAAACTTACTCCAAAATGGGAGGGGAAATATAACGATGGGGTTGTCTTAAAATAGATGAATCCTGCCCCCACTGTGTCTTTTCTAAACCATGATAAAAAACACTTTCCCTCCAAGATGCTGTATGCTACTCGTAATTTTTGGCTACCCTTCGACTGAGTATATCCCGCCTCCCCTGCCGGTGCTACTTGCCTTGAGCGATACGAAGTACAGCCGAAAGAAGCCTGTCGAAGTGAACACAGATGTAGGGCCTGTCCTGAGCACCTCGATTCCGCTGCGCTTCACTCGGTACAGGCTTGTCGAAGGGAGATTGTCGGGGGGCTCAGGATAATACATCTTATGACGGAAGTCGGAATTAAAAAATCACATAAATCAGTATCAAATTAAATAAAAAACCAGCGGATGGTTTATCCGCTGGTTTATCATTGGATCTAATTCGGCCAGTTCATTCAGCTGCAGTTTCTTCTTTTACAGGCATTTCTTCATCCTGAACTTCATCGGTAGCTTCCAGATCTGATTCCGCTTCAACAGCGTCCAGGTCCATCTCATCTTCTGGCTGTTTCTCATTGGGAGAAACAGGACCTCGAACAAAACCTGTACCGGCTGGAATCAATTTGCCGATGATCACATTTTCCTTCAAACCAAACAAAGGATCTTCATCCCGGTTGACAGCTGCCTGGGTAAGAATCTTAATGGTATGCTGAAAGGAAGCTGCTGATAGGAAAGAATCTGTATTCAACGCTGCTTTGGTGATACCCAGCAATTCATCATGGTATTTCAACGGACGCTTGCCTGCCTGAAGCATTTCTTCGTTTTCCTTCATGATAGCAATCCGGTTGCTCAATTCCCTCGGTAGGGTTTCCGAGTCGCCGGAGTCCGTTACATTCACCCGGGACATCATCTTGCCGATCACAATCTCAAAGTGTTTATCATGAATGGTCTGACCCTGGGATCGGTAAACCTTCTGAACTTCAGTTAACATATATTGTTGGCAGGCATGACGACCGCTGATGCGTAAAATATCGTGTGTATTCAGAGATCCCTCGGTAAGACGCTGGGCAGGCTCCACCTTCTCACCCTGTTCTACCACCAGTCTGGCGTTACTCGGAATATCATAATACTTCTCATCTTTAACTTCGTAAGAAACGATGATGGTTCTGCCTTCAATACGGACACGGCCCCCATTCCTGGCTAACAGCTGATTATCGGCATCCAAAGAAGCAAGTACTTCTCCCTCTTCTACCTTGTCTTCGTCTTTAACTCTCTTTCTCCAGTGTTTTTCAAGGTCATAAGAATCACTGACCATTTCACTTTGTGTTACCCGAACTACCCTCATGTCGCTGTAGCGGTCCGATTTCTCAATGCTTACTTTTCCGGCGATTTCCGTCAGGACTGCTTCACCTTTAGGAGCTTTACGGGCTTCAAACAGCTCTTCCACTCTGGGCAAACCGGTTGTAATATCGCTGGCCGTTGCTACACCACCGGTATGGAAAGTCCGCAGCGTAAGCTGGGTTCCAGGCTCACCAATAGATTGAGCTGCAACAATACCAACTGTTGCTCCTTTACTAACTGGTTCACCGCGTCCCAGGTCCATACCATAACACTTTGCACATAATCCATACTCGAGTTTGCAAGTCAGCGGGGAATATACCCGAACACTTTCCACGTTTGATTTTTGGATTTTCCGGGCAATTTCCCGTGAGACCACGGTGCCTTTTTCAACCAGGATTTCTCCGGTTTCTTCATCCACAATATGATCCGCCAGAACACGGCTGAAAACCCGATCCTGAAGGGTTTGCCCTGCGATATCATCTGAGCGCTCCAGAATGATGGCATCCTCGGTTTCACAGTCATCCGCATTGATAATTGCATCCTGACAGACGTCCACCAGGCGCCGGGTCAGGTAACCAGCATCCGCGGTCCGCAGGGCGGTGTCTGCTAAACCTTTACGGGCGCCGTGGCTGGAAATGAAATACTCCAGTGCCGTTAACCCTTCTCGGAAGCTGGAAAGAATCGGCAGCGGAATAATCTGGCCTGAAGGATCAGCCATTAAGCCTCGCATACCTGCCAGCTGGGACACAGGACCAAATCCGCCTTTAGTTGCGCCGGATAAAGCCATTACCGCCATGTTGCCATGAGTATCCATGTTTGCTTTCACAGCCTCTCCGACAACGGCGGTGGTTTTTTGCCAGATATCAATTACCCGGTCATCCTGCTCCTGCGCTGTAAGTAAACCGCGTCGGAAGCTGCGCTCCACTTCTCGGACTTTTTCCAGAGATTTCTTAATAATCTCCTCTTTTTCTGGTGGAATCTCCAAATCTGCCACTGCGATCGAGTAGCCAGATTTGGTCGCAAATTCAAATCCTAAATCTTTGATCTGGTCAGCCGCTCTGGTGGTTGTTTCATCATCACATAATTCGTATATTTCGGTAATCAGGTCCTTCACATCCCCCTTCACCAGCGACTTATTGACAAATTGCACTTCAGGGGGAAGGGACAGGTTAAAGATGGCGCGTCCGACGGTAGTTTCAATCACCCGTTCTTCCGGCTGGTTCATCCGTTCACCTTCTTCGTCATACCAGGTCTCGGTGAGCAGTTTAATTTTAGTGGGAATTTTCACCTGATCCAGGTGATAAGCTGTTTCAACCTCATCTGTAGTCGAGAACGCCCGCCCATCGCCGGGATACGGCCGGTCATCTTCACGGGTGAGGAAATACACACCCAACACCATATCTTTAGACGGCGCGATAATCGGTTCACCATTGGCCGGTTTGAGCAGGTTCTTGGTTGAAAGCATCAGTTCCCGGGCTTCCGTTACCGCTCTTTGAGATAACGGTACATGTACTGCCATCTGATCCCCGTCAAAGTCAGCATTAAATGCGGGGCATACCAGGGGATGTAGCTGAATTGCGCTCCCTTCAATCAGCTGGGGTTCAAAAGCTTGAATACCCAGACGGTGCAGGGTTGGCGCCCGGTTCAGCAGAACAGGTCGACTCTTAACAGCTTCTTCCAGGGCTTCCCAAACCTCCGGCCGATTTCGTTCAATCAACCGTTTGGCTCCTTTCACATTGGTGGCAAATCCCCGTTTCTCAAGGATGGAAATCACAAAGGGTCGGAAAAGCTCCAGAGCCATCTTTTTCGGTAGACCGCACTGGGACATTTCCAGCTTTGGACCGGAAACGATCACGGAACGGCCGGAGTAGTCTACGCGTTTACCTAACAGGTTCCTGCGGAAGCGGCCCTTTTTGCCTTTCAGCATATCGCTAAGTGACTTCAATTCTCTCCTGCCCCGGCGGGAAAGGGCTTTTCCCCGCTGGGAATTGTCTATCAGGGAATCCACTGCTTCCTGAAGCATCCTCTTTTCATTTCTAACAATGACATCCGGTGCGCCCAGTTCCAGCAAACGTTTAAGCCGGTTGTTGCGATTTATCACACGTCGGTAAAGATCGTTCAAATCTGAAGTAGCAAAGCGTCCGCCATCCAGCTGCACCATTGGGCGAAGGTCAGGCGGGATCACGGGCAGCACTGTCAGAATCATCCATTCCGGCCGATTTTCTGTATTCTGGAAAGAATCCACAACTTTTAGCCGTTTGGCAGCCTTTTTCCGTTTCTGTTTACTGCCGGTAGTTCGAATCTCATGCCAGAGTTCTTTGGAAAGCGCATCCAGATCCAGGCGTTTTAATATGTCATAAAAAGCTTCAGCTCCCATTTCAGCCTGGAAAATTTGACCCCAACGGGACCTCAGTTCGCGGAATTCCGCTTCACCGAGGAATATCAGGGGCTGTAGATTAAGCAATTCCGCCCGCAGCCGTTTATATTCCGCTTGAGCTGAATCCAGAGCCTTGGCAAGGTTTTCACGCAGTTGAGTAATTTCCTGTGTGGTTTCCGCTCGCACTCGGGCAACATCCAGTTTGATGTGTTCAAGTTCGTTGTCTCTTTCTTCCTGAAGGTTTTCTTCAATTTCGGAAAGGCGCTGTTTTACGACTTCCTGGATATTAGCAATATGCGATGTGCTGATCTTTTTCCCTTTCTTAACAATCACCACTTCGGTTTCGGGGAAAATCATGTCATCTTTGACAACTGTGTCGACACTGTCCTGCAGAGATTTCTCAAGACGCTGACCCTGTTTGATAACCGGTTCTAGTTCGCTGGCAATTTGTTCATCAAACCGGTTTATAACTTCATCCTGCTTGGTTTCAAGCTCTGTTAACTTTTCTTCCCGTTCAATTTCCTTGAGCGTGATATCTTCAGTATAGCTTTCCCCAACTTCACCTTCGTCGGATGTAAATCTGGTATCCAGCTGTTCAAGGGATTTCTTACGACCTTCCTCATCGACATAAGTAACAATATATTGGGCAAAATAGAGAACCCGGTCAAGGTCGCGTCGGGACATATCAAGCAATCTGCCCAGGATCGAAGGGATTCGGCGGGAAAACCACAAATGCGCCACGGGAGCTGCCAGTTCGATATGGCCCATTCTCTCTCTACGGACAGCAGAGCGGGTTACCTCCACACCGCACTTATCACAAACGATCCCTTTATAGCGAATATTTTTATACTTTCCACAATGACATTGGTAATCACGGGTTGGTCCGAATATGGCTTCACAGAATAAACCATCCTTCTCCGGGCGCAATCGCCGGTAGTTAATGGTTTCCGGCTCTAATACTTCTCCGTATGACCAGCTGCGGATGAGTTCTGGTGAAGCTATCCCGATTCGAAGTTTTTGTATCCCCTTTGTTTTCACTCGAAAACCTCCTGTGTTTTTCGCTCAATCAACCGATAAAGGTACTTTCCCTCACCAAGAATCTGCTTTGAACGTCCTTTTGTGCCACCCAGCCCTGCCTGCAAAATGGACCCCTTTCTGAAAACTCCCAGTTAGAGTATTCAGTTAAAAAATCCTCAGAATAATTTCAAATTTGAGGTCTGTTTTCTTCAAAAAAAGCGGCACCGCCAGGCAGAACAGATGTTTTAGTACTAGCACGCAAAAAACCAAGCACAAAAGAGTACGCTCTTTAGCGCTCGCATATATGGAGGGGATTGATATTAAACATGCAACTGATAATTATACAGGTTGAATGGGTGTCAGTCAAGAGGGTTTCGGTCCGATTCAGCAGTACAAATCCTTCCCATTCTTCCTAATCTCCCCCATGTTTGTCAAGTTAGTTATTCCAGCTGCAGTATATGGATCCTAATACTGCATTGCAGGACCAGTCTACCACAACCCTGTAGTTATTTCCACAATTATTCAGTTTTGTTTTTTCTCTCAGGTTGGCGGATCGGAACCACCAGGTAAAAAGTGCTGCCGGACCCCAGCTCACTCTCCACCCAGGCTTCTCCGCCGTGGCGTTCTGCGATTGATTTAACGATTGCCAAGCCAAGACCGGTACCACCCTGTTTGTCCTTCTCCCGGCTTTCAACCCGATAAAACTGTTCGAACAACCGCTGCTGGTCTACCGGGGATATTCCGATCCCATTATCCTCTACCTCAAAAATGATCCGACCATCTTCCATCTTATATCGGACCCAGACCTCCCCATCCTGATGATTAAAGTTGAGCGCATTATCCACCAGATTACGCAAAGCTTGCTGAAGCAGCGCTTTATCAGCTGAGATAAATGGAATGGTTTGATTGGGCTGGGAGACATGGATAGTGATCTTTTTCTGGCTGGCCCGAATCTTAAATGAGTCTGTTACCTCAGATATAATGTCAGGAGCTGAAACCATGTCCAGTTTCAAGCCTACCTCGGCTTCAATTCTACCCAAATCCAACAGGTTTTGAACCAGGTGCGACATACTTTCCACGCCGGTAATAATTTTATGAACATAGTTCTGCTGCTGCTCGTTTAGTTCTCCTACCATCTCCAACATGGTTGCATATCCGCGCATTAATGTCAACGGGGAGCGCAAATCATGGCTTACCGTAGATACAAAATCCGATTTCAACTCATCCATTTCTTTTAGCTGGGAGATATCACGCAAAACACAGACCCTACCTAATTGGTGTTCTCCAGAAATCACAGGTGACGCGGTTGCCAGGAATATCCTTCCATCTTCCAGTTTTATTTCTTTTGAAACCTTTTCGGAAGAGGTTGTATTCAACAGTTCGATTAATTCCTGATGAGTAGTGACTTGCTCAATTTTCTCCCCGATACCAAATTCTTCTTCCAAACCCAGCAGCTCTACGGCTACAGGGTTGGTTAATAATAATTTGCCCTGGTGATCCAACACAAGGATCGGATCTGGTGTGGAAGCAAGAATAGCTGCCAACCGCTTTCGTCCGATCTCAGCTCGTCCGAAGAGGGAGGAATTAGATGCTGCCAGGGCGGCCTGACCTGCCAAGGTAACAATATATTGCACCTCACTGTCCAGGAAATTATGGGGTTCCAGGTAGGCCAGCCAGATAGCGCCATAATACTGCTGCTCATGCTGCAGGGCAACTATCAGGATTGCGCCCGGGACAGGATCATCTTTATTCAGATCAAGCAAAGGCATCCGGGCCGGGTTGGTCAGCATAACCGGGGACCGGCTGCGGGCTATTTCCAGAATCTGGGAATCCAGATAACAGAAAGCTGCAGTATCTTCACCGCTGCCGATACAGGTCATCTCGGCATTTTCAGAGAAATGCTCCGGAAGAATATCCGCATCCAGAACTATCCTGGCAGAACAGGCTCCGATCTCTAATGCGGAACTCAAAATAGTATCGACAGCATCAGTCATATCCAGAGATGATGCGACTCCCTGGCTGACAATCAACAGCCGGTTAAGTTCTACCATACGGTTCTTTAAACTACGCCGCATTTTTTCGAAAGCCCGCCGGAGTTGTCCAACTTCATCAACTCGCCGGGTCATGCGCAGCGGATGATCTAATTCGCCTTTCGTAATCCGGTCAGCTTCTTCAGTGAGAACATGCAGCGAGTCTGCTACTGAGCTTAATCCGATATACATCACAGCCATGGTAAAAATGGTAATTAATAAAACCACACCGGAGAGCGGCGCAGCCAGATCGAGGGCCAGCTGTTGGGCTCTAACGGCTGGCATGGTCAGCATCACCGTCCAGGGGCGGCCTAAGGCCGAGCGGATATAAACCAGCTGTCGGATACCATCGGCAGTGGTTTGTTTGGAAAATACCTCACTGGGAGTAAGTTCAAAACTCAGGAAAAACAAACCAAACAAGTTTTCTTTTGAAGAATATAAAACCCGTCCTTGTTCGTCAAGCAGATAACCCACCCCGCCCAAATCGTTGATCCCCATCAGGTCACTAAGAATTGGTTGGGTAAAAGGGTTGGATTCCAGGTCAGCCAATCCAACCAGCACACCTCCCGGCAAATCATCTTCAGTCGGAATACTACCCATAAAAGTAATCACTGTTTTATTCCCGATTCCAGAGGGAGGTGAAACATAAACCTGGACTGGAACCCCGTTCAACGCCGACCCTAATCCGGAATGAAATTCTGTTGTTAATGGCGTGTCCAGAACCTCCTGATCTGGATAGGCACCAATCAGCTCATGATTGCTGTCAAATACAAACAACTGGGAGAAAAACGGAATGGACCGAAAATTTCGTTTTAATACCAGATCTAGATCTTCAGGGATAGTCATACCTCCTGACAGATCGGAAGCATACTGGCTGATCAAGCTTTGACCGGTATTAAAGAAGAATGGAATTTTATTAGTGGTCGTTCTGGCAATATTCTCCATCTGCGACTGGATCATCTTCTCTGCCGATCGACCTGCGACAAACCAATTTACCAGCAGCAAGACTAATATCAGGACCAGGGTTAAAGAGACAATATAATTCAAGAATCGGATCTTTATGCTGGTCTCTGACGGGGAAGGTTTCAGTTTAAGTTTGATCCCGTCTACTCGCGGCAGAGCCACCAGGGCAAATTCGGCAACTAAACCTGCCAATGCAAAACTTCCCGCCAGAGCGGCCACCCCGGCTCTGGAATTGGAAATAGCAAAATCAAGATTTTCTACAATAGATCCGGATGCCCAGAAAAAAGCACCGGCAATGAATAACAAATAATGGACACAGGCGATCAACAGGGTTGCCAGGAAGGGACGTCGGAGAATACCGAATACCACAGTCCGATACCGCTGCCGGATTGCAACTGAAAACAGCATGGAAAAAGTGACAAATTCAATAATCGTAAACGGGGAATGGGTATCCCAGTAAGCCAGACATACCCCGGATATCAACCCGATCAAGGAGGCACTGATGGGACCCAGAATCCAGCCGGATACCACAATCGGTAGGGCAGCCAGAATCATCAATGTCCCACCGGCAGGTTCCAATGACAGATCAGGCAGGGGAATTGCTCCCCATTTGGGTAAATTAAAACCGAAGAAGAGGGCTGTAAAAGGCGCAAGAGTTAGCAAGATACCAAACAAGAACCATTGGCGTTCTTTCATATCCCGCTGATAATCCCGCCAATGCCAATTCCCAAATATGATCCCTGCAGCCATCACAGCAAGTGCTGAAATACCCAACCTATCTACCGGCCAGATAATATATGCAGGTGAATTAAATAAGGTGAGTATGAACGACATAATTTTCTAAATTAGGTCAAAACCGGCTACTTTGAATCCATACTCGATTATAGCATGGTTCAAGTCTGACAAATCCCCCTAACACAGCCCTATCGATAACAAACAAGAAAGGTATTACTCAAAACTATCGGGTTCTCCATCCAGAATTTTCTCGTAATCGGAATACACACCCCGGTATGATTCGGGCAATAATTCAGCGACCCGCGCCATGATGATATCCGTATTCTGCTGCCGCATAATCCGGCGTTTTTCTCCCTTTCCAGTCAGAGGGGGTAGGTGGATCTGGTCCCCCACAAACATCTGGATTGTGGGTCTTTTTCCTCGAAATCCGTCCCGTATAAAATCTATTGTGTTTCCAACAACAGCCACTGGCAGGACCGGCAGCTGGGCTTTATCAATTATGTAAGCAACGCCAGGCTTTCCCCGCCCTAACCCCGGCGTACGAGATCGCGTTCCCTCAGGTGAGATCATCAATGGAAACCCAGCATCAATTACCTGCATGATTTTCTTAAAAAATTCGCGATCAAATTCAGTTCTCTTGACCTGTATACCTGCCCACATATGGGCGACTATCTTCACCCCAGGTCGATCCCAAACAACTGCTGCACCGATGGTTTCAACGATTGTCGGCCAGAAAGCTACGATAAATGGAACTTCAACCAGGGATACATGGTTAAACGCAAGCAAATACTTATGATGTTGGGGGATTTTGTCCATCCCGTATAGTTCAACCTTCCCCAACAAATGAAATAATCCTCGGAAGAAAACTCGCATCACTCTGCGGTTAAATCGAATATGCAGGGGAACTCTGTATTGATCTTCCATAAGATTCGTTAATCCTTGTCTACTGCTTGGGCACATTTCTCAATTTTGGATAACACCTCAGTCACCGACAGTGTGTCAGTGTTTATTAGAACAGCGTCTGAGGCTGCACATAACGGTGCAATTTCCCGGGTTGCGTCTTTTCTGTCCCGCTTTTTTAACATCTTCAGGATTTTTGGGAAATACACTTCTTCACCACGATCAATCCGTTGATTAAACCGCCGTCTTGCTCGTTCATCGACAGATGCGTCTAGAAATATTTTCAGATCAGCTTCCGGCAGGACAACTGTTCCGATATCCCTGCCCACCATGATTACTTTACCACGCAACCCGATCCTGCGCTGCTGTTTGGTGAGCGCTTTTCTGACTGCGGGATATGCGGAAACTTTAGATACTTTTGCGTCCACTTTAGGACTCCGGATTTGCCAGGTTACATCAACACCATCTGCCAGGACGTCATATTCACGACCGTCATCCTTTGAGGGAGGCTCAACATCAATTTGAACTTTCTCTGCCAACGCTGAAACCGCAAATTCATCCTTAATAGCGATTTTTTTCTCCAAGGCAAGCCAGGTTACTGCCCGGTACATTACCCCTGTATCAAAAAAAAGATACTTCCATCTTTCTGCCAGCTGGTTTCCAATGGTAGTTTTTCCAGATGCTGCAGGTCCGTCAATAGCAACTATTTTCGGATAACTCATTCTTTCTCCTCAAACCGGTAAAATACTCAGAGTTCTGAACAATAGAGCATTTTACTTCCCAATAACAAATTAATACTCACCAGATGGGTATTCTTCCCCGGATAGAATATCTTGCCGTACCCATAAAATTATATCTTCTGTGTCAATAGGTCCATCGCGAAAGGCAATCCAGCTGATCCAATCGTCCGGAAACACCGCGCTCCCTGTAGATTTAGTGGTTATCACAAAATCCTGGCCGCGATAAATAGTCAGCGGCACCTGAATATTATCTATTTCATTGGTAATCAAAACCGGTGTTGTTGTTCCCGGATTGAAACCATCATAAAACTCAAATTCCTTAAGATCTCGGAGAGCCCATTTCAGTGATGAATTTCCATTGATAACGGTGCCTTGAATGCTATCCTGCCGGCCTGTTTCAGCAACACTAACCTCTGCAATCGTATCCAACAGCAGATCAATCTGTCCTGAACCGGATCCTTCTGTCCATAGAGAATGAGGATCACCGATTCGCAAATAAGCCCCCTGCGCCAGGGCGGAAAGCAGGTAGATACCTAAAACACCGCTTAGTCCGACAACCAGTCCTTTTTTCGCAGTCGGCCAGCCCCATTCAGAGGCAACAATAGTTGTCGCCAGCAATCCTAAGGCAAGGGAGGCAGCAATCAAGCCCCACTGCAGAAGAATTGCCCGTTGATTTTCTTGCTGGAATATCATCCCGATAAATGTCAGCCAATTGAGTACAAATAATACTGCGACCATCCCGGACATGGTGTTTGTTACCCAGGAGAATTCAACGGTTTGAACTATTTTGACCAGCTCTTTTACTGCGCCTGCCCAGAGAGGAACCACAACCCAGATCAGATCTGCTGTCTGCCTTCCTGGATAAATCAGCACCAACAGCAGGGAAATACCAAACCAGAGGGAAATGATTTTCCCTATTCGGTCATTCTCCCTCCAGACTGAAAGGAAACCTAACCCTCCAAAGATGATAATCAAGGGATTGCTGACAACCAGTGCCGTCAATATTTTAATGGAGCTGACCCCGGATGGCAAAATCCAACCCGACAGGAATTCAGGCAAAGATGTGATCCAAGCGCTGAGCCCTTGATATTGCGAAAAGAAAAATGATCCAATTCCAACCACGACCAGCGATGGTAGGAAAAATTCCCCCGCTGCTGGCAAAGGAGAATTCTGGTCCTTTTGGATATCCGCAAACCTTGTCATGAAATACTGTTTTATATCCAGGAATTTCAGACTGCTGCTCAGCAGCAGGGTGACTCCCAAC
>JAUWEC010000130.1 GCA_030608465.1 Chloroflexota bacterium
CAAGGTAAAAAACTCGGGTTTATCGTCATAACTCCAGCCCATCAAGGCAATCCAATTTATTACGCTTTCTGGCAAATACCCCATTTTTTCCATATCTTTGACAAAGATGGGGAGACCTTTTTCCCGGGCAAGCTCTGTGTCTCGTTTGCTCATTTTTCCTTTGCCATCTGGTTTTAAGAAGACCGAGAGGTGTACCCAAACAGGTTCCTGCCAACCAAGAGCTCGATAAATTAGGGTATGAGTTGGAAATGTCGGCAGCCATTCTGAACCGCGGATGACATGAGTAATGCCCATAAGATAGTCATCAACCATGGCAGCCAGGTGGTAAACTGCGAGACCGTTGGATTTGATCAGGATCATATCATCCAGGTTGCTGTTATCTACTGTGATTTCTCCCCGTAATAAATCCTGAACGGTTGTTTTCCCAGATTTGGGAGATTTAAACCGGATTACGTAGGATTCTCCCGCCTGAATTCGATCGGCTGCCTGTTCCTGAGAAAGATCCCTGCAGGTGCCATCATAGTGAGGATTTTCATTTCGTTTAATCTGATCTTCCCGAACCTGGTTTAATTGTTCGGGTGTGCAGAAACAATAAAACGCATTTCCATTATTGATCAGCTGTTCCGCATGATCCTGGTAAATATTTTTTCGCAGGGATTGGCGATAGGGTGAGTAAGAACCTCCCTGATCTGGACCCTCGTCTGGTGTCAAGCCCAGCCAATCCAACGCTTCTTTAAAATCAGCTTCTGCGTTTTCCAGATACCTTTTTTGATCTGTATCTTCTATGCGTAAAATATATGAGCCGCCAGACTGTCTTGCTAGCAGATAGTCATACAAGGCAGTACGAGCTCCGCCAATATGCAGGAAGCCTGTTGGTGAAGGTGCAAAACGAACGCGAACGGGATTTTGTTTAAGTGACATTCTCTATCCTGATTTGATGAGGAGATTCCATTTTACCAGAGTTTAAAATTCCAGATCCTTATGCCTGAGTAAGACACTCTCAACCAGACCGATAGCGATAAACAAGGTGATCAAGGAGCTCCCACCGTAACTAACAAATGGCAGAGTGAGACCTGTTACTGGCAGCAGGTTCAGGTTCATGCCAATGTTGACAATAGTTTGAAAGGAGATTAACGTTGCTGCACCGTAGGCGATTAAAGCTCCGTAGGTGTCGCTGGACAAGCGGGCTGCCCTTAAACACCTGGCGATAATGAATGCGAGAGTTGCAATAACAACTGTCGCACCGATAAATCCGAATTCCTCGGATAGAGCTGAAAAAATGAAATCGGAGTGCCGGACTTTCAAGAACCGCAGCTGAACTTGGGACCCGCTGCCATAGCCCTGTCCGAACCATCCGCCTTCACCTATACTGATCAATGCCTGCTGGACGTTGTAAATAGCGCCAAAACTGGCGTTTGGATCAGGAAATAAAAAATTTATGACCCTATCCAACTGGTAAGGTTTGATTAAACCACTGGTGTTTTCTGGATCATAATTCAACATCATCAATGGCAAACCAATACCAATAACCCCTAAGCCTGCCCCTCCCGCAATTAACAACAGCTTAACATCCAGACCACTGGCCCAAAGCAGAGCAAACCAAAGAACCAGGATAACGATCGATGTGCTCAAATCCGGCTGGAGAATGATCCAAACGATGATAAAAAATGTGACTACCAGGCTGCGGAGAACAGTTATTGGTTTTTTAATATTATCGATGTTCTGGGAGAAAAAATTTGCCAGAATGAGTATGATAATGATTTTGGCAAACTCGGAAGGCTGAATCAGGATGGGACCTACTGAAAACCAACGAGAAGAACCAAATAGCGCGCCTCCGAAAAGAAACAGCACAGCCAGAGCACCTGCCATCACCAGGTATAAGATGCTGCTTAACGCTCCCCAATAGCGGTAGTCGATCATTGCTGTGATTACCAGAATCACAAATCCGATTCCTGCGAAAATGATTTGTTTAATTACTGTATTGGCTTCTACTAGTTCGATGTTGCCCGCGATCGCGGAACTGATCATGGTCACGCCGAAGATGGTTAGAAAGGCAACTGCGCCAAGCAACCAGAAGTCAAAATGGCGCCAGGAGATATTACGCATAAATTAGTACTTACGACTCAGAGGTCCGGCAATGGGAATATCAGCAATTAACCGCTGCTGCCGGCCTTCCTGGGTGATGTCAATCCGCATTAATTTAGGATCTATCTTTATATAGCGAGAAAGAACATCAATTAGGTCATCTTTAAGAGACTCTAGGGCATCAGGAGATAAATCTGTCCTATCATTAATTAATACCAGCCGCAGACGATCTCTTGCTTGATCAGCACTACTCGGTTCCTTTGAAAAGATGCGGTTGATGAAATTATCCATGTTATTTGTCTCCTGATCCGAACACGCTTGAAATCCGGTTGAAAAAGCCGCTGCCTTTATCCAGGTCAAGCAAGGGAACATCTTCTCCTAATATCCTCCGGGCGATATTTCGGTACGCCTGCCCAGCCGGACTTTTTTCGTCCAGGACGATGGGCGTGCCTTTGTTGGTGCTGATGAGCACTGCTTTATCCTCAGGCACAATGCCCAGCAGTTGGATGGCCAATAAATCCACAACATCTTCTGCCGAGAGCATATTATTCTGTTTGACCATATCCCGATCTAATCGGTTGAGCAGCAATTGGGGTGAGCCTTTTTCTTCTGCTTCAACAATTCCAATAATACGGTCTGCATCACGGACAGCAGAGACTTCTGGGTTAGTGATCACGATAACTTCATCGGCGGGTGCAATAGCGTTTTTAAATCCGCGTTCTATACCAGCTGGGGAGTCGATCAGGATCCAGTCCAGGTCAGCCCGAAGTTCATTACATAACCGGATCATATCGGAAGGGGAAACCGCGGTTTTGTCCCGGGTTTGTGCGGATGGAATCAGATAGAGATTTGGGATATATTTGTCTCTGATCATAGCCTGTTTTAACCGGCAGCGTCCTTCTACTGCATCTACCAGATCATAAACAATTCTGTTCTCTAACCCCATTACTACGTCTAAATTCCTTAATCCAATATCCGCGTCAATACAGACAACTTTCTGTCCCCTTTTTGCCAGGGCAGCGCCGATATTGGCTGTTGCTGTTGTTTTTCCCACACCGCCTTTTCCGGATGTGATGGTTAGTATCTTGGCGCTCATAAATATTTCCTGTTTGTTATCGAGTGAATTTTGACCAATCCCGGGCGGTAACCTGACCGTTTTCTAGCTGAGCGATTTCCGGACGGGCTTTTCCCTTCTTGGGGGGTGAGATGCTGATTTTGTCCGCAATGCGGAGCTGTGTAGGGGATAAATCAAGGGAACACACAACCGCTTCGGTGTCTCCCATTGCGCCAGCATGGACCACGCCTCGGAGTTTGCCCCACACAATAATATTTCCTCCGGCTATAAGTTCTGCGCCGGGATTGACATCTCCCAAGACTACGATGTGTCCTGGGTGTTTTACCTTATGACCAGATCTTAATGTTCGCCTGAGAAAGACAGCCTCATCTCCATCCAATAAGGAATTTATCGGGTCTTTCTCCGGACCGGGTGAGGATTGATCAACCATGATTGCCAATCCTAAATCTTGAGACGTCCGCTCGGTAACCAATGAGGTGCTTAAAACAGCCCAGAGTTTGATCTCACGATCAGACAAAGCGTTCCTTAAGGATGCCAGATCAGGTGATTTTAGCACTCTACTTCCAACATTCACCACCAACTGTGCTCCTTCAAAAAACCCCTGGTTCTGATCGATATGCTGCAAAAGGGCATCTTTCTGCGTTTGCCAATCACCATCTTTTACTTCAACCAGAATGCCGTTTTTGATGCCTTTTACCTCAATTTCCTTTGCCTGCATAGCTTGCTCTCCATCATTAAAGACAAATACAACCGGCGTCAACCGATCCCTAAAATTATAGCATGATCCCTCAGGGAAGATATACTCTGCTGTCGATAGTCTTCAGTTCGAAGTAGGCTTCGATAGTCCGGCGCACAATGGGTCCTGCCACACTTGCGCCTTCCCCACCGTTGTAAGCAAAAGCAATCACGGCGATTTCCGGATTATCATAAGGAGCATAGGCTAAAGTCCAGGCGTGGGATGGCCAACTACCCGGGATGCAGAGCCCTTTTTCATTGGCAAAGGTGTCGCAATATTCAGCTGTGCCTGTTTTTCCTGCCACGGCAATACCAATGTTGGCAAAGGTATCTTCCAGAGTGCCTTCGGTCACAACGGCTCTCATCCCTTCCTGGATTTTTTCAACTACCCAGGGAGCTACCGTGGTTTTTTCACCGGTCAATTTTGCTTCACAACCTCCCGCGCTGGTGGGATCGCTGTAAACCTCAATTACTGGATCGACGGTAATATCCCATAACATTTCCGGTTCAAAGGGGAGTATGGTTTCTCCTTCTGCGTTCGCTATCTGATTGATGACGGTTGGCCGCATGAGCATTCCATCATTAGCGATTACCGCGGCTGACATCAGGATTTGCAACGGCGTGGCGGTAACAAATCCCTGCCCGACGCTGGTAATATAGGTGTCGCCAGTGGACCAGTTTTCCCCGTGAGCAATGCGCTTCCATTTGGGATCCGGAACAATGCCGTCCGCTTCGTCAGGAAGTTCAATACCCAGATAATCTCCATATCCCAAAGCCCGGGCGTAGGTGCCCAATCGGCAAATTCCCAGACCTTCGGGAACCTCTCCGGGGATGCCAGTGCCCAATTCATCTGCGTCCCCGCCTCCCAGTTGATAAAAATACACGTTGCTGGAATTCGAAAATCCGCCGATAAAATCCAATTCCCCAAATCCTTCATCTTTCCAGTCCACGTAGGTTTTACTCTTCCCTGGATCATTGGGAGTGTATTTATTCGCCAGCTGGATTTCAGGAGGAGTGGTAATGATCTGGTCTGGAGTGACAACGCCTTCATTAAGAGCGCCAAGCGCGGTTGAAAGTTTAAAGACAGACCCTGCAGGCAGCTCAGCCCCTACTGCTTGATTAAGTAGTGGATTACGGACATCAGCATTTAGCTGTTCGTAATAATAAGCTGGAATCACTCTAGCCATGCGGTTGTTTTCATAAGTGGGATATGAAACCATCGCTAATATTTCCCCGGTTTGCGGATTGATGGCGATTACGACACCGCTGGTGATCCGGAGTTCACCTAAATACGCGTTCCAACCTCCAATTTCAGCCAGGAGGATCGATTCCGCCGCTTGCTGCAAGCGGGTATCCAGCGTAGTATAGATATTCTGCCCGGAAATAGGAGAAATCACAGGCACAACATCACGGATGATCTGACCTCCGACATCCACTTCTACAACACGTTTTCCCGGTTTTCCAGATAAGATAGATTGGTAAAACCGTTCTAGACCAGCATAGCCGATTTTGTCTCGAAAAGTAACAAATCCCCGATCCGTGTAATATTCTTGCTCTAAACTGGAAATCGGTCCGAGGAAGCCGATGATGCTTGCGGTGAGTGATCCGGTTGGATAATCGCGGACTGTTTCTATTTCTAAGGAAATTCCCGGCCAATCCATGGTTTTTTCCTGGATGATCTGGGCTTTAATCTGATCAATATTACAGGCGATTTTCACGTCCTGGTAGGGAGCGCTTTGCTCACCATACTCAATGATCTGGCTGATCCCATGATCAGAAACACAGGGAACAAAGGGATTTTCAGGTGTAATCTCACCCCGGGAGACCGGCACATCAATATATTCTGCCAAAGAGCGGATGATGTTCTGTATGGCTCCTTGATCGTCAGGTAACTTTGCTGCAGTGACAACCACATTATAGGAGGCAACATTCCTTGCCAGTACAATACCGTTGCGGTCAAAGATCACGCCCCGGGTTGGAGCCAGGCTAATTTCCCGTAATCGGTTTTCTACTGCCAGGGCTACATAGGTATCTCCGCTGATGATTTGATAGGAAAATAGACGAAAGATAAAAATCAGGAATACGATTGTTATCACAACTGCGAAGGAAACGATCCGGTTGTTTGAGATTTTATTGTGAGATGATAATGGTGTATGTGACATATTTATTCCAGAGGATTTAACTGCTGGATTATATCCTGGATAAGGATAAATACCGGTAAGGAAAGCATAAAATTAAGAATAATGCTTGGCAGAGTGATAGTCTGTAGTACAGCGGCGAACTGGAGTGAGCCGCCCTGGAGGATGAATACCAGCATAGTTATACCATGAGTGATTATCGTGCCGGATAAAACAACCAACAGCTGCATTAGAAATGAAAACCGCCAGATCCTCTCTCTGAGGAGAGAAGCGATACCTGTGATTATCAAATAGCTGCCCGTAAACAAACCAAAGGGCAATCCGGAGAAAAAATCTGTCAGGAGTCCTCCCACAATACTCCACTGCCAGTTTGTTTTTACCGATTTCTGGAGTGTGATGGCAACTATTACCACCAGCATCAGATCAGCTGTCCCGCGGTTTAGCGGCAGCCTGCTGACCACTGCGGACTGGAGGATAGTAATAAAACTAAGTATAGGTATGCTTAGAATCACTGACATGGTTATATTTGAAGTTTCGGATCAGGGTGTATCAGCGTTGGGTAGGAGTGGAGAGATATCCACTGGATTAAAATTAATAATTACTAGGACAATGTTCAAATCATCAAAATCGGTTACTGATTGTACTGAAGCACTCTGGAAGAGGTCATTTTCCAGGCTGCGGACACTGGTAATCTGTCCGATGATTATATTTGCTGGGTAATTACCTCCCAATCCGGAAGTTAGAATTAGATTTCCTGGATTCACATCAGCTTCCTGGGGTATTTGTTCCAGGGTGATATCTGTTGTGATTGATCCTGTCAATACTGCAGCGCTCCGTGATGGCTCAATTCGAACGTTAATTCTTGTTACCGGGTCTGTTATTAAGCTGACCCGGGCTCCAGTGGCTGTTACCTGGACAACTCTGCCGGCTAAACCATTCTGGGTTACTACCGGCATACCGCGTTTGAGACCGTCATCCGAACCCCGGTTAATGATTATGTAATGGAGAAATGGGCTGGGATCCCTTCCGATTACTGATGCGCCAATGTACTTATGTTCAGGATTTGCCCGGGCAAATTCCAGCAAAGCAGATAAGATCTTATACTCAACCAGCTGCTGCTGGAGTTCAACGATCTGGGCCTGCATGCGGGCGTTTTCAGCTTCCAATTCCGTATTCTGCTGACGGATTTCCTGGATATCCTGTGAAGAGGAGACAATATTTTCCACTCCTCGGTACTGCTGCGAGACCCAGGTTTGGATGGAGATTAGTGGTGAGACAACCAGTCTGGAAAGAGAGGTAAATACGCCGCTGAGCGCCAGAGCGAGGATTCCAATGGCTACAAGGCTTAGTGCCAATATCTGGAGTGATTTTGGAAAACGTATGTTCATGTGAATATAGTTTGTGGCCCTTTTGTTACACGAAAAATAAATGCCCCCCTGATTTGATCTATGTCGTGTCTAAGGAATAAAGAAAAAGGTTCTAAAGGAAAAAAGGGGTTGCTGCAATCTGAAGGATTATTCTCTTTGGGCGCTCTTGCGCTCCAGACCTACAAATAAACCCTTCCACTTATCGAGTTCCTCCAGGGCAACCCCAGCACCCCTGGCAACGCAGCTTATTGGATCTTCGGCCAGCCAGGCTCGTATTTGGAGTTCTTCTGTCAACCGCTGTTCCATTCCCTGGAGCAAACTTCCGCCGCCGGCAAGACATACTCCATTATCCATCAGGTCGGCAAGGATTTCAGGGGGTGTTTCATCTAATGCATCCCGTATGGTATCGATAATCGTCTGGACAGAATCCGATATGGCATCACGGAGTTCGATGGATGAAATTTCAATTGAATCTGGCAATCCGGTGATTAAATTTCTACCCCTGAGAGTCATAGTTTTTTCTTCAGGCAGTGGATAAGCGGATCCCAGATTGATTTTTGCTTCTTCGGCCAAGCGTTGACCGATCAGCAAATTATATTTATTGCGGATATATTGGATGATATCCTCATCCAGTTCGTCGCCCGCAACGCGTAATGATCGGGAAGATACCACGCCGCCCATAGTCATGATGGCTACTTCAGAAGTACCGCCGCCAATATCAACAATC
>JAUWEC010000199.1 GCA_030608465.1 Chloroflexota bacterium
AGTTGAAGCGGATGATTCTGTAGATGCAGAACAGGAAGAACCGCTTGAGTCTGACCCGGAAAAAATCGTTGAAACTGAGACGGATGAATCCCTTACTCCTGATGAAATTGATGAACCGACTGCGGTTGAAGCGGATGATTCTGTAGATGCAGAACAGGAAGAACCGCTTGAGTCTGACCCGGAAGAAATCGTTGAAACTGGGACGGATGAATCCCTTACTCCTGATGAAATTGATGAACCGACTGCAGTTGAAGCGGATGATTCTATAGATACAGAACAGGAAGAACCAGTACTGGCTGAATCAGAACTTTCAACGGAATACAGTGTCTTATCTGAACCAGTCAAAGATGACGGGCGGGCCTGGTATGTGGTCCATTGCTACTCCGGCAACGAAGATAAAGTTCGGTATAACATCCTGCAGCGAATTGAGTCCATGAGTATGGATGACTTGATCTTTGATGTAGTTGTCCCCACAGAGGATGAAGTTAATATCAAAAATGGGGAACGTCAAACAGTTGAGAAAAAAGTTTTCCCGGGATACATTCTGGTTTATATGATGTTGACAGAAGATTCCTGGTACATGGTTCGCAATACACCGGGCGTCACAGGATTTGTGGGTATGGGAAATGACCCCACCCCGCTGCAGCCCGAAGAAGTGGCTCGAATTCTCAAACGGATGGAATCGGAATCGCCCCGGATCAATGTTACTTTCAGGCAGGGCGAACGGGTGCGGATCGTGGATGGACCATTTGAAGATTTTTATGGTAAAGTATCCGAGATTGACATGGATCGGGCGACTGTCCGCGTCATGGTAAATTTCTTTGGTAGGGAAACTCCTGTAGAATTAGATTTCCTGCAGGTGGAAGAAGCCTAGTTGTATTAATCATTTGTGGGAGGACGGATTAACAGTCCGCTGGCACCACGAAGGAGAAAATTGTGTCAAAAAAAGTAAAAGCAAACGTACGATTACAGATTGAAGCGGGGAAGGCAAATCCTGCTCCTCCGATTGGTCCTGCGCTGGCAGCGCATGGGATCAACTTGATGGCCTTTTGTAAAGAATATAATGCCAGGACATCAGATCGGATGGGAGATATCATCCCAGCAGACATCACAATATTTTCTGACGGTTCTTATAAATTTGTGCTGCGCACATCCCCAGCCGCAGTTTTATTAAAGAAAGCTGCTGGGATTGAAAAGGGTGCAGCTGAACCCAATAAGGAAACTGTAGGTGAAATCACCAGGGATCAGCTTCGGGAAATTGCGCAAACCAAAATGAAAGATCTAAACGCTGTTGATATAGAAGGCGCAATGCGCCAGATTGAAGGCACAGCGAAAAATATGGGTATTGATATAATAGACTAAATTCTGGTGGGAGGATAACCAATCCGCTTGAACCACAAGGAGTTATTAATGGCGAAACACGGTAAGAATTATCGAGAAGCATTTGAAAAAGTAGATCGAGATAAGAAATATACACCCCTGGAAGCTGTGACTCTGGCTAAGGAACTATCCTATGCCAAGTTCGATGAGACAATGGAAGTCCATGTTCGTTTGGGTGTTGACCCCCGGCACGCGGATCAAATTGTCCGTGATCTGGTAAACCTTCCCCATGGTTTGGGAAAAACAGTTCGAGTCCTGGTATTTGCCCAGGGTGAGGATGCAGCCAAAGCTCGGGAAGCCGGAGCAGATTACATCGCTGATGGCGATGATCTGATCAATAAAATTGAAGGTGGATGGTTTGATTTTGATGTTGCGCTGGCTACCCCTAATATGATGGGTAAAGTTGGCAAACTGGGTCCGGTTCTGGGACCCCGGGGTATGATGCCAAATCCTAAAGCCGGAACCATGATACCTGGTGAAGATCTTCCGAGAGTAATCGAGGAAGCAAAATCGGGTAGGATTGAATACAGGGTAGATAAAACCGCTAATATTCATACACCGATTGGGAAAGTATCCTTCTCAGCTGAGCAATTACATGATAATATGAGTGCGTTAATGGAGTCGCTGGTATCAAACCGACCTGCGGCGACTAAAGGCGTGTACGTCAAGAAAGTAGTGGTTTCGGCGAGTATGGGGCCTGGCATTATCGTAGACCCGGTACTGGCAGCAGAAATGGAAACTGAGTAAACAATCTCATTTCCATTAAAACAGTAAATAACAAAAGCTTGATTACCAGAGACAGCTGGTGTTTTCTCTGAAAACTTAATTTCCAGCCCAGGTAGAGAATACTTTAGAGTTGATTAAACTTGAAGTCTTTACCTCAACTGGTGAGGTAAAGACTTTTTGTTATGCAGATAAGACTGACCCGATTTGAAGGAGGTGAAATACTTTGGCTATTTCAAGGCAGCAGAAAGAAGAACTAGTTGAGCAGTACAAAAAATGGGTAACAGAAAGTGATGGGATGGTTTTAACTCATTACCATGGATTGTCTGTCAAGGCTATCAGTGATCTCCGCAGAGATATCAGAGAATCTGGCGGTGAGTTCCACATCATCAAGAATTCACTGGCTAAGCGAGCATTCGAAGAAAGTGGACGGGAATGGAAAGAAGGTGTTTTTAACGGTCCTACCGCTCTCGGTATTTCTTACCAGAATCCAACTGGTCTCGCAAAGGTTATCAAGGACTTTTCCAAAGAGTTCGGAACCATTGAGATCAAGAGCGGATATCTGGCTGAACGCCTGATGACAGTAGAAGAGATTATTGCCCTGGCAGAACTGCCTTCCATGGAAAAAATGCGGGCAAAACTGTTGAGAACAATTTTAGCGCCTGCTTCCCAACTTGTCCGGACCCTTGCAGAACCTGGCCGGCAGGTGGCCGCGGTGCTCAAATCTTACTCAGAAAAAGAGCCAGCAGTCTAGAAAGATTAAATTAATCAATTACGGTCAAGATACCGATAAAAGGAGAATAAAATGGCTGATATTGGAAAAATTAAAGATCAATTAAGTAAACTAACTGTTCTGGAAGCAGCTGAATTAGTGACTATGCTGGAAGAAGAATGGGGTGTATCCGCTGCTGCTCCCGTAGCAGTGGCAGCTGTTGCCGCTGGCGGCGACGGCGGAGATGCCGGTGAAGCAAAAACGGAATTTAATGTGGTTATCAAAGACACCGGACCTAAGAAAATTGAAGTAATTAAGGCAATCCGGTCTATCACAAGCCTTGGTCTGAAAGATGCCAAAGAAATGGCAGAATCAGCAGATGGCGTGATTCTCGAAGCTGTTGGAAAAGATGCAGCGGAAGAAGCTAAAAAACAATTGGAGGAAGCTGGCGCGACTATCGAGCTTGCTTAATTTATCAAACGGGTTCAGAAAGGCTGCCCCGGTGTATTACACCGGAGGGCAGCCTTTTTTTATTAAATATCAACTTAATGTATCAGACTGACAAACTGGGAGATTCTCTCTTTTGTCATTCCGAGGAACGAGGAATCCATTTAGAGCTCAAAAAACAATCAACCAAGCCTTGTTGATCATGGTCCCTTTTGATGTTTGACCTCATTATGGATCCTTCGCAAGCTCAGGATGACATATTGGGGGATGTTCTACATCTTATCGAAGGATTCGGGATCACAAGATAGGAGATTCTCACTCATTTCTGGCAGCAAGACACAAAGAGGCTCCCCCACTGTTTAACCATTCTTCAAGCCTTGGACTTTGCTCTTTTCCCTCTTCGGCATCTTTATAAATTCTTAACCCCCAATACAGATAACGAAGCGTTTCATCCGGCCAATACTCTTCTGGATTCTGAGCCCCGTTAATACCACCGTTGTATCCTGCCAGGGCTAATCGAACATTGCCTCCAGACTCTAATGCCCGCCTGAGATAATTGAGTCCCCTGCGTGCGTTGGTGCCAGGCTGATATGGATCTTCACCTTCCTTAAAGTGGTAGGGCATTACCTGGAATAGCCCCATTGCCCCGGCTGAGGATTTTGCCCTGGAATATCCGCAGGATTCAATTTGCATCACAGTGGCAATTAAATTAGGGTCCAGCTGATATTTTTGGCTCCAGACTAATATTTTTTCTTCCCAAGCCAAAACTTCCGGTGTAAATAATGACGCTAATTGTCCTTGAACCTGATTGGTGTCCCCTTTTGACAGGGGAGCTGTTTCTACCAGGTCAACCTGAATCTGGCTGAGGAACAGAGCCAAGCCTAGTCCTATCAGGATTACAGAAACCGGGGGTAGGAGAAAACGCAGCAAGCAGCCTGATGGTCTGGTTCGGGCTGCCTGCACGTCAGAGGAAGAAGGAGAAGAATACATAGTCACTCAGTATATTTAGTGGTTATTCTCTTCCCTGGTTGAAAGGGGCTGGTAAGATGGCTCCCGGCGCGGTGACCTGCCCGGGGATTTGGGAGCAGGACGGTGACTGGTCTGATTAACACTCGCAGCAGGTGCCCGTTTGCGAACTGATACCGGTGCTTTCCTGGACGTGGAAGCGAACTGGAAATTCAGCTGATCCTGACCAAAATACTTCTCACCAGCAACGGAAAACAAACCGATGATCAATACCCGCAGCAGCCAGACCATCACTGCCACAAAGATTGGCACTACTTTTAAGAGAGTTTGACGGGCAACGACCGCGTTCC
>JAUWEC010000258.1 GCA_030608465.1 Chloroflexota bacterium
TATTAAAGGGTCTTCAGCGTATATCATTGCTCATCAGATGGAGCCTGAAGTATTTTTCAAGTGGCAAGGAGGATATGGTGCAATAACTGTCTCCCCACAAAATATTCCAATTATCAAAAAATATATTGCCACACAAAAAGAGCACCACCAATCAGGGACCTATAATCACCACTGGGAACTTGAGTCACAACCATCGATAAGAAAAGCATAATCAACTACCTTAGGAAAACCGGCTTCAAGACGGTTTTAAGTTAATCAGCCCGTGAATTTATTCACCGGGCTGGGGAAAGGATGTTGTTTTGTGGTATCGTTTTTTGATCAGAGATCGGTCAGTAATCAGCATTCAGTTATTAATGACCCTGTGCCGTCCTGAAATACTGTTAACTGCTTATTAGATACTTCTAAGTCTTTCCTCCACAGCAGCAATCCCCTGCTTCAGACAATAATCTACTGCAATCTCAAAACTGTCTTTGCTTCCGCCCACAATTCTTCCAGACTGTAGAATTCCCGCTGATCCGGTGAAAAGATATGCAGGATAATATCGCCGAAATCAGCTAAAATCCAGCCGGAAAGGGACTCACCCTCAACCCGGGGACTCTGGTTGAATTCTTTTTTTACTTCAAGCAACACTTCATTCATCAATCCCTTCACCATCCTGGAACTGCTTCCTGAACAAATCACAAAATAATCTGCCAGTACTGATAATTCTCGAATATTCAATAAATGAATATCTACCCCCTGCTTGTCATCTAATATCCGGACAATTAAATCCGCTTTTTTTCTTGTTTCCAGAACTCACCTCTTTTAGTAATTCTTATACAACAACCTGATTATCCTGATCCATCAAGGCGGCCGAGTAAAGACGGGTATATTTCGCCCCTTCAGGGCGTAGATCACTCCGGTAAAGATGAACCGCTTCTATCCGGGCCACACCAATGAACCCTACCTGGTAATCATGCAGCACATTACCAACTTTTCTAACATCCCGGGCAGAAGCTTTGCGGGATATCCTTCCCAGTGTCAAGTGCGGTGTAAAATCATATTTGTCGTAGTTATACCCCAACCGCGCTACACCATCTTCAATCCCCCTTCTCAAGTCAAACAAATCTGTTGGAGCTTCGATGCCAATCCAAATCACCCGGGGATGGCGCATCTTTGGGAAAGCCCCAATCCCACCGATTCCGATTTCCATCGCCTGGCGTTTTGCCGCTTCAGATTGGAGGATTTTTTCGACCATCCCGATATTCTCTTTGGAGATATCCCCTAAAAACTTGAGGGTTAAATGCATTTTCTGAAAATTTACCCATCTTACAGGTGTATCCGGTAATTTTTCCTGCAGCTGAGAAGACACCTGCCCCAACGCCTCTAACACACTGGGGGGTAAATCAACAGCAATAAAAGTACGAATGACATCAGCAGTCATATTCTCTCACATGTTCACAACTGAAGAGTAACTTTTGAGTTATCTCAGAGTATTTGAAAACCCTGGAATTTTTCCATTCTCATCTGGATACAGAGAAAGTGCCAGTAGTGCATCAGGTCTAGTCTCTTTAAGGAATTGTACTATAGATGAGATTGATAATTAACAATCCGAACAGCATTCTGATCCAGATGAGAAACCGTCTATGATCAAGGATTTATTCCTCTGCTGAACATAATATCTCGTAATCTTCCAGTGTATCTATGTCTTTCTGAATCAGGTCATTATCCCAGGGTACAACCCTGGCATTAAAGGTGTTGAATAATGCCCGTCCCCCGGTATCCCCCTTTAATGATTTCAAATCCCGGAAAACTTCCCTGTCAAAAAGAACCGGATTTGCCCGTTTATCATTCACTAGCGGATAGATAATTGGCGCTCGTTTGACTGCATGAGCTTTAACCAACTGCTGGATCAGCTCAGGTGGAATAAATGGCTGATCAACCAGCAGGAATATCACCGCGCCCACATTCGGGGGAAGGACCTCGATCCCAGTTCTCACAGAAGAGCTTTGCCCCTGCTCCCAATCCGGGTTGTGGACACATATCACCGGTAGATCTTCCAGGACCCGGGTGACTTTTTCCTGGTCTGCGCCAGTTACAACCAGCACTGGCGAAAGACCACCCGCCAGGGCAGTTACCGCGGTATGGGTCACCAGAGGTTTTCCTTTCCAATCCAGCAGCTGTTTTGCGGTCCCAAACCTGGCAGATCCACCGGCAGCTAGAATCACACCAGCAATCGGCTCATGAAGTTCCAGGAGCAATTGATCCTCAAGAACTGTAAACCCAACTGCCTGATAATGGCTTAAAAATAACGGTAAGTGCTCATGGAACGTTCTCCAATTCGGAAAACTATCTATTTGGTTTATTAGCAGTAACTTCCTGGCCGTTGGGGGTATATTTTTCAAACCTCCCCGGGAGGATGTCAATGCGGTTGCCAACTGCTGACTGGTCACTTTTGATCCGACAGGAACACCTACCAGATCGGAAAAAATCTCCGGACGGTGGACCCATTTTTCATTCAGCGGTTTTCCTAATCCTGAAAGGCCAACCATGACAATTACCGTATCTACAAATTCCGGGATAGCAGGTTCATGATCGTCTGGAGCTTTGATCGGCATCTGCCGGGCACCATCTGCTTCAATCAACAGCGGACACTCCCATCGGTCTGCTAATTCAACCAATTGAACCAGGATTTCCTGATCAGGACCTTTTACACGGTTGGTTTCAACCTGAGGACCGGTAAACAGCAAAATATCCCCTACCAGGTCT
>JAUWEC010000036.1 GCA_030608465.1 Chloroflexota bacterium
TTTACACCCCGGAAATGATCACTAACAAGGTGGATGTAAAGGAAGGGGATATCCTGATCATCAATACCGGCTATCACAAATACGGCTGGGATCAGCCGGATATTCCCAACCCGGATGCGCAGGGAGGGATTGAGAATAAGGAATTTGGTTATTATCTTCGCCACCCCGGTCCCTCGCCGGAATTTTTCCAATGGGCGCTGGATTTGAAGTTAAAACTCATCGGTGTGGATTGCGGGTGCGTCGAACATCCCATGAACACCAATTTGCGCTACATGCATGCCCGGGAGTTTGAAAAGGCAGAAGCCAAATTGAAGGAAACCCATGGGAAAACCTGGGACGAAATGTACCCCCCGGAGTGGTATCACAAACTCACACATCTCACCATACCCAAAAGTGGACTGCTGCTGGCGGAATCTTTAGGTGGAGAGATCAATCAACTAAAAAACCAGCGGGTCTGGATCATGATTTTCCCTATCCCGTTTATGGAAGTTGAATCTTCTTGGAGCAGGGCAGTTGCACTGCAGGCTCCGGATAACATGGATGCCGAGGCATTTTTTGACCAGATGCGTGAAATAGAAATGCTGGATATGACTTTGCCGTTCAGCGTTCAGACTCCCCAGTGGGCCAACTACGTACCATTAAGCGTAAATTACACCAAACGCGTGGGTGGGCAGAATTTTGGATTAGGCAGGAACAACGCTCACTGCCGGGCAAGCTTCCATTTGGCGACTCATATGGATGGAGAAGTTCATTTCCACTCCGGCGGTTTGACTATTGGGCAGACCCCCTTTGAAAAATGGTTCGGTCCTGGGGTCGTGGCAGATATTTCCGAATTAGTCAGCGATACCAGCGTTTACACCCCGGAAATGGTTGAGAAGGTTGCTGAAGTTAAGAAGGGGGATATCCTGGTTATAAAAACCGGTTATCACAAGTACGGCTGGAACAGTCCGGATTCTGATGAATTTCGTTACATGATCAGGCACCCAGGACCTTCACCTGATTTTGCAGATTGGTGCCTGAAAATGGAAATAAAATGGCTGGCTGTGGACTGTGTGGCTATGGAACACCCCATGAACACCATCCAGCGACTCTGGCACCCCAAAACTTTTGAGGAAGCCAACCAAAAGTTAATTGAACAGTACGGAAAAGACTGGGATGAGATTTACCCGCTGGACAAGTATTACCAGGATATGCACCTAAACCTGTTTCCCAAGGGGATTATCCACGCTGAAAACCTGGGAACCGATCTGGCGGATATGGAAAGCGGACGTTACTATATCGGGTGTTTCGTTCAAAAAGGCATGGAATTGGCATCCTGCTGGGCGCGATTTGTAGCGTTTAAGGAACCAGAATAGGAAGGGCCTTTTATAAATTATGATACTTGTCACTGGAGCAGCTGGAAAAACTGGTATTGCAGTTACCCGGGCGCTGGTCAGCGTCGGAGCATCTGTTCGGGCTTTGGTTCATAAAGAAGAATATCAGGATTCGGTTGAATCAGCCGGAGTAAGCGAAATCTACCTGGGAGATCTTCTCAATTTAGATGATCTCCAACAGATTATGGAAGGAGTCGAGGCTGTTTACCATATTTGTCCCAATGTGCATCCCGGGGAGGTGGATATTGGGGCAGGTGTCATTCAGACTGCCAAAGAAGCCGGGGTAAAGCATTTTGTGTACCACTCGGTTTTACATCCCCAGATTGAAGCCATGCCCCACCACTGGCTGAAGCTGCGGGTTGAAGAGCACTTAATTGAATCCGGGCTGCCCTTCACTATCCTGCAGCCAACAGCCTATATGCAAAATATTGTCTCACTTCTCCCCAAAATCCTTGGGGGAGGTGTTTATCAGGTGCCATATCCAATTGAAACAGGAATCTGCCTGGTGGATCTGGAGGATCTTGCTCAAGCTGCGGCAATTGTGCTCACTGAACCTGGCCATATGGGCGCGATCTATGAATTGGTAGGGACGGGACCGATCACCCAAGCCCAGGTTGCAGTGGTCTTAAGTGAAGTGCTTGGCAAAGATATTCAAGCTCAAAGGATTCCTTATAAAACATGGGAAACTCAGGCATTTAAAAATGGCCTAGGATCCTACCAAAGATATACTCTACTGAAAATGTTCCAGAATTACAAGAAGTTTGGTTTTTGTGGAAATTCCCTTGTTCTCGGCTGGCTGCTTGGTCGTCAACCGACAACCCTGGAAAGTTGTCTGCGGAGAGAGCTTAACAGTCTCAAAGCTTAACAAGAATTTCCCATAATATGTATCACATAATATATAATGGAATGCACCGGCGATTCCAACAATGGAGATTAGCCTATGAAACCGGCACCATTTAAGTACTATGCTCCCACGACGGTTCCAGAAGTTTTGTCCATCTTAAAGGAACATGGATACGATGCGAAAGTTTTAGCAGGGGGACAAAGCTTAGTGCCGATGATGAACTTTCGGCTTGTCCAGCCTGCAGTACTGGTGGATATCAACAATATCCCAGATCTTTCTTATATCCAAAACTACGAAAAAGGAATCCGCCTGGGGGCGATGGTTCGCCACAGTCAGGCGGAACACGATTCTCAAATCAAGGAACGGGTTCCTTTGCTTCATGAGACCATGCCTCAAATCGCAACCACTCAGATCCGGAACCGGGGCACAATTGGCGGAAGTCTGGCTCATGCGGATCCTTCAGCAGAACTGGTCGCAGTTACTACTGCCCTGAAAGCCCGCTTCAAAATTCAGAACCTGGAAGCAGAACGTTGGGTTCCTGCCAGTGAATTTTTTGTAGGGCTGCTGATGACAACCCTGGAACCGGAAGAGCTGTTGATTGAAATTGAAATCCCTGGCTTGCCTTCCCGATCAGGCTGGTCGCTTAAAGAAGTCGCCCGACGCCCGCATGATTTTGCCCTCATGGGTGTCGCGGCGGTATTGACCCTGGATAAAAAAGACCGTTGCCAGTCTGCCAGATTGGTTTACTTGAGCGCCGGAGATGGACCGTTAGTGGCCGAGGAAGCTGCGGCATTGCTTCAAGACCAAGAAATTAGCGAGGATTTAATAAATGCTGCGGCTGAAAAAGCCGCCACAGAAGAGATAGACCCCGGGAGTGATATTCACGCTACTGCTGATTTTCGACGGCATCTGGCAAATGTTCTCACCCGCCGGGCTTTAGCAGAAGCTTACCAGCGGGCCAAGGGCGGAAAATAAGGAGATCACCATGGAAAACACTTTTGCCATTTCGGTCACTGTCAATGGAACTCCCTATCAACGATCGGTTGATCCCCGGACTTTATTAAGTGATTTTCTCAGATATGATCTGGGATTAACTGGCACCCATGTCGGCTGTGAACACGGAGTCTGCGGCGCCTGTACGGTTTTGCTTGATGGTGAACCTGTGCGGTCTTGTTTGTTATTTGCACCCCAGGTTGACGGTCATGAGATCCTTACCGTTGAGGGTTTGGGGACCCTAGATGACCTTCACCCCTTACAGGAAGCCTTCCGGGAAACACATGCCCTGCAGTGCGGTTTCTGTACGCCCGGCATTTTAACAACATTGCTGCCCTACCTGGAAGAAAATCCGAATCCCACAGAAGAGGAAATTCGGGAAGCCATCTCTGGGAATCTTTGTCGCTGTACCGGCTATCAACATATCATTGATGCTGTGAAATTGGCTGCGGAAAATATGAACCCTTGAGAGCCCGTTGATTTGAAAATTCCGAATTAAGTTTGAATTGAGTATCAAAGAGGAGTGCAGTTGTGACATATAAAGTAATCGGAAAACGAGTTAAACGGGTTGAAGATCCCCGCTTGCTGACCGGTCAGGCATTATTTGTCGGTGATGTGACTTTACCAGACATGCTCCATGCCGCTTTTTTGCGCAGCGACTATGCCCATGCTAAATTAATCAGCATAGATGTTAATCTAGCCTTGGAAGTTTCGGGGGTGGTGGCAGTCTATACTGCAGCGGATATGGGAGATGCTTGGGAACCGGGACCTCCTCTGGTTTCTCCGCCGCCGACTCTAGAAAATGTGGTGTTTAATTCCCGCCGGCAGGTTCCCCTGGTAAAAGACAAGGTCAAACATGCTGGGGAGATTATTGCGGTTGTCGTTGCCGAGAGCCGCTACATTGCAGAGGATGCAGTCGAGGAAATCCTGGTTGAATTTGAACCATTACCTGTTGTGGTCGATCTGGAAAAATGTTTGGAACCGGGCAGTGTTCTGGTTCATGATGATCTGGATACAAATTTGGCTGCGCACCTCGTACAAAACAAAGGAGATTATGAAAGTGCCCGGAAGGGGGCAGACCTGATTATCAATCGGCGTTTCCAGCTTGACCGGGGGGCTGCTGTTGCGATGGAGAACAGGGGAATCGTGGCTGATTGGAATGAGAAGAATCAGCATCTCACGGTTTGGGATGCGACCCAATCACCGATACCGATCCGGAATGGTTTGGCCGCCAGGTTGGGGCTCACACAACGGCAAGTAAGAGTAATTGCTCCGTTTGTTGGGGGAGGCTTCGGACCCAAAATTATGATGTTTTATGCGGAGGAAATGGTGCTGCCCTGGATTACGATGAAGTTGGGAGTACCAATAAAATGGATCGAAGACCGACGGGAAAATTTTTACGCTACCACCCAGGAACGGGAACAAATCCACGAAGTGGAGATGGCTTTATCCAAGGAAGGGCATATTCTTGGGATAAAACAAACGATCATCCATGATACGGGCGCGTTTAATCCCTATGGTCTCACCACTCCCCTTAATACTCAATCACATTCCATGGGGGCTTATGATGTGCAGAATTATTCCAGCGAAGTAATTGTGGTGTTTACCAACAAAACCATTGTCACGCCTGTGCGCGGTGCGGGCAGACCGCAGGGGATTTATATTGTTGAGCGGCTGCTGGATATCGCTGCCCGTGAGCTAGAGCTCGATCTAATGGAAATCCGAAGACTTAACTTTATCCCCCCGGATGCATTTCCTTATGAACATAAAATCATTGATCAGGCCTTTGTGCCTTTGATATTGGACAGCGGGAATTATGAACCTGCCTTTGATAAAGCGCTGGAAATGCTGGGGTATGAGGATTTTATCAAAAAAGAACAGCCGCGCTTACGGGCGGAAGGAAAACATGTGGGTATTGGTATTGTGCCCTTTATTGAAACCACGGGGGTTGGTCCCTACGAAGGAGCCAGAGTTTCTGTTGAGCCCAGTGGAAAGATCAGTGCGGCAACCGGCGTAGGCACTCAGGGGCAGAGCCATATGACTTCCTTTGCTCAGATCATCGCTGAACATTTAGGCGTTCAGGTTACTGATGTGAATCTTGTGACGGGAGATACAGCGGAGTTTCAATGGGGAACTGGCACATTCGCCAGCCGGGGAGCAGTCGTTGCGGGTAATGCGGTTAATGCCGCTGCCAGCGATGTCCGCCAGAAGGTGCTTAAATTGGCCAGTAAAATCTTGGAAACACCGGAAAAGGAACTAGAATTGGAAGACGGTATGGTCCGGGTGGTAGACATTCCTGATCAGTCCATCAGCCTGGGAGAATTGGCATTGCTCGCGAATCCCTTACGCGGTGCGGTTGAACCGGGAACAGAACCCGGTTTGGAATCTACCAAATACTTTGGACCTGCCTTCGGCGCGACAGCCTTCGGAGTCCACGGTATGATCCTGGAAGTTGACCCGGAAACGATGATGATAAAAATCAGGAAGTACATCACAGTGGAGGACTGCGGGACTATGATCAATCCACTGGTGGTTGAAGGCCAGATACACGGTGGAGTATCAATGGGCATCGGTAACGCCTATTATGAAAAGCTCCATTATGATGAAAATGGACAGCTGTTAAACGCCAACCTGGCTGATTATTTAATTCCCGGTTCGACTGAAATGCCGCATATCGATGTCCACCATGCAAATACACCAGCACCCAATAATGAGCTTGGCACCAAGGGGGTTGGTGAGGCCGGGGCGATTCCCGTACCGGCCCTATTTGCCCAGGCTTTAGAAAACGCGCTCCATGATTACGAGTTAGAGATCCTGGAAACTCCCCTCAGCCCCAACCGATTATATGAACTGCTTCATAAGCAGGAGGACCCCTCATGAAAGTAACAGGAGAGCATATCTTCAAAGGAACACCAAAGCAGGTCTGGGATTTATTTCGAGATACGGATGTGATGGCGGCAGCTCTGCCGGGAACTAAGAACATGGAAGCCGTTGGTGAGAATGAATATGAAGCGGTTATGAATGTTCGGGTCGGACCGGTAGCAGGAGAGTTTTCCGGAACCCTGGTACTTTCCAATGAGGATTATCCAAAAAGTTATACGCTGACTGTAGAAGGTCGTGGGAAACCGGGTTTCCTGAAAGGAACCGGGGACATCAATTTGATTTATCAGGGAGAAAACAGCACCTTGATGGAGTATGGCGGAGATGTCCAAATTGGGGGAAAGTTAGCCGGCGTCGGACAGAGATTGATCGATACTGTGAGCAAAAGCATTATTAGTCAGGCTTTTGACACGTTGGACGAGGTTTTGGCTGAGAGAACTGCGGCAGAGGAAGAGGGAAGGGAAGCTGAATACCGAAAGGCTTCTGAGAAAGATTACGCTGCTGCGGTTGCAAAGGATATAGTGGGAGGGTTCTTGTCTGCACCCTGGATGAAATGGCTTCTGGGTGTTTTTATTGTGTTGATTATCGTTTTAATACTAATTATCAGTCTGACCTAAATAACGTAACTATCGTTAAATAAATTAGTTGAAATAATAGGATTCCGTTTGCTCTTATCCATCACTAGCAGTCCTTGCCTGGGAAAAAGGAGGTGATAACCGGAAACTAAATGTTTGTTAAGTTTTTGGGAAAAGCCTAGATCCTGAAGTTTATTAAAGTACTTATTATCTTCAAAGGAGAGAATTAATGGCGATTAAAGACAGAAAAATACCTGGTTATCTTCCAAATGAAGTGCCCCCGATTGGGGAAATGATCATCCTCGGTTTCCAGCATGTGTTGACCATGTTCCCGGCGACAGTTTTCTGTGCTCTTTTCACCGGGTTCCATGTCTCGACTGTGCTGTTCGTAGCGGGCATGGCGACTATCGTGGCGCTGATTTTATCAAAGTGGAGAATTGGGAAATTCATTCCCCTGTACTATGGCTCCAGCTTCAGCTACCTGACTGCCTACCTGGCGATTACTAATGCTCAGTGGGGCGTCCCTGCCAGCGATGAGTTAATTAGCATGATGCAGGCAGGAATCCTGGTGACCGGTGTTTTTAACATTATTATTGGTTATATTATCAAAGTTGTGGGGAAAGAAGCTATTGATAAAGTTCTGCCCCCTATCATTACAGGCAGCGTAGCCGGGATCATCGGTTTTGGTCTGGGATTCGCTGCTTTAGGTATGGCTGGCACGAATTGGTTGGTGGCAATGGTCACTATGGTGGTCACGATTATGTTTTCGGTTTACCTGCGCGGAAAGGGATTTGTTGGCATGATTCCTATTCTGTTGGGCGCTATTGCCGGGTATCTAATCTCCATCCCATTTGGTTTAATTGACCTTTCTGGTGTTGCGGCTGCCAACTGGTTTGTTGTCCCTCATTTCACCTTCCCGTCGTTCGGGGGAGCAATGGTTGTAACTGCCATCTTCAGCATCAGTATCATGGCAATTGCGACGATTCCAGAATCTACTGCCCACCTGTACCAGATAAGTCTCTATGTAGACCGCTATGCGGAAAATATAGGTGAAGAACCCTATCACCTGGATCAGCACATTGGATTTAACCTGATTCTGGATGGCATCGGCGACTTTATCAATGGTATGTTTGGCTCTACTGCCGGAACAAATTACGGTGAAAACAACTCGTTGATGGCAATCACGCTGAACTATTCCGGTCCGGTTCTGATTATGGCTGGCGCTATCTCTATGCTTTTGGGCTTCATCGGCAAGCTGGAAGCACTGGTTGCTTCCGTCCCCCAGGCGGTGAGCGGCGGTCTGGCGATTTATCTGTTTGGCGTAATTGGCATGCAGGGTATCGCGCTCATGGTCGAGAACAAAGTCAGCCTCTTTAATCCCCGCAACCTGGCGATTGGAGCGGTGATCATGGTTGTAGGGATCGGCGGAAATATCGGATATCCCGGCGGTTTCCTGCCCATGCCGATTTTCCAGGGCGTGTTCCCCAATGGTTTGCCGGCGATTGCTACCGCGGCTGTTTTGGGCATTTTGATTAATGCGGTTTTCTTGATCTTCAAACCGCCCGCAGCTGTGGAACTATAAAACTAAAGAATACTATAGTAAATGGGCATCCTCCCAGGCGGATGCCCATTTGTTATTGACAAGGTGCAACAAAGAATAGGAAAATAGTAACTGCAAAGCCCTTTTTTTGGGGTGTATAATCAAAAAACCCCTCTTAAAGCCCACGTTTTCTGGTGATAAACCAGATTAGAGATGATAAGAAGATTTATGATCCATTCACAATCAGGGGGATTATGGACGACCGGAATTATTCGATAAAGATAAAGATTAAGAGAGTGAGTAAATCTAAGGACTAGTAGGAGGTTTTTCTCATGTTGGCACGTCCCGGTTTGCCAGATTTTGAATACATGAAGGCGGAGTCACCCCAGGATGTCTTTCGCCTGCTAGAGGAAAGGGGAGGCGAAGTAAAACTGCTGATGGGTGGAACAGATCTTTTTGTCCAGATGCGTGACGGGAACGAAAGTGCTGGCATATTATTAGACCTAAAATATCTGCCTGGCATGAAGGATATTTCCTACACCAAGAAAAAGGGAATTAAAATCGGGGCTGCGGTCACCCTGAATCAGCTCTCAGCGCATCCAGACGTAACAAATCATTTTCAGATATTAAGCCAATCTGCGGATACCGTTGGAAATTACCAGCTGCGAAACCGCGCAACCCTGGGAGGAAATTTATGCAATGCTTCTCCCAGCGCAGATATGGCTCCGGCTGCCCTGGTACTGGAGGGGGAGGTGTCTCTTTCTGGACCTGATGGTGAGCGGGTGATGGCGCTGGATCAGTTTTGGGTAGGACCAGGGAAAACTGCCCTTAAAGAGTATGAATTCATGACCGCTGTGTGCTTCCCGAACCCGCCGTCAGGTGCTGTGGGTCGTTATCTAAAATTAGGCAGGTCAAAAATGGGGGATCTGGCGATTGTAGGGGTAGCTGTATTGGGATATCCAGATCCTGAGGTGCCTGCCGGCATCCGATTCCGGATTGGAATCAACTCAACCGCGCCGACGGTTTACCGGGTGCCCCAGGTTGAAGAACTTTTGGCCAAGGCTCCATTAAGTGATGATATCCTACGCCAGGCTTCGGGAGAGGCCATGAAGGTTTCTGCTCCGATTGAAGATGTTCGGGCAACGGTACTTTATCAAAAGAAAATGGTAAATAATCTAACTTTCAAAGGACTTAAAGAGGTCTGGAGTCAATTGATAAATTCCTAATGGTACGGATTCGAGAAGAGAGATAATTATGGTTATTCATCAAATTTCGTTGATTATTAACGGCACAGAAGAGGGTCTTCAAGTACCATCTAATATGACTTTGCTGCATGCACTGCGGGACAAGTTAGGTTTTACCGGCACAAAAAACGGCTGCGAAGCGGGAGAATGCGGCGCCTGCACAGTGTTGGTTGATGGTGAGCCTATGAACTCCTGCCTGGTGCTTGCCGTAGAGCTGAACGGCAGGGAAATCACCACGGTGGAGGGCTTGGCAGAAAACGGGAAGCTCACCCCGCTTCAGCAGGCGTTTGCAGATCTGAATGCCGTACAATGTGGATACTGCACACCGGGAATGCTGATGTCGGCGACGGCATTGTTAAGGCGAAACCCTCAACCCTCGGAGGTAGATATCCAGGAAGCATTGCTCGGAAATTTATGCCGCTGTACGGGCTATCAGAGGATCATTGACGCGGTATTGAAAGCTTCCCGAAATGGAGGTGCGAAATGAAAAACTCCGAACCAAGTTTAATCGGGCAGAGCGTCCGCCGCACAGATGCAATCGATAAAGTTACTGGTTGCGCTGTCTTTGTAGATGATATTCCATTTGGACCTAATTTGCTTCACAGCAGGCTGGTGCGCAGTCCCCACCCCCATGCGCTTATTAGATCCATTAATACAAAAAAGGCAGAACGTCTCCCGGGAGTAAGAACAATTGTTACTGGAAAGGAACTCAGCGCTCGTTTGGGTTTATATCTGATTGACCGACCCATATTCGCGTCAGAAAGAGTTCGTTATTATGGGGAACCTGTGGCAGGTGTGGTAGCGACCACAGAAAATATAGCTGTTGAGGCCGCCAAATTAGTGGAAATTGAATATGAGGTGCTTCCAGCTGTGTATGACCCTGTAGAGTCCGCTCAACCAGATGCTCCTCTGCTCCACCCGGATCTTGGCAGCTACACCGTGGCAAATTTTATCTTCCCGGAGCCAGGAACCAATATTTCTGAAAACTTTAAGATTCGCAAAGGGGATGTTGAGACGTGTTGGTCTGATTGTGAGGCAATTGCTGAAGGGCAGTTCCGCCTGCCGCCGATTGAACATGTGCCGCTGGAGACCCATACCTCGATCGCGCTGAGCGAAAAATCGGGCCAGATCACCTTGTGGGCTAGTTCTCAATCGCCGTTTGCCATGCGCGATATGATTGCACAATGCCTGGGAATCCCTCACAATAAATTACGGGTGATTGCTCCTTTGGTAGGAGGCGGTTTTGGCGGCAAAGCCGGCGTTACTATGGAAGCTTGCGCGGTTGTCATGGCCCAGGCAGTTGAAGGACGTCCTGTCAAACTGCGCCTGACCAGAGAAGAAGAATTTGTCGGCACATCGGTTCGCCAATCGCTGGTTTCCGACATTAAGGTAGGCTGCGATAAAGATGGAACCCTGTTAGGAATGGAGCTTACTTATTATTTTGGCGGCGGAGCCTACAATGACTATGGGGTAAATATAGCCCGTGCAGCTGGTTATTCCTGCACTGGTCCCTATGATGTGCCTAATGTCAAAGCTGACTCACTTTGTGTTTATACTAACCACCCTGTCGGAAGTGCTATGCGTGGATTCGGCATGCCGGAAATCCACTGGGGTCTGGAACAGATCATGGATCAGCTGGCAGAGCAGATTGGCATGGACCCGGTAGAATTCCGATTAAAGAACTGTGTGCGAACGGATGACGAAATCGTCTCCGGAATGAAGATGACACCCATTGATCTGGAGGCTTGTATCGAAAAAGCTTCCAAGGCAATCAAATGGGAGAAAAAGGAAAAACCTACAGCGCCGAATAAAAAACGCGGGAAAGGGATTGCGATTATGTGGAAAGCGCCGGCCATGCCGCCTAATCCAGGCAGTGCGGCAGTGGTTAGATTTAACGAGGACGCGACAGTAAATGTAGAGGTGGGTGGTCAAGAGTTAGGCCAGGGCGCATTTACTGTTGCCGCCCAAATTGCCGCGGAAATGTTGGGAGTGCCGTATGAATCGGTGACAGTCTCCTACCCCCTGGATACCAAGTACAGCCCTTATGAATGGCAGACTGTTGCCAGCCGGCTGACCTGGTCGATGGGCAATGCAGTTAAGGCTGCAGCAGCGGATGCCAGGACTCAAATCCTGGAGACCGTGGCAGATCATTGGGATGAGGAAATTGACGATCTCACAATCGAGGACGGGTTGGTGATCTCCTTTAAATCAGAACGGGAACAACCCCTGGATAAAATGGTTATCTATGGACTGCCGAATGAGGATTTTGAGGGCTGGAAGGGCGGACCGGTTATCGGTAGAGGTCATTTTATGCCCACTTATGTCACAAACCTGGATCCCGAAACCGGGCAGGGCACCCGGGCAGTGGTTCATTACACTGTGGGAGCCCAGGCGGTTGACCTGGAGGTAGATCTGGAGACAGGTCAATTGGAAGTGCTTAACATTGCCAGCGTGTATGATGTGGGACGTGCCATCAACCCCGATTTGATTATGACCCAAATTGAGGGCGGCGCGGTTCATGGGATGAGTTCCGCTTTTGAAGAGCTTAAGTTTAATGAGAGCGGAGAGGTCTTGAACCCCAGTTTTGTCGATTATCGGATCGCCACTATAGCAGATATACCGCGCAAGATACACGGTGACTATGTTGAAACACCGATCGACGATGGCCCCTGGGGAGCGCGGGGTGTTGGGGAGCATGTGATGGTCCAGACAGCGCCGGCAATCGCCAATGCCCTCTATGATGCTGTGGGCATCCGATTCTCAGATTTGCCGCTTTCAGCAGATAAGATTTATCTGGCGCTGGAGGAAAAAATTAATCGTGAAAAGTAGATGAGTATAAATCCTGGATGAATTAGAAGGTGGAGGCAGGCCAGCATGACTTCAAAGGGAAAAAAACAGGCAAATAAAGACCTAATCTCTGAATTAAAGAAAACCAGGAAAAAAGCTGAGTTGGGGGGTGGTCAGGATAGGATCCAGAGCCAGCATAAAAAGGGCAAATTGACCGCCCGGGAGAGAGTTGAAGCCTTTTTTGATCAGGGGAGCTTCCGGGAAATTGATGCTTTGATGACTCACCGGCAGTCAGATTTTGGGCTGGATGAGAAAAAGATTCCCGGTGATAGTGTTGTGGTGGGTTTTGGAAAAGTGAATGGGAGAATGGTAGCCGTTTTTTCCCAGGACTTTACCGTTATGGGTGGATCTTTTTCAGAGGTACAGGGACAGAAGGTAGCCAAGATTTTTGATCTTGCCCTGGACTCCGGTGTGCCAGTCGTGGGTTTGATGGATTCTGTAGGCGCCCGTATCCAGGAGGGGGTATACAGCCTGGCAGCTTATTCGGAGTTATTCTGGCGAAATACCCAGGCCAGCGGCGTGATTCCTCAGATCAGCGTCATGCTTGGCCCCTGCGCGGGAGGTTCTGTATACTCGCCAGGGTTAACTGATTTTGTGATCATGACCCGAGCGACCAGTCACATGTTCATCACTGGCCCCAAAGTAATTAAATCAGTTACTCATGAGGATGTGGATCTAGAGTCCCTGGGCGGCGCGACGGTCCACAGTACCAAAAGCGGTGTGGCGCACTTTGCCGTCGATTCGGAGGTGGAAGCCCTGGAGATCACGCGTAAACTTCTCAGCTACCTGCCCAGTAACAATGCTGAACCTCCACCCGCGCTGAAGCCGGAGGATGATCCAAACCGTCAGGATCAGACCCTTGATTCCCTGGTGCCGGCCGATCCTGAAGAAGCCTACGATATGCGGCAGGTGGTCGAAAAGATATTTGACCGGGGCAGTTTTTTTCCGGTCCACCTGGATTTTGCGCCCAATGCGCTGGTGGGTTTTGCCAGGCTTCATGGTCAGGCGGTGGGCGTAGTTGCCAATCAACCCAACGCGCTGGCTGGTGTGCTGGACATCAATTCATCGGATAAAATTGCCCGCTTTATCCGCTTTTGCGATGCTTATAATTTTCCCCTGGTCACATTCGTGGATACTCCGGGTTTTCTCCCGGGAGTACAGCAGGAACATGGCGGCATCATCCGCCACGGAGCAAAAATTGTTTATGCTTATTCAGAAGCCACGGTACCAAAGATTGCTATAATTGTCCGCAAGGCTTATGGGGGCGCTTATATTGTCATGAGTAGTAAATATATCCGAACCGACCTGGTGTTTGCCTGGCCAACAGCGGAAATAGCAGTAATGGGAGCGGATGGAGCCGTGGATATTTTGTATTCCAAGCAGCTAAAGGAAGTGGAGGATATGGAAGAGGCCAGGGAAGGATTTGTCAGGGATTATCAGGATAAGTTTTCCAAACCCTACCGGGCAGCTGCCAGCGGCCACGTGGATGAAATAATCATCCCGTCTGAAACACGCCCGCGTTTGATTGCTTCGTTAGAGCTGTTGAAAAATAAACAAGGCCAAACAAGATCGAAGAAACACGGCAATATGCCGTTATAGGTTACCTGGGAGGTTCAGGTTGAATGAGATTGAACAGGGTTTAATACTCAGCGGAATCGGAATTGTAATTACCTTTTCAGCCCTGGGGATTTTAATCCTGCTCATTGTGCTGTTAAAGATAATTTTCCCGACCGGTCAGGCTGTCCGGAAATCTAAGACCGAAACAGAGGAGATTCCAGCAGAAGACCAGTCTACTAGGGAGAGGAAGCGGAAAATTGCAGCAGCTGCTGCAGCTGCTGCCCTATCTCTTCAAAAGGATAAAACCCAGTCCAGTGGATTGGGACAGGTGCTTGAAAGCCCTCCCGGAAACTGGTGGCATAAAAAGCTGGACAGGATTCATTTTAAGGAGTGATTATGGGCGATTCGGCTCAGAAAATTTGGGTTACGGTGGATGGGAAAAAATATTTAGTGGAAGTAGGGGATCTTCACCAGCGGCCAATTACTGTAATTGTGGAAGGATCCAGTTTTGAAATTGATCTGGATTATGATTTTGATGATACAGGCGAGGAAAGGTCAATTTCCTCTGATATTTCTATCCAGACTGATGCTCCTTCCCATTCTGTTCCTGCTGGCACAACATGTGAAGTGACTGCACCAATGCCGGGAGATATTGTCCAGATCCTGGTAAAAGCCGGACAAAAAGTAAATCAGGGAGACCCTCTTTGTATCTTAGATGCCATGAAAATGAAAAATACCATCCATGCCCCGCAAGCGGGGATCGTTTCCGAGATCGGAGTGCAGGAAGGCCAATCTGTTGAGTTTGGTGTGGTTTTATTCAAGTTCAGCTAAACACTATGGATATTTCTGATATTAGATTTTTGCTGGGGGCCTTTCAAATATTTTCGCTGAAGAACCTGGTCATGACCCTGGTGGGTGGATTGTTGATCTACCTGGCCATCAAAAAGGATTTTGAACCGATCCTGCTGCTGCCGATTGGTTTTGGCGCTATCCTGGCCAACCTGCCGCTGACAGGGATTACGGATGCTGCAGAGGGCGGATTTTTGGGAGTCCTGTACCAGGCTGGGATCAAAACTGAGCTCTTCCCCCTGCTGATTTTTATCGGCATCGGGGCGATGACGGATTTTGGCCCGCTGTTGGAAAATCCCAAAATGGCTATATTAGGTGCAGCTGGTCAAATTGGTATTTTCGGCACCTTGCTGCTGGCGCTCAGCATTGGTTTTGAACTGAACGAGGCGGCCTCGATAGGGATTATCGGTGCCATCGATGGTCCCACAGCAATTTATGTCTCAAGCCGATTAGCGCCTCACTTGCTGGGTCCAATTGCGGTAACAGCCTACACCTATATGTCCCTGGTACCTATCATACAGCCGCCTGTAATGCGTTTATTAACCACTGAGAAAGAACGCAAAGTCCGTATGCCGTATACAGAGAAACCGGTTTCCAAAACGGTAAAGATACTCTTTCCGATTTTGGTCACGATCATTATTTCCCTGCTGTCCCCCAAGGCATCTCCCTTGATTGCCACATTAATGTTTGGAAACTTGATGCGTGAATCCGGTGTGGTGGACCGATTGAGCAAATCTGCCCAAAACGAGATCGCCAATGTCACCACCATTTTCCTGGGGTTGACCGTTGGCAGCACCATGACAGGGGATAGTTTTATCCAGGGTGAGACGCTTTTAATTCTGGGGATGGGGCTGCTGGCTTTTGTGCTGGATACCATAGGTGGAGTGTTGGTCGGCAAGTTAATGTACATACTGTCCGGGAAAAAGTTTAACCCACTGATTGGCGCTGCCGGGATCAGTGCCTTCCCCATGTCTGCCCGGATTGTGCAAAAAGTAGGGCAGGAGGATGACCTGGATAATTTCCTGTTAATGCACGCCATGGGAGCAAATACTGCCGGACAGTTGGGAAGTGTTGTCGCGGGAGGGGTGGTGTTAATGCTGCTCTCGGGAGCATTTTAGTTCGTGATTGTTGAATAATTAATAAAGAAAGAAGGAGAAAACCATGAAACTTATTGACCTGACTATTCCCTTGGGAGTGGGGACACCGCCCTGGCCAACCTATATTCCATTGGAAGTGAAATATTTTAAGCGGCTGGCTCCCAATGGCGCCAACGGGCAGGTAGTGACTCATTCCAACCATGTGGGAACGCACCTGGACGGGGAAATCCATTTTTACACCCCGGGAAAAGATATCGCACAACTGGAGCTGGATTTCCTGGTCAACGAAGGTGTGATTGTTGATTTGAGCGATGCGGTGGGGGACTACGAGGTCTACACCAGCAAAATGATTGAGGAGCGGGTGGAAGTTAAAGAAGGGGATATTTTGATCATCCATACCGGCTATCATCACTTTGGCTGGGATCAACCCACTGCAGATGAAATTCGCTACATGGTAAAACATCCCGGACCGGACCGCGAATTTGCTGAATGGGCAAAAAAGAAAAAATTACGCTGGCTGGGCGTGGACTGTGGCAGTGCAGATCACCCTATGAACACCATCATCAGGGATTGGATGCCCCGCCAGGCCAAAGAAGCTGATAAGGTTTTCCAGGAAAAATATGGAAAACCACTCGCAGAGTTTTACGATGACAGCAAATACCAGCTGATGCATATTGAGCTGTTCCCCCACGGTATCATCCATGCGGAATGTCTGGGTGGAGATATAGACCTGCTGCTGAATCAACGGGCGAAGATCGGCTTTTTCCCCTGGCGCTTTGTGGATGGAGAATCCAGCATCGGGCGCTGTGTGGCCTTTGTGGAGGATGATCAATATCAGGAGCTGATGAAGAAAAAAGAAGGTATGGATAAAACTAAGTTCGGCGATGCGGTAAACCCCGATCATGTGAAGAGCTTGGATAAACTTAGCGCGTAATAACTACCCAAAAGGAGTTGTTGAAGACAAAGGGGGCTGTCCTAAAAGTAAGATAGGTGGGGGACAACAACCACATTTTGGTATATTTCACCCCCCCAAAGTGGGGGAAGAATCTCAGAATGTACCCAAAATCCATCTCTAGGTGGGGGGTTGTTCGAAAATTTTGGACTTTTCAGACAGCCCTCTCTACTCTGGAAACGGCTTCCTTAAAGGAAACCGTTTCCTATGTTATTAAAGCAACCGCGTTAACACCGACACCATCCCCGCCAGTACCGCGATCCCGGAAGAGCTGCCCCATTTCAGCAGGTTCTCTAGATCCCGTGGAGAAGATTCTTCCCCGGCGAAAAAGGGATCCAGTACAGCCAATAGACGCTCGTCTGCCGCCCCTTCAATCGCGCAAGCCAGCAGGCTGGCACTGAGGGAGGTTGTCTTCTCTCCGGCAGCTATTAATAGATCGCTGTTGAGCTGTTCCAGGCCCTGCACTGGAATCAGGGCACCTTCCCAACGATTGAGGGTCAGTATCACCCCGAGTACAAAATCATCCCCCAGGGGTGTGAGGCCCGGACCCAATCCCAGTAGACTAGAAAACTCGCTTATCGCCCCCGTTAGTTTTTTGTTCTCCAGCAGGACTAGATATTGATAAAGATGTTTATCAAATCCCGGAAGATCGGGAATACGGATGGTGTTTCCTGGAAGCACAGAATTAAACAGATCCTGGTAATCATTCCTCTCAGTTAATTGCAGTGTTTGTTTAATCGTAGACTCCAGACGCGAGCGGCTGATTTCCGCAGGCAATCTCCTAGACGGCAGGGAAGCGTTCCAAACTTCTGCATTTTTCAAGTTGATCTGGATGCCTTCTCCCGGGAAGGTGATTTTGGTTGGACTAAGAAAAACCGGGCTGTCCGGTATTGTTTCCGGCATCGCGGCATATTTATTATTTATATTAACTGTTAGCGGTCCGCGGAATTTTTCAAAGGATAGGAACAGGATCGTTTCATCCGGGGACCGAAGATATAATCCACGGCTGGAGATACCGGCGGGGACGGCATTTTCCTGCCGATGAAGCAGCTGCTTCGCGAACTGCCCAAGGCTGACAGCCGGAATGATCACGTTATCTTGAGACATGGTTAACCCGTTGAGTAAAATATCGTCTTTGCTGTAATTATAACCAAGGCTTTGGTTTTGATCCAAAGTTTGGGGGTTTGCCCTGCCGATAATAAATTCCAATAAAATCAGGTTAAGTTATAATTTATAATGATCAAAACTTGAAATATTGCGGGGGTTGCCTCCAGGAAAGGATGGCAGATCCCGATAACCGGATAATAGAAATGACCATAAAGAAGAATGATCCCCTGCGGCTGGAT
>JAUWEC010000048.1 GCA_030608465.1 Chloroflexota bacterium
GATGGCTTTTGAAACCCTGCGTTCGATTGGAAGCGAATTTGGCACAGGAGCGATTATCGTTATGGATGAAACGACCTGCATGGTCGAAGTTGCTCGCCGGATAAGTAAATTTTTTGCACACGAATCCTGCGGGAAGTGCACACCCTGCCGGATTGGGTCTCAGCGAATTTTCGAGATTCTGGACCGAATAGAGAAAGGGATGGGACATACCGGAGATATTGAGCTGCTTCTGGAACTGGTAAATGGAATTGATGGTTATACTTTTTGCCCCATGGGTTCAGGATTGGTGAATCCTGTTCGCTCAGCAATCCAGCATTTCCGGGCAGAATTTGAATATCATATCACCAATAAAAATTGCCTGGTGAAAGCCCAGATACCAAAATAGGAGAAATAAATGTCTACGATACTGATTATTGATGATGATCCTGATTTTGTAAATGCAACTCGAATTGTCTTGGAAAAGGAAGGATATAAAGTCGAAAGGGCTTCAGGCGGGAAGGAAGGTTTTCAGAAGGCCCGGAAGAGCAGCCCTGCCTTGGTTATTCTGGATGTGATGATGGATTCAGTGCTTGATGGCGTTTCCGTCAGCCGGAAAATGAATGAGGATGACACTACCCGGGATATTCCCATTGTGATGGTTACTTCGATTGCAAACACAGACTACGCAGAACTTTTCCCTACTGATGAATACATCCATATCGATGCTTTCTTGAGCAAACCGATTGATCCGGAAAAACTTATCAAAAAAATACGAAGGATTCTTTCCTGAAGTTGTTTGTTTTTAGCGCAGATTGACCTGATCAGGACAGAAAACCCGGAGGGAATGTTTCTCTGATGAAGATCATCCTGAATTATCTCAAAGACCTTTACAGCGGCCCGGTCCAGGCCGTGATGGTATTTTCCTTTACTTTGGTAGCCGCGCTCACTATTGGGATTGGGAACTGGGCGATTACAAATACGATCACCTCTTACCTGGCCGAGGCGATGGACGAACGGATTGAACAGGACTTCCTCACCGCGGAGTTATTCTACCAATTTCGGCTGGAAGATCTTGCCCGAACGGCAAATCAGCTAGCTCTTTCTAATACGGTTATAAATTCCTTTGCTGAAGTGAGGGGGGGAAATTCTTTGGCGATCGGGGATATAGAAAGCAAAATTGAAACAGCGTTAAGTGATTGCAGGCTGAAAGGAAACCGGGTTGTTGTGGTCCTGGACGATCAAGGCAACCTGATTGCTGGAGTGCTGCGTTCTACAGATCAGAAACTGTCTCTCCTACAGGCGGGGAGAAGCTGGTCAGGTTTTTCCGTTTTTGATGTTGTGCTGCGGACTGGAACGTTAATCTCATCCACAGAAGTGATTCCAGAGGAAATTCTCATTGAAACCGGTCTCGCTGATCAAGCGCAAATCGAATTGCTGGAAACACTAAAATCGGCTTCAGAGCCATTCGATCCCAGAGAGGGATCAGCCGGACTGGGGATTGTGGGAGCTGCTCCTATCCGGGAGGATGGCCGGATAATTGGAGCTGTGATGATTTTTCATTTGTTCAACAATGATTTTACGCTGGTTGATGCCATCAAAGACAGCGCACTAATTGATACGGTGACAATTTTTTTCGGTGATCTCAGGGTATCAACAAATGTGATGACCGAGCAGGGGGAACGGGCAGTTGGGACCCGGGTCTCACAGGATGTTAATGAGGTAGTGCTCCAGAACGGATTGGAATATGTCGGTAAAGCCTTTGTTGTCAATGAGTATTACATCACCCGCTATGAACCTCTCCTGGATCATCAGGATCAGACCGTTGGCATTCTCTATGTGGGGTCCCGCCAGAAAGTCTTCCTGGATTTCCTGAGTACGGTCCGGAGGCGGACTTCGCTTGTGGCTGGTATCACAATTTTGATGACCTTCCTTTTAGCCACGCCGATTTCTCGGAAGATCACCAGGCCGCTGCAGGAGCTGCGTACACTCTCCCAGATCAGCCAGCTGGTGGCGGAGGGCAATTTACAAGCCCGAGCCCCTAGCTGTGGAAGGGGTGCGGTGGGGCTGCTTGCTGATTCCTTTAACGATATGCTGGATCGACTGCAGGAAACTCAAAAACAACTGGTGGAGTCAGAAAAATTAGCTTCCCTGGGCCAGCTGGCAGCAGGCGTTGCTCATGAATTGAACAACCCGTTGGCGACTGTGCTGCTGTTTGCTGAAGTACTGCTCAGGGAAAATAAATTCAATGACCAGCATCAAACAGATATCAGGACCATTGTCCGGGAGACAGAACGATGTAAAACCATTGTTGCCTCCCTGCTTGATTTTGCCCGCCAGCATCAGGTTGATGCCGCTGAAATCAATCTTAACCATCTCATCAGGAGGGTAATTGACCTGGAGAAAAACCATCAACGCTACAATCAGGTGGAAATTGAAACCAACCTGGACCCTCACTTGCCCCGGATCCAAGCGGATGAGGCTCAGATTCAAGCAGTGATCAGCAATTTAATGACAAATGCTGCTGATGCCATGCCAGAGGGAGGAAAGCTGATCTTGCGGACTCGCAGAGCAATGGATGACCAGATTATTTGTGAGGTGGAGGATGAAGGAGAGGGGATCACCCCTGAAAACCAGGCCAGACTTTTCACTCCCTTCTTTACAACTAAACCGCCGGGAAAAGGTATTGGATTAGGATTATCGATTGTTTATGGGATTATAAAAATGCATCGGGGACAAATCAGCGTCCAGAGCAAATTGAGTGAGGGGACCACCTTTACCATCCAACTTCCTGTCAGGCAGCCGGGAATAGAGCCCCTCATCAGTGAAGATGAAGATGTAAACGGAGATGAAACCCTGATTGGGTGATTAGGACCCAAAAGCGATTGACTATGAGTGAGAAAAGCCGGATATTAGTGGTTGATGATGAAATCGGGATTTGCGAGGGAGTTCAGCGTGCTCTTGAACCAGAAGGCTTCCAGGTTGCGATTGCCCTGGATGGAAAATCAGGACTTGCGCTTATCAAGGAAAACGGTTTTGACCTGATCTTGCTCGACGTCAAGATGCCTGAAATCAGCGGCCTGGATTTGATAGGTATGATCCACCAGATTGATCCAGAAATAATCTGCATCATAATCACCGGTTATGCGACTGTGGAAATGGCAGTTTCAGCGATAAAGCAGGGAGCCTACGATTTCCTCACTAAGCCGTTTTCGGTAGATATCCTGTTATTGGCTGTCAACCAGGGCCTTGAGCGGCGGATGCTCTCGTTGGAGGCAAAGCGAACTGCCCGGGTGGAAGCAGATATGCAAAAGTTGGCTGAGGAAAAAATCCGTCTGGAAGAATTGGATCGGGCCAAGAAACAATTTATCCGGCTGGTTACCCACGAACTTCAATCACCGGTAGCGGCTGTTGAAAACTATCTCAAGCTGATACTGGAAGGGTATGTGCCGGCTGAGGATCAGAAGGGCATTCTTGAGAAGTGTATAGCCCGCACCAAGGAAGAACGAAAATTAATTGCTGACCTGCTTGAACTGGGGCATCTGGAAATGATTAAATCTTTTCAGGCTTCCCGGATTAACCTGGAGGAAGTACTTGAGCAGGTGATCGAAGAATTCAGGGAGGAAATCAACCAAAAGGGTCTTGTCCTGTTGGTGGAGGTGGATAAGAATATTCCGGAAATCACCGCTTCGCCGGAGCAGATAAAAAGTGTTTGGAGTAATCTATTAAGTAATGCCGTGAAATTTACTCCTGCCCGGGGAGAGATTACAATTGGACTGGAGTATAAAGATGGAACTCTAGAGGGCCGTGTTCAGGATACCGGAATTGGGATTCCTGCAGAAGATCAGGAAAGATTATTTACTGAGTTCTTCCGGGCAGAAAATGCAAAGCAGGCTGGTGTTCCCGGCACAGGACTGGGACTTGTGATTGTTAAACGGGTTATTGAGGGATTGGGCGGAAAGATAACAGTAAAATCAAAACTGGGTTCTGGCACAACCTTTCAGTTCAAGATCCTTGTTTAACTAAGAAATAGTTTCCTTAATTGTAAGCATCGGATCTGATATCTTCCAAGGATACCGGATCCTCTTTTTTATAAATACTTAAAATCGTCCACCAGCCATAAAAAACATCATGGCTAATAATCCTTGAATTTTCCGTAAAATTATATTAGTCTTTTGTATGCTCCTGAAAAGATATTTAAAAATCACCTTTCAGCGATACAGTTAATGGTGGAATAGAAGGAAATCTCACAACACACAATTTAGGAGACGGGTTCTTCGAGGAATCCGTATCCTATAACTCCCGCGGCTGATACTGCAGGGCTTCTGCAAGGTGAATAGCGCTTATGTCCTCATCTCCAGCCAGATCAGCAATGGTGCGTGAAAGTTTTAGTACCCTGTGATAAGCACGGGCAGAAAGCCCCAACTGCTGCATGGCTGCTCGAAGAAGCGATTTACATTCTCCGTCCAGCGGACAGTTTTCCCGGATTTCCCGCGGAATCATATCCCCATTTGAGGAGCGGGGAGAATCCTTCAACCGATCCAACTGCCGTTTTCGGGCATTTTCAACTCTATCTCTCACCTGGCTGGAGGGTTCCCCCAACCGATTGGAACTAAGTTTGTCATAGTCAACCCTTGGTACTTCAACCTGGATATCCATCCGGTCCAGCAATGGTCCGGAGATGCGTTTCCGGTAGCGGGTGAGAGTAGCTGATGAGCAGGTACATTCCTTAACAGGATCCCCGTAATATCCGCAGGGGCAGGGATTCATGGCTGCTATCAACATAAAATTAGAGGGAAAGGTCAGAGAACCCTGGGCGCGGCTGATGGTAACGACTTTATCTTCCAGCGGCTGACGAAGCACCTCCAGCACGCGGCGGCCGAACTCGGGAAACTCATCGAGGAATAAAACGCCCCGATGAGCCAGGGATATTTCTCCCGGCTGGGGCCAGGTGCCGCCGCCCACCAGACCAGCATGAGAGATGGTATGGTGGGGCGCCCGGAACGGGCGGTGCTGGATGAGCGGCATGTTGGAGGGGAGCTGGTCGAGGATGGAATAGATGCGGGTTACATCGAGGGCTTCATCGATGGACATCCGGGGCATGATTCCAGGCAGAGATCGAGCCAGCAAGGTTTTCCCAGCGCCCGGCGGCCCATTCATCAACATGTTGTGATTCCCAGCAGCTGCGACTTCGAGAGCCCGTTTGACATGCTCCTGCCCCTTGACTTCCTGGAAATCTGTTTGGGTCACCTGGACCGGCAGTTCTTTGAAGGGTTTGGTTTTAAATGGAACGATGGGTTCTACGGCTATCAAGTGTTCGAGCAGTTCCTGAAGAGTATTCACTGGCAGAACCTGCAGATCCGGAACCAACGCTGCTTCCGCGGCATCCTTTGCTGGAACACAAATAGTCTGGAACCCTTCACTGCGGGCCATGGCAGCCATTGGCAGCAATCCCGGTGTATGGCGGGTAGTTCCATCCAGGGAGAGTTCCCCGACAATTATCATATCATCCACTGCTTCGGGAGGGATATGACCGATGGTGATTAGAATCCCTACGGCCATCGGCAGGTCGTAGGCAGGACCTTCCTTACGCACATTCGCTGGCGCTAGATTGATAATAATTGGTTTGCGGGGGAATTTGACAGGTATGTTTTTGATCGCAGCCCGGACTCGCTCCCGGCTTTCTTTGACGGCGGTATCCGGAAGTCCAACCACGGTGATATTTGGAAGCCCGGTACCGTAATCCACTTCTACCTCTACTAAGACCCCCTCCAGCCCCAGCACGGCGCAGGAGTAAACGCGTGCCAGCATGGTTTCAGTGTAAATAAATACACCTGAAAAGTCAACTCCCTGGAGTATTAAACTGATTCTTAAGTAAATCGTTCTTTTGTTTTTACAAACCAAGGTTTTTGATTTTCAGGAATGAACAATCACTTGGGATGGCAGTTCTTCTCTGGCACTCGAGTGTTTTTTTCCCACACCAACTTCCCCATGCCCCTGTAGCTGCTGTCACCGTCGATAATGCAGTTGCCCCCAGAATAAAGTTCTCCGGTCCTGTGTTTAAAGATAATTTGAAGAGAGATCACTATTCCTCAGGATCCAGGGAGCTGTTGGATTCATCTGAGCCCAGAGAGGTTTTTATCGAGGGATTTCGGTTTTTCATAAACGGCAGCCTGGAGACCAACCAGGCACCTGCCAAACCCCACAGTAAACTGTTTCCCACCCATAACAGGATATATGCTAGCCTGGGCGACAGAAATTGCGCTGGTCGGAAAAAGTATACAACCAGCAGGTATGGGAAATGGAACACAAAATACAAGCCAACCAGTAGAGGGCTCCAAGGAGAGGAATATGCTTCCCCATCGAAACGGGAAAAGACAATTTCGCCGGCTATTGGTGTGAGTAAATAAGTGATGAGTGTGTGCCCTAGTGCAATAGCGACTGTGATCCAAATCCAATTCTTCCGGGTCATCGATTGGTATCCCTCCTTGAGAACTTGATCTCATTTTCCTGATAATCACTGGTTGGGTTTCGGGGTAAAAAGCATATCCAGTTAGAACTGCGGAATAACAAATCAATACGAGAGTGTGTAATCCTTAAATAATTTCATCACCCTTTGAGTTTGGGCTCCAATTTTGCCGCTTCCGATTTCTTTCCCGTCGATCTGGGTAACTGGCATAACCCCTTTGCTGGTTGAAGTGAGGAATGCCTCCTCACAGGCATCCAATTCGTCCACCATCAGCCGGCGTTCCTCAACTGGAAACATGGTCTTGGCTAAACCCAGGACTACCTTACGGGTAATCCCTGAAAGGACTTGGTCAGCCGGGGGGGTAATTAATACCCCGTCCAGAAAAACAAAAAAGTTGTTTTTCGTACATTCAGTGATACTTCCCTGGTGAGTGTACAGTAAATCAAATGCTTCCTGCTTCCGTTTGAACGGTTCCAGATACAGGGCATTTAAATAGTTGATGGTTTTTTCCTCGGGCATCACCCTTTGATAATCCACAATGACTAATTTCACACCCTGAGAGTACAGCTCTTTTGGCCAGAGGGGGAGCTCCTCCGAGATCATGATCAAGTTTGGCTTCGCCAGGAGAGGGGAAGATCGTGAGTCTCCTCCGGTCAGAAGGATCCGAATCGCCGGGTTTTTTAAGTCACTTTTTTGGATTAATCTCTCCGCGATTTTCCTAAGTTCAGCATTTGAAAGGGGTAGTTTAAGATGCAGTGTTTCAGCTGAGCTTTGCAGTCGGGAGAGATGATACTCAAAAAGAAAAAGCTTCCCATGGTAGGTCCGGATGTAGTCAAAAACCCCATATCCTCGCTGCAACGCCAAGTCTGTAACCGGGATAAACCCTTTCTCTGTTCTCATGATCTTGCCATTAATGTAACAATAGGTCTTCATATATTTATATAACCAGTCTGTTATCAGGCGATGTGAGGTTGGACAATGGGGCTCCCAAACAGTCCCCAGGATGTGCGATTGGATGGAATTGAATTCAAGCCCGGATTTTTCAAAGGGAGGCAGCGTTCACGCCAATGATGTAGATTTGCCAGCTTCACAGTCTTCTGGAACTCGGAACTATTCAGACCAAATTGGAGAAAACTATTTAATAGGGGGACTGATAAACCGCTTTCTTAAAAACCCTTAAATATATGATCATCATCTGCTTAGATATTCCACTAATAACGTAAGGACAAGCAGCTTAAACCCCCGTCCAGTTTACGGAATTCGGAGACATCTATCACCTTGGTCGGGTAGCCTGCATATTCGATAGCTTCCTGTGTCTGGGGGAATCCCTGGGGGACCAGCACTGTGCCATTCACCCAGAGACAATTCGCCGCATAACTCTCCGCAGCGGTGATTTCCAGTATATGATACTTCCTGAATTCAGCTTTCGTTAAAAATTCTCCGCAGGCGGCCATGATATTCTGCTCTAGATAGGCTATCCCGGTTTTAAGATGCAGAACCTTATCCAGCTGAACCACAGACCCGCTCAGTCCATAATTTTCGAGGATCTCGATCACCTGCTGGGCGCCGTTTACGTTGGTCCGGCTGGAAAGACCGACGTAATAATGGGATCCGACCATCATGATGTCTCCCCCTTCCACTGTCCCGGGATCCTTGACTTCTTCCAACTGGGAGAAGTAATCCTGCAAGACCTCTTTGATGGTTGCTGTTTCCCTCTTGCGGGATGGGGCACCGAGATTGGTTATGATTGCGCAATGGGGAGTGAGTAAGGCGGTATCTTCCACGAAAGTGGAGTCCGGATATTCTTCGTCCGCTTCAAGGACCTGGACCTCCAATCCGCAGGCACGGAGAACCTGAATATATTCCTGGTGTTGTAAAAGGGCTTTTTCGTAATTTGGAAGACCCAATTCGGCAGTAGTTAATCCCCTGACGAAGCTTTTCCCCGGTGTTCTGACAATTGCTCTGGTAAACATAAAACGGTTCCTGGATTCAATCGCTGGCTAACGAAATTGTTCCCCCAGATGGTGATTTTCTCTGAGGTAGGGTTTGTTCTGGGAAGCGACAGTTTTAGTGAGAGTATGAATTTATTGTAATGTAAAAATAGGGAGAAAGATAACGAGATCAGAATAAATCAGAAAAGCTCCTGACAAACGAAACCGTTAGGTCCACTCAAAAAGCCTTAAAGTATAATTCTTGCGTAGAAAAAGTGGAAGATATTCTCGATTTCCGAGGATTGGTCTCAATTCGGATGAATTAGGGTATTATTGTGATGGCTCAGGAATGGGGGTACAGGTCCTTGGAAGTGCAGGAAAATATCCAAACTGGAATGTATATCCAGATAAAAGGAAAGCTGGGAAAATATGAAGGGGAAATGGAAATCGAACTATTAGAACCGCCTGTTTTTGAGTAAAGATTAGGGAAGAAATGTCAATAGTAGAATAGCACCTGATAATATTGGTATCTTCCGTAGTCTACCCGCTTTGAGCTGAGCGATTTATGGTTATCTCTGGGATCCGGATCGGTGTTTGGATCCCAGAATTATGTATTGTGTTCGGGTTTAATCTATCATTCTATCCATATTCCAGTAATAAATCAGTGACAATGGTAGCTGATCATTTGGATATTAATGGAGACAGAGATGATAGCCTCATGCGAATCTGTAACGCGATCATTCAATTTGCTCTGATCACTGATAACAGTCGAAATTGACAATATTTCTGTTGACTAAATCCATGCTACAATATCGGTATCATGGCAGAGAAAAGAGAGTCCCCGACAGGTTCCAGTTTCTGGCAAATAATTTTCCCGGCATTTGTAGGAATCATACTTGTCCTGCTTATTTGTGTTTGGGTAGTGATTGGGGTTAAAGCGGGAAATATCTCCCGGTTTGCAGAGTTATCAACCGTTCTGCTGATTCTCCCGGTTTTGTTTTTCTCCTTGATAATTCTTGTTACTCTGGGCGCTTGTGTATTTTTGTTATTTAGGATGATTCGTGGGTTACCCCCGATCACCAGCCGGATAGTGGAATTTCTTGATAAAATCCGTGATGGAGCAAGTAGGTTTTCAGAGATTATCGTTCAACCGGTTATTCAACCGGCAGCTTATCTAAAGGGATTCAGGTCAATTTTTTCCAGAGAAAAAACCCGTTATAAAATTGAATAATCAATCACGGTGAAAAAAATTAATAAGGTGGTATTTGGTTATGAATGATGAAAATCAGGAAGGACAGGGTAGTTTTGGTCTGTATATTATCCTGGGCGCGATCCTGGGTGCAGTAACTGGCGCAGGTGCAGGATATTTATTGACAAAGCGGATTGAGGAAGAGGAAGAAATCCAGCTTACAGCCGGAGATGGGATTAAAATCGGGGGGTCAATCATCGCCTTTTTACGGCAAGTATCCAGTCTTGGTCAATAAATACCACAGGCCTGTAATAACTAACTGATATGTCCCCAAATAATCCATACCCGAGGGATGTGTTTGTGGGGGAATTCCAGCGGGAATTCTCCATATCTAATGATGATCAGCAGCTCCTGGATGTACCCGGTGGAAACGCGCTTTATGCATCTGTGGGGTACCTGGTTTGGGAAGAGGATGAAACTCCAGGTATTTTAACCAGAGTTGGAGAGGATTTTCCTCAGTCCTGGCTCGATGATTTCTCAAACCAGAGAATAAACATAGACGGCGTGGTGGTTCTCCCGCAAGCAGTAGATATCAGGGCATGTTATATCCAACAGGGATACCAAACCCGCCTGGTAGATGATCCCATTCCCCACTTTTCCCGATTAGGTATGGCATTACCACCAGCATTAATTGGATACACTTCTCAACATCAATTCCCAACTGATAGAAGAACAATAAAAGACACATCGATCCGGGCAAGCGATATACCTCAAAATTATTTAACCGCCACCGGAGCCCATCTCTGCCCTATGGATTATCTTTCCCATAATCTCCTACCGGCTGTGTTACGCCAGCAAGGCTTTTCAACCATTACGCTTGATCCCTCGTCCTCCTATATGGATTCAGCATATATTGGTGACATACCAGCGCTCATCACCGGGCTCACCGCCTTTATCCCGTCGGAAGAGGATCTAAAAAATCTTTATAAAGGAAAAACGATTGATTTATGGGAAATGGCAGCTGAGTTATGCCGGTATGGATGCGAAATGGTGATCATCAAGAGAGGCACTAACGGCCAGTATCTTTATGATGCAGCTTCGGAAAAAAAATGGGATATCACCGCTTATCCAGCCCGGGTTCAGAATCTAATTGGGGCAGGAGATGCTTTCTGCGGCGGTTTTTTAGCTGGATACCGGCGCACTTTTGATCCCCTCCAGGCTGTCTTATACGGAAATGTTGCTTCCTCTCTGGTCATTGAGGGAAACGGTCCTTTTTTTGCTCTGCAGGCATTACCAGGTTTGGCTGATGCCCGTCTGGAGAATTTACAAGCGGCTGTGAGAGAAGTTTGAGATTATATTCCGAGAATTTAGTTTCAGAGAAAGAGGGGGACACTCGCAAGGTTAGAATTTCTGTTTACATCCCATTTCGACTGGATTGTCTTGAGCGCTAATCGAAAGCGCAATGAGTTATGGCGCTTGGTGAAAACCGATACCCCTTAACTCTCAGAGCCCTTCGATGAAGTTTATCCCGAGCCCTTCGATTTCACTCCGTTTCACTTAGGAGAGCTCCAGTGAAGAACCCATAAAGGGATTAGGAAGCAGAACAAGTCAATCTTCAAATAATCCACGGTTTCTTTCTTTGAGCTTCCTATGGATTCCTCACTGCGCTCGGAATGACAAGAAGAGGGCCTTAAGCCTGGGCAAACTTCTCAGAGTTGGCGGTAGTAGCCGAAGAGAGGAAAAACCGAAATTCTCTTTATTCGACTAGTCCCAACTCAAACTACTTCGCGGTTTCAAATCCAGATACTCGTCTCCTGAAAACAGATTTGTCAATTCCTCAGCTTGCACATCCAGGACTTTGCTATTGGTAAAATATGGAAAATCAAACTTTGTAGGATTCCCAGCGTTTTTTCCTGGAATCGGCATTAATCGAGCTGTAAGGGGCTTGTTGAGCCTGGTTGAGAGGACAGCTAGATCTAATAAAATTGCAGTGATCTGTTCCGGTGACAGATTCCCGGGAAGCGGGATTGTATCCAACCCTGTTCCGCAAACAGTGGAAAAGAGTAGTAAGTCCTTAATTCCGAGTAAGCCCTCAGCGGCCCGGGCCGCCAGGACGGCATCTTCAAGCAGAGGGAGCATTAACCCGCTGAACCCGGTGCGGGGAAAATCAGCCCGGTCAATGGTATCAGCCAGGAAGGCAGCGGCAGCCAAAGAGCCATGATCCCCCAATCGTTTCAATCCGAGAGATTCCAGGGCAGTACCGATAGAGAGACCAGCCTCAGGAAACGGTGCTAGCGAATAATCAATTCCACCATATGCGGCAGAGGTGATCTTCTCCAAATCTTGGGAAACCCGGGTTAGTTTCCTTGCATGATCTTCGAGAAGGAAGATTAGATTGCTGCTGGCTTTCTTAAAAGAAGAAGCCTCTGAAAAAGCCTTCACTGCAAGATCAGCCGCTTCCACCGCGATAGCAAAAATCGGATTTTCATTCCCGTGGTAAGCTGCCGGGAAAAAAGGAGCGCCGGGGGGCACATTGCCCAGGGCGGCGAAGTAAAGGTTGGTAAAACCGTTTGGCTCAATTGAGGCAAGCCGGTGAATGATTTCTCCACAAGAACGGACAGCATATAAAGAGATGCCTTTTTTAGGGTCAGTCATCAATCCGGAACAGAAAGTGTTTTCTGTCGACAGAATTAGATCCGGGATGAGGGCGTAACTCTCTGGATGGGAAGGGATGGCAGGACCGAGAGATAGGTAATCAAAACCAAGGGAGTTAAGCGATCGTTCTAAATCACCCGCGTAAGATAAAACCCGTTCGTTCTCCAAAACTTTCATGAAGAGTGGAAACGGGGGTGACGCAAAACGGATCGTTTGGACTTGATATCCGGCAGATTCGAAGAGTTCTTTTGCCTCATTGGCAAACTTTTCCGAGCGGATGAGAGCTTCTTCCCGCAGGGGATCACCGGGATTCTCAAAGTATGTTATTGAGCGAATTTTCATTTAGCGGTTCCTGGATCAATCTTTGCTTTTGAAGAATTAGATTTATTTTTGGGATTTGGGTTTTTCAGGGGGAGCATTCAAATCTTTCCGGATGATTTCCCTCAGGGTGTCAATAGAGAGGAAATCCCCATTTTTATCTGCAAAAAACCAGTGCAGCCAGCCATTCCCCGGTTTACCCTCCATGATATGTTTTGCTGTTTGATGAATTGACCCTTCAAAATCGGGGTAAAGCAGATTTCCGTTTGGTTTCACAATTGCAGCTTGCTTCGGATTTTGATTAAAATAAAGGGTTTGCCCGGGTTTTATTAACCCATATTCAAGCAAGTGTGGAAATGGTACTCGGGGCGCCAAACGTTTTTTATCCTTGATGTCAAAGGCTTGGGTCGTATACTCTTCTGATTGAATCTGGTCAATCCGTTTTTTGGCGATGGGAATGTAGAATTTATCCTGCTCAATTCCAATCCAATTCCTATGCAGGATTTTAGCAGCAACTCCGGTTGTTCCGGTGCCGAAGAAGGGGTCAAGAATCACATCTCCCGGATTTGTGGAGGAAAGAACCACGCGGTAAAGCAATGCCAGGGGTTTTTGGGTGGAGTGAACTCTCTCTCCATTTACCCGTATTCGCTCTTTCCCTTTACAGATTGGCAGATTCCAAACGCTGCGCATTTGTTTCCCATCATTAAAGGGTTTCATGGCGTGATAATTGATAGTGTATTTTCCACCCTCTGATTTTTTAGCCCAAATTAATGTCTCGTGGGCATTCGTAAAACGAACGCCGCGGAAATTCGGCATAGGATTATTTTTTTCCCAGATAATTTCGTTAATAATCCAGAATCCGATATCTTGGAGGAGTTTTCCCACTCTGTAAATGTTGTGATAGGTGCCAATCACCCAAATGGCGCCATCTTCTTTCAGCAGCCGATGCGCAGCTTTTAACCAGGCTATTGTAAATGTATCATATGCCCGGAAATTATCAAATTTATCCCATTCATCATCTACTCCATCTACTTTGCTGAAATCCGGCCTCCATAAGTCGCCTTTAATCTGCATGTTATAAGGAGGATCCGCAAAGATCAGGTCAATCGAACTCTCAGGGAGCGCATTCATTTCCTGAACAGCATCCCCGTGGATAATTTGGTTAATCGGCAGAGTTATATTGGTCATAACTGATTATATTTCCAGTAATGCTATCAATGCTGTGTCCCTTGAGTCCGCTGACGGAGGATTTCATACATTAGAATTGCTCCGGCAGCAGCAGCATTTAAAGATTCAGAACCATCTTTCATGGGGATATGAATCCAGGTATCAGCCAGATCGCGAGAGTATTTTCCCGGTCCATGGGCTTCTCCGCCAAGGATCAACGCCAGGGGGAGACTAAGATCAGCGTCCCAGATTCGGGTACCCTCATCCATATCTGCGGCGATGACGGTCAGACCCTCCGTGACCTGACGGATCTTTTCCCAGGTGCAGCTTAATATTGGAAGCCGGAAATGGGCTCCCATCCCCGCTCGAATTACTTTAGGAGAGAAAGGATCCACTGTTCCAGGCGAGAGCAAAAAACCGTTCACACCTACAGCTTGTGCAGTACGCAGCAGAGCGCCCAGATTACCTGGATCGCGGATTTCATCTGCAATCATCAAAAAATCAGACTCCGGGGGCAGGGGAAGCGGTTTGAGAGGCAGGATGGCAAGGATTCCCTGGGGGGTTTCTGTATCACTGGCCGCTTTGATTACTTCCTGAGTTACTTCCTCACAAAGAACATTATGTTTTTGAAATGCCACCACCAGCTGTTGCCCCCGCGGGTCGAGATCCGGTGAGTAAATCACCAGCTCCGGGACCTGGCAGGTATTAAGGGCTTCCTCAAGAAGGCGAACCCCTTCGATAATAAAAGCAAGCTCTTTTTTCCGAGATCTGGAATGGGTTTGCAGAAGCCGGATGCGCTTAATTTTGGGGTTCTGGACGGAAGAAATCATAACTGAGGCTGGTCCCAAACCGAGGTGAATAAAGAAGCTGCTTTACGGGTGATTAAGATAGCCTGCTCTCTGTTGTGATTGAGCTGGTTGTTGCCAAGGTTAACGATAACATGAACGTTTGTCGAGGTGATAACACCCCGAGCCGGCTGAATGGCGAGTTTAGAGGGAATGATTTTTCCCCGCAGGATTTTGTTCATAAACCACTACTTTTAATAAGATCAGTGAGATAAAGTATAAATTGTTACTTTTAAAAACCTATCCGAATCGATTGTAGCATTAAAACAAAAAAGGACAGGATTGCCCTGTCCTTTTTTGCATGATTGTCGAATTATTTGATAGCTGCTTTGGCTTTATCCACCACTATTGTGAAAGCTTCCGGATGACGGACAGCCATATCTGCCAGCATCTTACGATTGAGGATGATATTTGCTTCCTTTAATCCGTAAATAAAGCGACTGTACGGCAGACCATTCAACCGGGAGGCAGCGTTGATCCTGGTAATCCATAACCGGCGTAAATCTCGTCTCCTTGTGCGGCGGTCCCGGTATGAATACCAGAGACTCTTCAACATGGCTTCGTTTGCGCGGCGGTAAAGACGGCTCCTCGTGCCGTATTTACCTTTCGCCATTTTGATTATTTTCTTGTGCCGTCGCCGGCGGGTTATACCTGTTTTTACTCGTGACATTCGATTCTCTCCTGCAGTCCCCTGGGCGCCGGTTGCGATTCCGATTCCGGAAAGGTACCTGTTACTGCACCCAGCAGCTGCGATAATTTATGTTTCCAACCTTGATTTCTAAATTGAGGAGTAGACACAGAGTGGGAAGGCGGTTTCGGTTGGATAAAAACCACCCTGTACACCTCTGGGAAATTTAGAAAAGGAAGTGTTATTCTTTCATAGGGGCTATAACCATGAGCATGGAATAGCCTTCCCGGGAAGGTCTTTGTTCTATAACACCAACATCACTGAGTTCTTCAGCGATACTGTTCAGCATTTCCAGCGCAATTTCTGGATAATGCACTTCCCGACCCCGGAACTGAACCCGGACGTTAACCTTTTTATTTGTAGTAAGCCATCTTCGAGCATCGCGCACTTTAAAATTGCGGTGATGATCAGTGGTTTTTGGGCGCAGGCGAATTTCTTTTACCTCAACGATTTTTTGTGCCTTGCGAGCCCGTTGGCGCTTTTTTTCCTGTTCGTAGAGGAATTTCCCCAGATCCATGACCTTACAAACAGGCGGATTGCCATTGGGTGATACCTCTACCAGATCTAACTCGGCTTCCTTAGAAATGGCTAGGGCTTCTTCTATCGGAATTACTCCTATGTTTTCCCCTTCGGGACCAATTAGACGGACTTCGCGAGCCCTTATCCGATCATTCGCCCAGTAGTTAATTTTTCCTATTGTTCTCTCCTTTATATTTTAACTTAGACTTCGATAATACCATAGATAAGGGAAAAACGTCAACGGAGGAATACGGGGGCAGGGGGTGTCTCAGTGACCTCCGCTGCCCCGGTGCTTTAGACTTGGTCGTGGTTTTTTATTTCCTCAGCCATTCTGGCCAGAAGCTCTTCAATGCTGATTGCGTCCAGTTGGTCACCCGTTCGTAATCGGGGTGCTACTGTTCCGGCTTCCTCTTCCCGGTCTCCTATAACCAGCATATAGGGGATCTTTAATTTCTCTGCATCCCGGATT
>JAUWEC010000214.1 GCA_030608465.1 Chloroflexota bacterium
GTTAATTATATGCTAGCTTCTGTGTTTGATGAAAAATTCTCAGATAAGATCTTTGCTGGAATTATAAATGTCGCTCTTCGTCTGACCAGGCCTATTACTAGTCTGTGACAATAAATTCCAAGATGATTAATTAACTAATCCCGGTTAGGGTAAAATCATTTATGGTTAACTAGTATTTTTCCGGATGATTTTTCCCCCGGCAAAACATATTTTCAACGAGGTATCTGATGACAAAACAAGCGGATCGATTTTATTTAGGACGAATATTTGATTCCAAAAAGAGGGAAATTACATCGGACCCCCTGATGTATGACCCGGATGATTTAACCACCCATGCTGTCGTTATGGGCATGACAGGATCAGGGAAAACAGGGTTATGTATTGGCCTGTTGGAAGAAGCAGCATTGCAAGGTATCCCGGCCATAATGATCGACCCCAAAGGAGATATTACCAATGCACTGCTCCACTTTCCTGAATTGAGGCCTGAGGATTTCCAGCCGTGGGTGAATACGGATCAAGCCCGGCGAGAGGATAAAACCATTGAACAGGCAGCGGCAGATGCCGCATCGCTGTGGAAAAGTGGTCTGGAGAAATGGGACATTTCCCCGGAGCGCATTCAAGCTCTCCAGGATGCAGCCCATTTTGCTATCTACTCTCCGGGATCGGAGTCTGGTATTCCGGTGAACATCATGGCCTCTTTTAAAGCGCCAACAATTCTCTGGGATGAAAATCGGGAAATCCTGGTAGATAAAATCTCCGGTATCGCGATGGGGTTGCTGGGGCTGGTTGGTTTGGATGATCTGGACCCGGTGCGCTCCAAAGAACATATCCTGGTCAGCAACATTTTTGAGAGTGCCTGGAGCAAAGGCCGCGATCTGGATTTATCTGAGCTGATTCTTCAAATACAGAATCCGCCGTTTGAAAAACTTGGTGTAATATCGATAGAAAATTTCTTTCCGGAAAAAGAACGGCTGGAACTGTCTATTCTATTGAATAATATATTGGCCGCGCCGTCTTTTCAATCCTGGATAGAAGGAGAACCGCTGGATATCGAATCTATGCTGTATGGATCAGATGGCCGGCCGCGTCACAGTGTGTTTTATATAGCTCATCTCTCCGATGCGGAAAGAATGTTTTTTGTAACCCTGCTTTACTCCGCGGTTGAGACCTGGATGAGGACTCAAAAAGGCTCCACGTCCTTGAGGGCTCTGATTTATTTTGATGAGATTTTTGGTTATCTCCCTCCGGTTAAAAATCCGCCTTCCAAAATTCCCATGCTGCGGATGCTGAAGCAAGCCCGGGCTTTTGGTGTGGGACAGGTGCTGGTGACACAGAACCCGGTTGATGTGGATTATAAAGCCTTGTCCAATGCCGGAACCTGGTTCATCGGCAAACTGCAAACAGAGCAGGATAAAAATCGTCTTCTGGATGGGTTAGAAGGCGCAGCCCCGGGATTGGACCGGAAGGTTTATGACAAATTGATTTCCACCTTGGATAAACGGGTTTTTCTGCTTCATAATGTTCACGAAGATCAGCCGGTACTATTCCATACTCGATGGGTTATGAATTATTTGACCGGTCCCTTGACCCGGGTTCAGCTGCCTGAGTTAAATGCGCTGGTGGGAGCTGATCAAGATCACACTACCAGATCTGCCAGCCCGGCGAGACAGCGCCTAAAAAGATCCTCTGTTTCTGGAAAAGAGACAGGAGTACAGACGTCAAGTACCAGGCCGAATGTGCCAGCAAACGTTGAGGAATATTTTTTACCAAATAATCTGAACCTGCTGGAGGCGGTGGATAAAGCAGGAATTTCCCCTCCCCAGGAAGTTAAGCACCAGGTGATTTACAAACCGGTGCTGTTGGCCCAGGCAACTATTCGTTTCCTGAAGAGGAATTTCAATCTCGATTACGATTTAGTCACTGCAGCGCTGATCAGCGATCCCGATCCTCAGGGAAGGATCAGGTGGGAGGATAGGATTTCGGATCCTGTTGATCTGGATGCCCTTGATCGTCAGGCGATTTCTGATGCCCGTTTCCATGAATTGACCGCTCCTCTTAACGATGGGGCGAAATTGAGGGAACTTAAAACAGATTTTCAGGATTGGATTTATCATACCGTGACAGTTTCTGTTCGTGCCAATGAAGAGCTGAAGATTTTTGCAGGCCCTCAGGTATCCCAGGGTGAATTCCGAAGCATGTGCACCGAGACAGCAGAAAAAGAACTGGAGCAGGAAAGGGAAAAAACTAATGATTCCTTTGATAAAAAACTGGATACAATCAGGGATCGATTAATGCGGGAGGAAAGAGAACTAGAAGAGGATAAAGTTGAACATTCCCAGAGAAAGATGGAAGAAATGGGCACGCATGCCCAGAATTTACTAGGCCTTCTTGCCGGACGCCGGCGCAGTATGACTACCTCACTCACGAAACGCAGAATGACAACCAAGGCGAAAGCCGATGTGGAAGAATCTCTTGATATGATTGATCAGTATAAAAAAGAAATCGAAGATCTTGAAAAAGATCGATTGGAAGAACTGAGAGAAGTGGAAAAGAAATGGCAGGAAATCCTGGAAGGAGTTACCGAGATCCCTGTAACACCCTATAAGAAAGACATCCTGGTGGAGCTTTTTGGCGTGGGTTGGTTTCCTTATTATTCTTATCAGGATCAAGGGAAACTAATCGAGCTAGCAGCTTTCACAAATAAATAGCTGAAATCCAGGAAGTGGCATCCTCGGTCCTTGAAGGTAAAAGTTTCTAATGAATTAGGCTCCCGGAGTTTTGTAAAACTCCGGGAGCCTTTTAGATTAAAAAAGATTATCCGAAAATTAGGAATACGAAACCACCGAAAATGGCACCAATAGTGGTTCCTACAATGATGTCTGAAAGGTAATGAACTCCTAATCCCACCCGGGCTGCTGCTACCAACAGGATCCAAACTATCATGAACAGACCGAGCCAGACGGGTCCGGTTAATAAAATCAGCACGGTAAGCATCGTAGCTCTGGCAGCGTGTCCGGAGGGAAAAGAATGGGGGTCGGTTTTTCGGTATATCTCCCCCCAGTCACCTTCGGGACGGGGGCGTTTAATTGAAAACTTTATTATCAGAACACATATAGCAGTGACCAGTATACCGATGAATAATAGTTGGATCCCTGGTCTCCAGGAATGGGGGCCGAAGATCCAGAGCAGCGCAAGGCCAGCTCCCCAAATCCAGGAATCTCCCGAATGAGCAAAGAAGGCAGAAATATTTTTAAGTCCGGGCTTGTTATCTGGGATCCGGAATCTTTGGGTGAGTTCTGCGTCTCTAGCAAGATAATCTTTAATTTTCATGGTATCGTATCAAAGGATCAGGCCAATTCTCTGCGGGCTAACTCCAGCTGGCGTGGTTTGTCGATGTCCATACCGAGTTCAGCGTAAGGGCAGATCAAGCCCTGTCCCTTAATTTTTAATCGGCGGGTTATTTTTTGGACGATTTCATTAAATGTTAAGCGGCGGAAGACCAACAGCAATAGGATATCTATTCCGATCAGAGCCGCTTGCCGAAACGAGCTTTTCCTAGCGCGGATTATTTTTCCCCAAAACTCACTATTTGAGGTGTAAAGGCTCAATTTTACGACGGATAAATCTCCCCCACATACATTGATATCTTTTAATCGGGTATAGGATCTGCCCGATTCAGGGAAACGGGCTTCCATTGTTTTTTGGTCAATCACGCAATAATAAAGATCATTATCCGTTTCCAAGGATTTGTTTACAACCCAATCAACGCTTGCCGGAGAAAGCATGGGGATATCAGAGGATACAATCGCAACGGCATCTGCTTCCGGATTAATCTTAATAAGGGCATCAGCACCTATCTGAAAATTGGTGAGAAGGTCACCTCCGGCAGGAATAAAATACACCGGCTTTGACAGTTCAAATTTATCCTGATACTCTTCGCATCCCACAACGACTACACTGTCGATTGAAGAAGAACC
>JAUWEC010000063.1 GCA_030608465.1 Chloroflexota bacterium
GCTGCGTGTTGGTGCAGAAGAGCAGATGATGCTGGATCAGTTCGGTGATCAATATCGGGATTATATGAAAAATACCGGCCGGCTGTTTCCTAAACTGAAGTAGGACCGAACATGAAAATTCATATTCCTAAAAGATTTGCCGCTGCCGGAGGGATATTTATAGTCCTCAGCGGAGCCCTGAATTTTATCCTCAGTGCCCAGATTGGCGCCCTCTATTATGATCCCTACCCAGGTGGGAGAATGGGCCATGTGGGAATCATCGCCGGATTGATTGCTGTCTTGATTGGTGCCCTGATCCTGTTTTTTATCCCCCGCCTGTACGGCAGGGAGGAAAAGAAACATCGAATCCTGGGCGCCGCCCTCACAATGGTTTTCGGTCATTTAGGAAGCATTTTTGGCGCCCTATACCTTGGCACAGTAGGGGTGGTTCTTTGTTACCTGGCTGGAATCTGGCTGCTGGTAATTTTTATCCGGAAACCCGCCTGAAGATATTTCTCTCAGTTCCCTCATACCTGTCTTCGACGCCAGAATTAATTGGTACAATTGAAATATCAATAATTCAGAGAAAACGGAGGGGCAGATGGGTTTTCTAAACCTGAAAGAGATGGAAGAAAGGGAGATTATTCCCGGCTACCGGGCAGTATTTGTGCATTCAGAGAACATGTCCCTGGCCTACTGGGATATTGACTCGGGCGCGGTAATGCCGGAGCACAGCCATCCCCACGAACAGATCGCCAACGTCCTTGAAGGAAGATTTGAACTCACTGTGAACGGTGAACCCCGGGTCCTGGAGCCGGGCATGGTCGCGGTGATACCCGGTGGAGTGCCGCACGGCGGGGTAGCGCTCACCCCCTGCCGCCTGCTGGATGCCTTCCATCCGCCGAGGGAAGATTACAAATAATCAAAACTTTCATCATCATTCATCGCTCGAATAATCCCTCAGTTTAGTTTTAAAAATAAAGATAAGGAGGTGCCGGCATGAAACCCACCTTAAATAAAACAAGATTTGGTTATATTGACCTGAACGGGGAGCGGATTAAGCACGACATCCTCATCCGCCTGGATGGCGAGGTGAAAAAACGAAATAAAAAGCTTTCCAAAGAAATCTATGGGACCTCCCACATTATCTCCCGGGCAGAAGCGGAATATATCTACCAGGAGGGGGCTGAGCGGCTGCTGATCGGCAGCGGTCAGTTCGGCCGGGTGCGGCTTTCCCCCGAAGCAGAGGCGTATTTCCAAGAGCAGAACTGCCCTGTGGAGATCCTTAAAACACCGGATGCGGTTAATGCCTGGAATAAAAGCGAAGACAGGGTCATCGGCCTCTTCCATGTCGCCTGTTAAAATCCGTTTAATGTTTCAGCCCTTGGATTGCTGATATTCCTTCCCTGTTCCATGTCTAAATGTTTAACGTTCCTAAAAAAGCCTGTCCCGGAATATCGTGTAAAAGAACTGTTCAATACTGGGGAGATCTACCTAAGGATAACAACTATGATTCCAATCGATGTCCTCATTAAGGCATATGCCAGGAACCTTGAAATCATCAAAATGCAATCACAAAACCTGTCCCACCAGGACAGTTTGATTCAGCTGCCCTTCCGGAGCAACTGTCTCAACTGGGTGGTCGGGCACCTGCTCACCAACCGCTGTAATATCTTCCGGCTGCTGGAAGCGGAAGATTTGCTGCCAGGGGCGGATTTATCCCATTACGAGCGGGAATCCGAACCGATTCAGGGCGAGGGTGATGGAGTACTGCCCCTCGAAGAATTGATAAGCCATCTTGAAGAAACACAAATTAATCTTTCCAAACTGCTCGAAGGTGAGACGCTGGAATCTCTCCAGCGCCCGGTGGAATATCGCAGGGGGGGAATAAAACCCCTGGCCGAGTGGCTGTTTTTCTTATATTTCCATGACAGCTACCACGTTGGGCAAACAGAGCTGCTTCGACAGGCAGCTGGAACAGATGACAAGATTATCTGAATAGTGTAGGATATTTATTCAACACAATATATTGGGCGACTGGTTCGTTCGCCTTTTCGTGTAAAACAAAATAGGGGGAAATTCGATGGATCGGTTCAAGAATAACTCAAATATTTTAAACAGAAAGCCTACCCGCCTTAAAGGATACAACTACAACCAAGCAGGTGCATATTTCGTTACAATATGTACTCACGAGATGAAAAAACTATTTGGCCGGATAATAGACGGCGCATTGGATTTGAATATTTATGGAAACATAGCCAAAAGAGAATGGTTTCATACAACAGTCGCTCGTCCGTATATTGAATTACATTAAGAAGAATTGGTCATCATGCCAGATCACATTCATGGCATTATCTGGATAACAGAGGTAGGGGCGACCGAGTCGGTCGCCCGGAAAACAAGTCCAGGATTAGACCCCTGTTCTTTAGGTGTAATAGTCGGACAATATAAATCAAGAACTGCCAAACTAATAAATCGGATTAGGAAAACACCAGGCAAAAAAATTTGGCAGCGAAATTATTATGACAGGATAATTCGAAATGAAAAAGAACTCCATTCAATCAGGAGATATATCATAAATAATCCTCTTCAATGGGAGGATGATCAAGGTAAATCACTCCATAACTTTTTTTAATGAGTTTGGGCGACCCGTCGGGTCGCCCCTACCATTGTTATTATTAATCGTGGAGGCTGCTGATCAATCCTGTCTATTGGGAGTTTGATCTGTCCAAAATTCAATTTGGTATACTGAAAAAAAAACAGCATATGGAATATTTCTTTCACTTGGAGAAAAAGAATGATGTCAGGCTGCAGGGACCGATGACAAGATAATATAAAACAATAAGGAAACGGTATCCTCGATTGGTATGCACCCCGTAAGCCGGAGGAATAAACAAAACCGGGGCTGGAAAATTCCAGCCCCGGTTGTTTTCCCAAAAAATGATCTTCAAAGGCTTATTTCTTGCCCATTCCTTGTGCTTGCGTGCCAGCTGCAGCAGAAGCGATGTCTTTACCCGTGAAACTGTCCATTGGATAAACAATCACCATCGCGCTTTCCTCTTTGGAAATATCCAGCAGGGCCTGAATCTGGCGAAGTTCCAGCGATCCCTCTGCCGTGGATAAAATATTTGAAGCTTCCGCGAGGGCATTGGCAACTTCCACTTCCGCGTCGGCCTGGATTCTTTTTGCTTTGGCGGACCGTTCAGCCCGGGCAATCACTGCCAGCTCTTCTATCAGGGAGGGTGGCGTGCCTACATCGGTGATACGCACCGCTCGAACGTTAATACCGTAATCTGATGCTGCGGCATCGATAATTTTCTTCAGATCACTGGCTATTCTTTCGGTTTCACTCAACAATGGACGCAGGTCGTTGCCGCCAATGGTGCTTTTCAGCGCTTCCATGGAAGCCCATTCGGTGGTTTTCCAATAATCCTGGACAGCGATTGCCGCCTTCTCTGGATTTTCAACTTCCAGCTCCACAGCTGCGGTGACATCGATGGGGATATTATCCTTGGTCAAGGTTTTGGTCGCTTTCACCTCATAAGTTTGAATACGGATGTCCAGAATCCGGGCTACAGAATAGATGAAAGGAGGAATGATAAACAAGCCGGGACCCCGGGTTCCGACGGACTTTCCCATCCTGAGCAGGACCAGTCGTTCCCATTGGGGCAGGATATAAAACATCCCGGCCAGGACATTTGCCACCCAGAATATCACCAGGGTTTTTAATCCCCCGTAAAAAAACTGGTCAATATTCGCTCCACCCAAAGCCCGTGAAAAATTTCCCAGGGCAAAGAGCAGCCACAAGGGAACGAATACCACCAGGCGGATAAAATTCCGGATAAATACCTGGACGGGATTTTTGATGATCGACATGGTTTCTCCTTTTATTGGTTTAAAGGTTTAATAGGAATAATGCCTTTGTGCCTGGTTTGTCCTAACTCTTGCTGACGGATAACTTTGTCCCACTTCATATTGTACTGGAGAAACCGGAGAAAGAAATCCTCTTCATTAATGGCTTGAGATCGATCTAAAGAATGCATGGTATTCAAATTATCCTGAAACGAATCACCAGGTATTTTCACATCCATATATACGGAAAAATATCCAAAAAGTTGCAGGGCAGCCAAAAAAGAAATCCTAGTCGTAAGATCCTGGCTTCTTTGAGTAGATATTTCCCATTCTGCCTCTCGCTTGGGCAATTGCTTGACGTCCATTCCGTCCTTATGTATACTGAAATTGACTCCATTACTGTTCATTCCACATCCTGCCCCATTCGATTTCATCACCTCAAACTCGGAGCTGCAAACCACAATCACTTTTGATCATAGATACTTACCACAACAGCGTCGTTCGATCATCTCGGGAGGGTTAATGATCGAGGATTCCCCAAGATATTATTCCAAAATCCTGTTTTTTTTTATCCTGTTCTGCTTAACTGCTTGTTCTTTTACCGACACGAGGGAGCTTTTAACACCGCAGGATGATGGAATACCTTTGACCCCTCTTGAATCTTTCATACCTCAGACATTAATAACAGATTATCAAATTTGTCCAGAAAATTTCCTGGAGATTGAAGTGTTCCAGGCCCATGAAATACCCCAATATAATTTCGTTAATGATATTTATGCCTCCGGAAACTTCCCACTTGAGATTTATGGTATCAGCAATGATTCGGGGTTAGGAACTTCCGGAGAAATCCCTGTCAGCGGGGGAGGATGGGCTGGAATATGCAAATTTGATACATCGGGATCTTTGACTTACCAGCTGGTTGGGTGTTTGATTCCTGGACCAGGGGGTATCCCGAATTTATTAATTCAGGGATATAGCACCATAACGCTTAGTACCCGCCCACCCTGCGGTGATTTTGGCATTATGCCGCTTGAAGAAACCATCCACATTGTCATTCCCTACCAGGATGGATCGATTGCTGAGTGGGATTGGGAGAACCGCTCTACTGGGGTATACGGAAAAGCAAAATGGGTACTGCATCTTCCCTGCCGTTGATTTCATCACAATACAGGAAAATAGGATAGAAATCTCTAACTAACAAACCCCCTCCAGAAAAAACTGGAGGGGGTTTCTGTTTACTGATATTGAGTTTATTTGACAAACTTAATGCTTAGCGGGTAGCGGGTTGATTTATCAGTTAATACGCGAAGGGTATTGACTGCACCCTGGTAAGTAATGAAAAAACCTATCAGGATCATCGGCATCACACTTAACAAGGCCAGGCTGCTCATCAAGATGACATTTCCTATTCCTTGTTCCATCAGGATTAATAGGGCTGGCATTCCCACAACCAGGCAAAATCCGCCAGCAAATAAAGCCAGAGTAACTGTGATCTGAAAGTTCATTACCTGGCGGCCGTGTTTATCAACTTGATAGCTCCTGTTTTTCAGCCAGGACCAGATCAACAGGGGAATCAATACGATGCAGAACATGCTGCTGATGTGAAGCGCTGCCATCCAGAACCGTTCATTTTCCAGGTCGTTCTTTCCGAGGTCAAATTCAAGCACATTACTTAAGCTGTTGCGGGTGAACGCCCGGGGCTCCACTTCGCCGCTCTCAATTCGCTGAATGGTCCTGGGTGTTACCTCACAAACCTCAGCTAATTGTTCCTGGGTAAAACCTTTTTCATTGCGCAGTTCAGATACTTTAAGTCCAAGATCAGGTTGTTTCATGACAAACTCCTTCTAACTAAATTTTCCTACATTGTAGGGAATTTGTCCAGAAAGGCCATGTCGTGTTAACGACATTTAGGCGACATTTGTTTTTATAAGTCTTAGATATCACTAGAGGCTTGAATATATCTTACTTTTAAAGCATGTTTATTGTTCCTTTCCCCATCCGAGTCCTCGGAACTTGTTTCCATTCTCCATTTGAGACTATCCAAATAAATCATCTTCCACTAAACTCGCTTTATTCTCCATGATAAAATAGCCTCATGGATTTATTTGACCACGCCATGGAACAGGACCTGAAAAAGAATGCTCCCCTGGCAGCCCGGCTGCGGCCGCGCACCCTGGACGAATTTATAGGACAGGATGACATTGTTGGGAAAGGTAAATTACTTTACCGGGCGATTATGGCGGATCGTCTGTTTTCTGCACTGATCTTCTGGGGGCCTCCCGGGACCGGAAAAACTACCCTGGCGATGGTCATAGCCAATCACACCGAGGCTCATTTCACCAGCCTCTCAGCTGTGATGGCCGGCAAAGCAGATCTGCGGCAGGTCATTAAAGAAGCCAGGGACCGTCGAAAGATGTATCAGAAACCAACCATCCTGTTCGTGGATGAAGTGCACCGCTGGAATAAAGCCCAGCAGGATGGACTGCTGCCATATGTTGAAAATGGCACAATCACCCTGATTGGCGCTACCACCGAAAACCCCTACTTTGAAGTCAACAGCGCCCTGGTATCCCGCTCGAGAATCTTCCAGATGAAATCTCTCACAGATGAAAATATCAGTACCCTTTTACATCGTGCCCTGGAGGATCAGGAGCGCGGGTACGGGGATAAAGAGATTAAATTGGATGAGGATGCCGAAGCGCACTTGATCCGGGTCGCAGGGGGAGATGGCCGCAACGCCTTAAATGCGCTGGAGCTGGCCGTGGAATCCACCCTGCCTGATGAAGACGGAACTGTCCAGGTGACATTGGAAATTGCCCAGGATTCTATCCAACGCCGGGCCGTGCTCTACGATAAAGACGGTGATGCCCACTACGACACCATCTCTGCTTTTATCAAAGCAATCCGCGGATCAGATCCGGATGCTGCCCTTTACTGGCTGGCGAAAATGCTCTACGCCGGTGAAGATCCCCGGTTTATCCTGCGGCGCCTGATTATTTCTGCTGGAGAAGATATTGGCCTGGCTGACCCGATGGGTTTGGTGGTAGCCAATGCCGCTGCCCAGGCATTTGATTTTATTGGATTGCCGGAAGGCATTTACCCTATCGTTGAAGCTGTTTTATATCTCTCGACTGCCCCAAAATCCAATTCCGCCGGGGCTTATTTTAAAGCCTATGATTTGATTGAAAAATCCAGCCGAATTGGAGTACCAAACCACCTCAAAGACGCCAGCCGGGATCGAAAAGCCCTGGGTCATGGAGAAGGTTATCAGTACCCACACGCTCACCCGGATCATTTCCTTCCCCAGCAGTACCTGCCGGATGATTTACTGGGGACATACTTCTACCATCCTTCCACCCAGGGATATGAACCTGAAGTAGATGAACGATTAACCCGCTGGCGGGAAGCACAGCTCAAAGCCCTGAACATCAAATCCACAGAAGAAATCCCGGATCTGACTGAACAGGAAATTCAATCTATCAAAACACGCCATAAAAAAGGCCTCAAGTAAAGCCAGAACGAACTATTATATATCTCAGACCTGCCTGGTCGATGATTCTAGGAGAATCCCATGTCCCCCACTCCTCCTCCCTACAGTGAATTTAAGTTGGCGCTGCTCGGATTCGGCAACGTCGGGCAAGCGCTGATTGAGCTGCTGCTGGAAAAAGAGCTTACCCTGAAAGATGAGCTGGGAATTATCTACCGGGTGGTAGGTATCGCCTCCGGCAATCACGGCGCCGCTATTAATCCGGGTGGACTTTCCTTGCCGGAAGTGCTTAAATCCTACCGGAACGGCGTGTCCCTGGATGAGTTTTCAGAACTGCCAATCTCAGGCAGCCTGGAATTTATCCAGAACTGTGGGGCCGACCTGCTGTTTGAAACCACCCCGGTTAACTATCAAACAGGCCAACCCGCCCTGGATTTCCTTCGGCAAGCGCTGGAAGGGGGAATGCATGCAGTCACAGCCAACAAAGGACCGGTTGTCCACGGGTACCGGGAACTGACCAATTTAGCAAAACTCCGCGGATTGTCGTTTTTGTTTGAGTCATCTGTAATGGATGGAGCTCCGGTTTTTTCAATCGCCCGCTGTGGACTGCCTGGTGCAAAAGTGATTTCTTTTTCCGGCCTGCTTAATTCCACCACGAACCTGATCCTGACCAGAATGGAAAATGGTGAGAGCCAGGAAGAGGCTGTTGCCTATGCGCAGTCTATCGGAATTGCTGAAACCGATCCCCGTGGAGATATTGATGGCTGGGATGCAGCTGTTAAGATTGCAGCCCTGGTAACTGTCCTGATGGATATTCCTTATACACCGGACCAGGTAAACCGAACCGGGATTCGGGCTTTAACCCCGGATATGATCCAGGAAGCAAAAGAAACCGGTAAGCGCTGGAAGCTGGTCTGCACTGCCCACCGGGATGACAGCGCTCCCCAGGGAATTATTGCTTCAGTACAACCCAAAAAAATCAGCCCTGAATCCCGTTTTTTTAATGTGCTTGGAACCTCAGCCATTCTTGAAATTGAAAGTGACGTGCTGGGAAAATTGGCACTGATTGAAGAAAACCCTTCCCCACGGTCCACTGCCTACGGTTTGTTGGCAGATTTTCTCAACGCGGTGAATCACCCCCTGGACTGACAACAATAATTCTCGGTATTATCCCCAGAACAGGACCCGGTTTATCCCTCTCCCCCTCCATTATCCTGGTCTTGTTTTCGCTTTAGCTGCATAACAATTAACACTCCAATCAAAATACCCAGGCCAATTCCAAGGGGAATATCGTTCAAGGCCACACCAACCCCGGCCCCAACGGCTAAGCCAATGCCAATCCAGCTTGCGGGTCTCTTCAGTATTGGTTCTTTATGGCCATCCATTTTTCCCGTCCTCTGGCATTTTCTACTTAATGATCGGATTGATACTCCTCGATGACCTCCAGCAAGATCCCTGAAGCCTGTTCAACAAGGACAGAACAGGGCTGTTCTCCCTGGGAACCAAATTTCTCAGCCCTGAGTTCCCCACAAATCAGGGTGTCAAATCGCTTAAAAAAACATTCCCGGTATTTTGCTGTCAATTCTTGACATATCCGGTCATCGTCTTTCGATCCTGTTCTTCCGTATAATCCACTGATAACCATCACCCCTGCGGAAAACGCACCGCAGTTATCCATGTATGTGCTCCCAATTCCCCCTGCAAATCCAGACGTCATCCGGATTTCACGATCTTCCAGCGGTCCTAATATATGCTCGCCCACGGCGATCATTACGGATTCGGCTCAATGGAATCCTTTTTCAACCAGTTCACCAGCCTGTTTAGCCGGGTCATTTTTTACCATATCCTTTTCCTTTTTACAGTTTTTTTTAGAAAAAAACACAAACTAATAAGCTTTTTGAAAACCTCTCTACTCTATCTTTTCCTTAACTCTCAATCTCAATCACCGCGCCGGCACCCACACTGATAAAGTTTTCTCCAAAGGCTTCCCTAAATTGATTGATCGCCCGGTCTCCCGTACAATGACAGGGCGCAACATGAACTACACCGATGCGCTGAAATTCTTTAATGATATTTTTCACCTGATAACTGCTGGAGCTGCCCAGGTGGAATCCTCCCATCACCAGGTAGATTTCTTCTTTAAACTGCCTTTTCGCCGCCAGGACCATTTTCTCCACGCCGGGATGGGCACAACCGGTGATAACCACCAAGCCCCGGGGAGTGTCAATTACCAGTGCTTGTTCGGGAGGTGAACCTTGAATTTCCCCAAGTGTGCTGATTCTTTCCGCGATCAGCAGACCGGGGACCACCTCAATCACCTCCGCCTGTTGGCTGAACTTGTTTTTAAAGGAAGAGGAAAAGGATGGCGGCAAATAAATCTTTGGATCTGCCCCGGCGGAGAGCAAAGCCTGCAGTCCGGCAGTGTGATCATTATGTTCATGAGAGAGGACCACATTTTGTACTTCAGCCGGATTAATATTCATTTCTGACATATTTTCCAGCAGCATCAATCCGGATCCGCCGGTATCAAATAGCACATTTTGATCTTTATAGGTTACAAACGCCGAGAATCCCCAGGCAGTCTGCATTCCTTCTTTATAGGGATAATTATCAAAAACAATGGTAATAGTGATCATTTCAACCTTCCCCTCAGTCGGCTGCGGGGTTGATTCAGACATCTCTTGTGGCGTTGGAGTTGGCGGCGGGGTTTCCGATGCTGCAACTGGATCTGAATCCTCCTGCTGCAACGGCTCAGCAGCTTTTGATAACGGATTGGCTGAACTAGAGAAAGAACCTGTCTGGCAGGCTGATAATCCCGACAGGATCGATAAACCAATTACTGTCAGCTTAATTATAGATCGGGTGGATACTCTGCAGCGAGTCAACATAAGTATAAAAAAATCAATACCTGACCAGTGTTCACTGCTCATTATACAATCTCAGCCGGAATTTATCAGTTGACCATTTCTAATTCATTCTCACTTCATATCCTATCCGGTGGCTGAACTTACCTTACAGGGCTGTAAATCAGCGAAACAATCCCTTTGACCTGTGCCAGGTTTGAGTATAATTAGAATACTTTACTATTCACTGTCGTCGGAAACACAAATTTCCTCATTTAGATAAATATGAAAATAATGACCACGGCCAATCGGCTTCGGGGAAGGCGATTGGAATCAATCCTCCCTCAAATCAGATCCTTTTTCACCAGTGGGACTACAGTTCTCGGTGCGAATGTGATGATTCTGGGAGGTTTTTTGGTCTTCCTTTTCTTCAATGGCCAGCCGGATCCCAGGATATTGACAGCTGATATACAAGGGACTATCATGCAGACAGAGACTATCCTCATTAGCCCAACCAACACGCCGTTTCTTCCCTCTCCGCTAACACCAACTGCATCTCCAACCTCTCTCCCATCCCCAACACCTACCCCAACACCTACCTTTACACCGACAGCAGTGCTTCCCGTAAAAAGCAGCATTAAAGGAATCAAAGGGCACTCGCAATCCATGCCCCTCAGTTGTGAATCCCGTTCGGCTGTGGATTGGGCAGCTTATTTCGGCAAGTCCATTAATGAGTACAAATTCTTTAACGGACTTCCCGTTCATGATAATCCAAACAAAGGATTTGTTGGCAATGTTTATGGGAGCTGGGGGCAGATTCCACCTGCTCCGTATGGAGTTCATGCCAAACCTATTGCCCAGAGGTTGCGTGAGTACGGTTTAAATGCGCAAGCAGTCCGCGGCATGACTTACAAGGAATTAAAAACAGAAATTGCAGCTGGTCATCCGGTGATAGTCTGGATTGTTGGCCATGTGGGGTTGGGAACACCGATCCCTTATACTGCCTCTGGCGGCGCCAAAACCATTGTTGCCAGGTTTGAGCATACTGTGATTGTGATCGGTTATACAGAACACAAGGTCACCGTCCTTGACGGATCCAGAGTTTATACACGCTATAAAAAAGAATTTATGAAGTCCTGGGATGTGCTTGAAAATCAAGCCGTGATCTGGATCGAATAGATCTATCGCCGGTTTAATCCAACTTTTTCAAAATCCAGCAGCCACGCTTTTAGATCTGTATTATCTTTTCCGCCATATCCTGTCAGGCTGCCGTCTGAGCCAATCACCCGGTGGCAAGGAACCACCAGTGGGGCCTGGTTTGATTTTTCTGCTTGACCCACTGCCCGGGAAGCCTTTGGTTTTCCAATTGCTGCCGAGATTTGTCCGTAGGACCTGGTTTCACCATAAGGTATGGATAGGGTTTCTTGGAGAACATCCTTCTGAAACGTCGTATATCCTGACCAATCAATTGGCAGGGAAAATTGTTTAATCTCATAATTGAGATATGCCTGCAGCTGCTCTATGACGGGTTTCGTTTCCTGATCAGAAAAAATATACTCCCCCTCCCGGTAGCTTTCATTCAGGGCCAAAAAGTCTTTTTTGCTCTTCTGAAACATGCGCAGCCTTCTTAATCCCTTTGCCGTTACGGCAACGCCAATTAAGCCAAGTTTTTCTGTCTGCAGAACATTCAGATAAATTTTGGGGTTCACAGGTACTCTCCGCTGAAAGTGAACTGATTTTTCAAGCCCAGTATACCACCTGACATGGCTTGATAACGTATGTTAAGCGTAGGGAAAGCGTCAGGTAATCGTCAAGCAACAAACAGACCCAGATGCTACACTGATTATGGAAAAAGAATTTCTCTTCTTCTCCTCCTTAGAGAGAGTCGGGTAATGGCGCACCCGACTCTCGGCAATTAAAGGGGAATTTCTTCTTAAACTTCCCGTCTTCAGAATATTTCATTACCTATTTTCTCTCTTTTCAGAAAAGACATACTATCCGGATAAATTTTTAAGGTTAATACACTGGGTTTTACCTGTTTAGGGATCAAAAACCAGTTAATCAAGCGTATAATAGAGGTAGTTTATTCAGCCTACTTTATCCGTTCCGCCTATGTCTTTTGCTCACCTCCACGTACACACAGAATATTCAATCCTTGACGGCTTTAGCAATATCAAAGCCCTGGTTAAACGGGCCAAAGAACTTGATATGCCAGCTCTGGCAATTACCGATCACGGTACCATGTATGGCGTGGTTGATTTTTATCACGCTGCCAAAGAAGTTGACATAAAACCAATTATCGGTGTTGAAGGTTATCTTGCCGCCCGGGGAATGAAAGATCGTGACCCGCAGCAGGATAAACGTTCCTCCCACCTCCTACTGCTAGCTGAGAATCAGACCGGTTACAAGAACCTGTTAAAAATCGCCACCGCCTCTCAATTGGATGGTTTTTATTATCGACCCCGAATCGACCATGATTTTCTCGCCGCTCACTCAGAAGGATTAATTGCTACCTCCGGATGTATGGCGGCAGAAATACCCCGGGCGATCAACCAGGGAAATCTTGAACGTGCACAGAAAAAGCTTGATTGGTACTATGATGTTTTTGGTCCGGATAATTTTTTCCTGGAACTGCAGCAGCATGAAATCCCCGAATTGGAAAAGATAAATAAAAATCTTGTTGAAATGGGTCCCCGCTACAACGCCCGTTTTATCGCCACCAACGATGTGCATTATATTAATCCAGCCGATTCCGTCCTTCAGGATGTCCTCCTGGCTATTCAGACCGGTAAAATTCTCAGTGATCCTGACCGGATGCGGATGACAGACGAGACCTATTATTTGCGTACTCCCCAAGAAATGCGGTCCATTTTTTCAGAGATCCCGGGAGCCATTGAGAACACCCTGCTCATCGCTGAACGCTGTGATGTAGATTTAGGGTTTAAAGAATATCATCTGCCCAACTTCCCCGTCCCTGACGGAAAAACACCCGACAGCTATTTGAGAGAAATCTGCGAGAAGGGTTTGCTAAAGCGCTACCAGGACAGATCTACTGACCTTGATATCCGTGAACGATTGGAATATGAGCTGGGAATCATTAAAACAATGGGTTTTGACCCATATTTCCTCATTGTTTGGGATTTGATCCAGTATGCTCAGGAAAAAGGGATCTGGTACAACGCCCGCGGATCTGCTGCCGGTTCCATCGTTTCCTACTGCCTGGAAATCACACCCATTGATCCTCTGGAACATAAATTGATTTTTGAACGATTTCTTAATCCGGGCCGTATTTCCATGCCAGATATTGACCTTGATTTTCCCGATGATCGGCGGGCAGAAATGATGCATTACTGTGCGGAAAAATACGGGCACGATAAAGTGGCTCAGATTATCACTTTTGGAACCATGAAAGCACGGGCGGCTATCCGTGATGTTGGCCGTGTTATGGATATTCCCCTCCAGGAAGTAGACCGGGTTGCCAAAGCCATCCCCAATATGCCGCCAATGAGCATCGAAGAAGCTCTGGAGAACTCTGTGGAGTTTAAGCAGCTCTATAATGATGCTCCCTATCTGCAGACTTTAATTGACACAGCCAAAGGAGTGGAAGGGACTGTTCGCAATGCCGGCACTCACGCAGCCGGTGTAGTTGTCACCGACCGCCCTGTGGAGGAATATACACCACTTCACAGACCCACAGGCAACCTGGGCGACAGCCCGATAAATACCGTCACTCAATACGAAATGTCTGTGATTGACAAACTCGGGTTATTGAAAATTGATTTCCTGGGACTCTCCACTCTGACCATTATGGCGCTGGCCAGCGAACTTATTGAGCAGCGCCACGGTGTAAAA